>DASUFF010000049.1:0-62714 GCA_036274695.1 bacterium | reverse complement strand
ATGCTTTCGGAATCCCAGGAACGGATGCTTTTGGTCGGGACGAAGGGAACGGAAGACAAGATCCTGAAGCTTTTCGACAAGTGGGACTTGGACGCGGCCGTCGTCGGCAAGGTCGTCAAAGGCGATACGGTCAAGGTCCTCACCGACGCCGAGTTGCACGGCACCATCCCCACGGGACCGATTACGGATGAAGCGCCGGTTTACAAGAGACCGGTCAAACTCCCGAAATATTTGAAACGCGTCCGCGCCGAATTCGCCGGCGCCTTGAAGGCCGCGAAGAAGAAATTCGATTGGAACGAAGAGTTGAAGGCCCTGCTCGCCTCGCCCACGATCGCCAGCAAAAGGTGGGTCTATCGCCAATACGACCACATGGTCGGGACGAACACGGTTATCCTGCCGGGATCCGACGCCGCCGTCGTGCGCATCAAGGAGCCGCACACCGAAGGAAAGTTTACGAAAAAAGCCCTGGCGATGACCGCCGACTGCAACAGCCGCTACGTCTACTTGAATCCCAGGCGCGGCGCCGCGATCGCCGTGGCCGAGGCCGCGCGCAACATCGTCTGCTCCGGCGGTCGCCCGCTGGCGGTGACCGATTGCCTGAATTTCGCGAGCCCCGAGGACCCCGAGATCATGTGGCAGTTCAAGGAAGCCCTGACCGGCATGGGCGAGGCGTGCAAGGCGATGGGAACCCCGATCATCTCCGGAAACGTCAGCTTCTACAATCAAGCCCCCGAGAGCGCGATCTTCCCCACGCCGACCATCGGCATGGTGGGCGTCTTGGACGACGTCTCCCAACACCGCACGCAATGGTTCAAAGAATCCGGCGATGTCATCGTTTTGATCGGCGGCGCCGTCGCCTCCGAAAAAGACCTGGGAGGATCGGAATGGCTGAAGCTCGTTTCGGGCAAGGTCTGCGGCGACGCTCCCGCGTTGAACTTAAAGAAGGAAAGGGAGGTTCAAGATCTGGTCTTGCTGGGCATCCGGAAGGGGTGGATCCATTCCGCCCATGATTGTTCGGAGGGCGGTTTAGGCGTCGCCTTGGCGGAGGCCTGCATGACAGGACCCCAGATGGTGGGTGCGACCGTGACGCTCGGAGCGATCAAATTAACCGGGCTTAAAGCGGCTGCGGCTCTCTTTGCCGAAAGCCAATCCCGGATTCTCGTCAGCGTGAAGGAATCGGATTTGCAGTCTCTTCTTAAAGCCGCTAGAGTGAAAAAGATCCCAGCGAAAGCCATCGGCAAAGCCACCGGAAAGTCATTAAATATCAATGGGTTAATTGACCTTTCAGTAAAGGAACTTGAAGCGGTGTGGTCGAGCGGTTTCGAGGCGAATATCTTCGGTTAATGCGGCACCCCGACTTTGTCGGGGCTCCACAAGCTTGGGGGTTGAGGTCTTATGTGTGGTGTCGTCGGTATTTTTAATCACCCGGAGGCGGCGAATCTTGCGTATTTGGGGCTCTACGCCCTGCAGCACCGCGGGCAGGAGAGCGCCGGCATCGTCTCCTCGGACGGCAAAAATCTGTACAGCCACCGCGACATGGGCCACGTCGCCGAAATTTTCAACGAAACCAATCTTCAAAAATTGTCCGGTCCGCGCGCCATCGGCCATGTCCGCTATTCGACGGCCGGCGAAAGCGCGCTTAAGAATTGCCAGCCCATCGCCGTGGATTATTCGCGCGGCGGTTTGGCGGTCGCCCACAACGGCAATCTGGTGAACGCCCAGAAAATCCGCGCCGAGCTTGAGGCCCACGGTTCGATCTTCCAGTCCACGATGGACACCGAGGTGATCATCCATCTGATCGCCCAGTCCACGAAGAGCTCGCTGGTCGAGCGCATCGTCGACGCCTTGAAGCAGGTGAAGGGGGCCTATTCCCTGGTCTTCTTAACCGAGACGCGGATGATCGCCGCCCGCGATCCCTTCGGATGGCGCCCGCTGGTCGTTGGCCGCAAGGGCGACGCGTGGGTCGTGGCGAGCGAAACCTGTGCTCTCGACCTGATCGAGGCGGATTTTGTGCGCGAGATGGAGCCGGGGGAAGTCTTGGTGTTCGACAAGGACGGCATGCATTCCGAAAAGCCGTTCGGGATCCCGCACAAGAAGGCTATGTGCATCTTCGAGTTCATCTATTTCGCGCGTCCGGACAGCCACATTTTCGGCCGCGACGTGTATCTGATGCGAAAGGGCTTCGGCCAGCAGCTGGCGCGGGAGCACAAGATCGAGGGCGACGTCGTCATCCCGATCCCGGACAGCGGCGTTCCGGCGGCCCTGGGCTATGCGGAGGAGTCGGGTATCCCGTTCCAGTTGGGCCTGATCCGCAACCATTACGTGGGACGGACCTTCATCGAGCCCAAGGATTCGATCCGGCACTTCGGCGTGAAGATCAAACTGAACCCGGTCAAGGAATTGCTCAAGGACAAGAAGGTCATCGTCGTCGACGATTCGATCGTCCGGGGCACCACCTCCAAGAAGATCGTGAAGATGATCCGGGACGCGGGCGCCAAGGAGGTCCACATGCTGATCTCTTCGCCGCCGACCACGGACCCTTGTTTCTACGGCATCGACACGCCCAGCCGGGGCGAGCTGATCGCCTCCTCTCATTCCGTGGAGGAGATCCGCAAGTACATCGGCGCGGATTCGTTGGGTTACCTGTCGACGAAGGGTCTCTACTGGTTCGAGAAGAATCCCGGCGAATGGTTCTGCGACGCGTGCTTTACCGGAAACTATCCCGTGCCGCTAGAAGAGAGCGCGCACAAGATGAAGCTTGCCAAGGTCCAATCGTAAATCACTTCACCGGCGCCGACGGTTTCGCGGGTTTCGTCTCGGATAAGGGCGCCGTCTCCGGCACCTTGAAGCAATAATGATCCCACAGATCGACCTTTTGGGGCGCGGCTTCGCCGTTCAGCCGCGTGTCCTGGCGCATGTAGTTGATGCTGAAGTGGTCCAACTGCTCCCCACCCTTGTGGTGGTCGTTCCAGACCCGGCACAGGTATCTGCCGTAGTAGAGCCGGAATTCGGAAAAATCCTTGCTCCACAGGTTCATCATGTATTTCTGCCAGCGCTGATTCTTGTACATGTAGGCCACGTACTTGGGCTTCTCCCAGGACACCGGACCGCCGCCCCGGAAAACGTCCACCTCTTGATTGTTCTTCAGGACGCCCGGGATGACGTACCAGCCGTCGTCCTTGAGGGGATACGGCGCGAACATGTTCCAGGTCTGGTCCAGGCGCAGCACCGAGGCTATCCATTTGAGCTTCCTGGGGACGTCGATGCGCTTCTTGTTCATGCTGGCCGGAAGCGTCCCCAGGTTCCAGACGAAAACGTAGAGCAGGAAGAGTCCCGCTGTCACGTTCGCCCACGTCGAAAGGCGGGTGGAAACAGGCTTGGGAGGAAGGTGTCGGAGCAGCTTGTCGAAAAAGAATCGGGTCTTCAGCCATTCGGCAAGGCGCGGTCCGTAGGCGCTCAAGGCCCGGATCTTCGCCGGCAGCTTGTCCCAAAAGACGGAAGGGATCATGGGCACGGTGGCGCAGATGCAAGTCCACGGGAAGATGTAGATCCTCATCGTGGACCCGAAGCCCATCTGAAGCCCGGCTAGAAGGACGATGGCCAGCAGGCGAAAGAAGCCGGTGAAAACGGGCATGAAGAAAAGAAGGGGGCCGAAGATTTCGATTTTGATCGTCAGGTAGGTCATGGCCTTCATGACGCGCGGATAATCGAGCAGCCAGTGGCCGAGCGGCGTCGTCAATTGATCCACGTGAAGGGCGTAGTAGACGGCGGTGTAGTCGCGCGTCCACTCAACGCCTGTCTTGAGGACCCCCGCGTAGACATAGAGAAGGCAGACCTGGATCAGGACGGCGGCCGTGGCCCAGGAGAGGACGACGGTTTCCCCCGGTTCGGCAATACCCTGCTGCTTCTCGAGGTAACGGTCCATCGAGGCGCGCGCGCCGAGAGGGAGGAACATCGCCCAGAAGGCAACGACTCGGAAGAGGATGTCGCCTCCCTGCAGGACCAGCGGATTCCGGTTTTGGAGCGAGACGAGCAGAATCCAAGACACAACCGTCATCAGCCGCGTCCGATAGCCGACGAGCAAACCGACGGCGAAGAGTCCCGCCACCAGGAAGAGAAAGGCCGCCCATTCCCAGGTCCCGTTGATGAAATGGAGAGAGAGACAGGACGGGTGCAGAAAGAGGTCGATCAAGGCCGCGCGGGGCATGAGGCCCCAATCCGTGTAGTGGGCCCTCAAATCCCGCGAGCGGTCGATCAGGTCCAGAAGGATGAGGGTCGCCAGGCCGATGCGGAAAAAGGCGAGCGAGCGCAGGTCGCAACCGAAGATGTCCCGAACTTTCCCCCGAAAGAACGCCATTCGTTTTCCTCTTACCGTATCGCGGTGTCGCGCGCCACAAAAGCCTCGAACAGGGTCCCCTCCTGCAGGACGGCGTCCCGGCCCATGAAGAGGGGGTAGAAGGGCAGGAAGAAAAAGGCGGTCAGGCCGGAGGCAATGTCCTTTTCCGTGTCCGACCCCGTCGGCGACAGGGGATCGGAGGTGGTCCCCTCCGGCATTTCCTTAAGTCCCGAAGGGCTGCGGGACACGAGGCCTTCCAACGGCACCCATTGACCGTCCACCGCCTGCACATATCCCAAGCGGCAGACCAATTCGCCGTGGACGATGCCGCGCTTCTTTCTCAAGGCCTCCACCTCCCCCTTGGCCGCAGAGCCGGCCGTGATGACCAGCCGTCCGTTCACGTAAACGTCCTCCGCCGCCTCCAGACGGATCTGGTCGCCCGCGTGGGCGGTTTTGGTGGAAACCGTTTCTTTCAGCCGCAGGCGCACCGATTCGCCTTCATGGAGGGTGACCGCACCGGAGGTTTTTTGAGGCCCTTCCACAAAGATCCGTCGCGCGGGGCTGAGCTTCACCCGTTTGGAAGCGTCTTCGTGGAAATAGTAAAGGCCGCCGTTTTCAGTGGCGACCGATTCGTCCTGATAATAATTGCCGACCGTCTTTCTCACCGAGAGATCTCCGACGGGCAGGGCCACATAGCGCGGCGCCCCGGTCTTTTTTGGGACTTCGGCGATCAATGCCCGCGATGAGCGCTCGTAGATCAGGAACGTCCCCGCATCCGGTGGTGATAAGAAAAGAAGGGGGGCGCCCGCCATGATCTGCGTCATGTAGATCTCGCCCGCGCCGGATAAGTTGACGTCGTAGGTAGGGTGTTGGCGCTTTTGGACGGCGTCCGCCTTCAACGGCGTGTACTGGCCCGCGAAGGAGAGGGCCTCGTTCAAGGAGACGCGTCCGTCCAAATCGAAATCGGCCGCTCCCCGAAGGCCCGAGATGAACGTCTGCGTGAAGAGGGAACCCTGAAACTCGGAGGACTCGATGGAATCTTCCAGGGGCATGCTCGAGGTGATGAAGACCTCGCCTTTGGGAAGCCGCGCTTCTTCGGAGGGGATGGACAGGGGAGGGATGGGAATGCCGCCCTTGGTCTGGATCATCCTCCCGCTCTGGCAGGTGTCGAGAATGAGGACGCGGGCCGTCGACGGGATCTTTTTCAGCTCCGCGTACAGGTCGGGAAAATTGAGCTGGGAGGGACCCAGCTCCATCAAATCGCCTTCAGAATGACCCGAATAATAGAAAAGGAAAAGAACCTGGTCGTCAGGCCCTTTCAGCAAGCGCCCGGTCTTAGACTGAAGGGAGCGAGCCTCCGCCATGACATCCCCGGCGCTCTGATCCAAGAGGAGATGGACGTCGGCTGGGGCGAACCCCCCGACCTGCTTCAGCGCAGCCGAGAGGTTCTTGGCGTCCTGCTCGGCGTAACGGAGAAAAGGCTTCGTGTCGCTGCCCTGGTTATTGCCGACGATCAAAGCGATGCGATGGACCGACGCCCTCGCCGCGTTCGCCGACAGGAGGCAGCCAAGCAGAAGCGCCCAAAAACTGATGAACTTTTTCAGAGAAGTCATTCCTCAGGGGGCTTTTCGATAAAGGATCGTCGAAGCCTGAGGATAGGGTAACGGAAGCCGCGCGGTCTGTTCAACGCTTTTTCCCGAAGTCTTCAGCTGGTCCAGAGCCTTCCGGACGGCGTCCAATGTCAAAGTATCCTTGGAGAAGATGGCGTAGAAGCGTTCGTAATCGGTCTTCGGCTGCCAGCGCAAAGCCTGCGGGAGCTTTTTCTGGTCCCCGGCCTCGACCGTCGCGCTTCCGGTGCCCCCGGACGGATAGTAAACGGAGAGGGCGCCGTTCTGTTCCACGCCCACCAGCAGGAGTTGGGTCTGATCGGCGGAGGTGGAATAGACGAACTGGACGGCGGATTCCGGCGGGAGTTTCATGCCGTTGGAGCCCGGCTCGGGATCACGGCCCGCGGCGCCTCCGACGTAGAAACGGAGGTCCACGCCGCCCTTGGAAAGGATCTCGGGGGTGCGGTCGTACCGGCCGATGACGACGATCATGAGGGTCGCGACGCCCGCCATGGCCACCGCCGCGCGGAGCACTCCCGACCCAAGGACGCGCTTAAAGACATCTCCCAATCCTGTTCTGGCGGGCCGTCGTTTTTCCAAATCCGCCATGAAAGAAGAGAAGGGATGCTTGACCAGGAAGGCTTTCCGGTCGGCTTCCAACTCCTGGATTTGGGCCGAGCAGGCCGGGCAGGCGCGCACGTGGCCGTCCATAAGACCGTCCGGACTTCCTCCTTCCAGGAAGTAGGTCACGATCTGCAGGGGTTTGGGGCATCCGGTTTCGCTCATAATTTCTCCCGGGCCTTGTCCATGAATTTCTTGAGCCTCTTATATACGGTTTTACGCGAGATGCCGAGCTTGTCCACGATCTCTTCCTGCGTCATTTCGTCGAAGTAATAGCAAAAAATGATGCGTTGCGTGATCTCGTCTTCATCAGCCATCTGTTTGACAAACCAGTCTTTATTGACGAGTACCGAGTCCGCGTTTTCCTGAGGTTCTTCCATCAGCCGGATCTGCTCCCGGCCCACCCCTTCCAGGGCCTTCCGCCACGATTTCCGGCTCCGGATCATGTTGAGGCAGTGGTTGGTGGTGATGCGGTAGAGCCAGGTCCAAGGGGAGGAATCCCCCCGGAAATCGGCCCCCGACTCCAAGACCTTCACGAAGACGTCCTGCATGGCCTCATAGGCCGCCTGCTCGTCCTTCAACAGGGAGCGGGCCCGGTTGAAAATCCAGCTTCCGTACTTCTCGTAAAGAGCCCGGATATCCGCGTTGGTGATGCTCATGGAGAGAGGGGACTTTTAGACACAAGACCCCGCGTCCGTGCAACCACCGATTGAAAAAATAAATTCCGACACAAATCGCGGGAAACTCGTGTCGAAAGCACATGAAGGTCGCTTCCCGCGACACATCGCGAGCGGATGCTCGTAAAGGAAGATAGGAGAGTTTATGAAAACATCGTCACTCTTGAGGTTGGCCGTTCTTTTGGCGCTCCCGGCCAGCTTCTTATTCACGGGCGGAGCCAGCTCCTGCGGAGCGCAATTTGCGGAAGCTCTCCTGGACAGCGACGGGTACCATTATAGCGATGACAGCAACGACAACGGCGAGGAGCTGGACATCGACGACAAACTCCTGATCGACGGGTCGGGCAAGATCATCAACGTCGAGTACAACGACTTGGTCTTCCCCGCGGAGCTGAACTACGACAACGGCCTCTACTTTTTCGCCCCGGACCCCGATGGCGCGATCACGGGCGATAAGATCGTTTGCGCCGCGGCCATCGACCAGGACGAGGTGGAAGGGGATTGTTTCCGCCAGGGCCACGTCTGCCACTTCGATTACTGGAGCGACGGGCCGAATTCGGTGGACCACAAGGACGTCTATTATCTGGGCGTCTCTTCGTGCCGCCGTGCGGGCGATATCGGTCCCTTCTTAGTCCCCTTGGATAGCCCGATGTGCGGACAGGATCCGTACCCGGCCTGCCCGGACGGAGACCTCTTCCCGACGGGGCCGGACGGCGGGACGACGGGCGGAACGACCGGAGACACCACCGGAGGCGATGCGGGCGGGACCACCGGCGGAACGACCGGCGATACGACCGGCGGAACGACGGGTGGCACAGCGGGTGACACGACAGGTGGGACCGGGACGGAACCGCAGCCTGCCGAATAGCCGATTTGACGATCCGAACTGCTTGCGAGCTTGGGGCATCCGAGGTATAAGTCTCGGATGCCCCAAGACTTTTTTCAATTCTACTGCCCCACGAAAATCATCTCCTGCGCCGGTATCGCCCGGGAATTCAGCGCCGAACTGGAAGCCCTTGGGATCACCAAGGCCCTCGTCGTTACGGATAAAATGTTGGCCGAATTGAAGGTCATCGACCCGGTCTTAGAGGGCTTGAAGAACGCGGGTGTTGCCGTCTCCGCCTTGTTTACGGAAGTGCCGGCGAACTCGGAGGTGAAGGCCGTCAAGCGCTGCGCCGAAGCCGGGGCCAAACAGGACGTCGACGGTGTCATCGCCATCGGAGGCGGCAGCGTCATCGATACGGCCAAGGGTGCGGCCATTCTCCTGACCCACGGCGGCGACCTCGTGAGGGATTATTCCGGCGCCGAGACCCTGCCGGGCGCCCTGAAACCCTTAGTCGCCATACCGACCACGGCGGGGACCGGCAGCGAGGTGACCCACGCCGCCGTCATTCTGGACGAGGAGAGCCATACGAAGCTTTCCTTCGTCGACCGCCACCTGGCGCCCTCCCTTGCGGTTTTGGATCCGGAGCTCACGGTGGGATTGCCCCCCAAGCTCACGGCCGCAACGGCCATGGACGCCCTCACGCACGCCATCGAATCCTTCACCAGCATCCAGGCCAATCCTTTTTCGGAGGCGATGGCCTCGGAGGCCATTCCCCTGATCCGGCAAAACCTTCTGAAGGCCGTCCTGCACGGCGAGGACTTGGACGCCCGCTCCGGCTTGTTGACGGCCGCGGCCCTGGCGGGCATCGCCTTCGATCACGCCATGGTGGGCGTCGTGCACGGGATGTCGCACGCCACCGGCGGGATCGTGGGCGTCCATCACGGAACGGCCAACAGCATCTTTCTGCCCTGGGGGATGGAATACAACCTGGCCGTCTGCGCCGACAAATACGCCCAGATCGCCGGCCTGTTGGGCGTGAAAACGGCGGGGCTGACCGACGAGGCGGCCGCCCGGAAGGCCATCGAAGCCGTCATCCGTCTCCGCGAGGAATTGAACCAGGCCTGCGGTCTGCCGACGCGCTTGAAGGACGCCGGCGTGCGCGAGGACCAGCTCGAGGCGATCGCCGAGGGCGCCGTCAACGACGGTACCAGCTTCTACAATCCGCGGGACGTGGTGAAAGAGGAAGTCCTCGAGGCCGTCCGCAAAGCCTACTAACGGGAGGGCGCATGGCGACGTTCGAAAACTCCGAGAAGTTGAAGGAAGTCCTGGGCGGTTTTTTCGAGTACCTGACGACGAACGAAGAGATGCGCAAGAAGCTTCTCGACTCGAAGATGATCATGAAGTTCGTCTACAGCGAACCGCCGCTGGCGATCACGATCGACTTAAGCGGCCCGAGTCCCGTCTTCTCCTTCAACGACGATCAAAAGAAGCCCGAGGTGGAGATGAGCATGAAGGCGGACACCGCCCACCGGTTCTGGTACGGCAAGGTGAATCTCGTGATGGCGTTGGCCCGGCGGGAGATGGTGGCCAAGGGGCCGATCCCGAAGTTGCTGAAGCTTTTGCCGGTCATTAAGCCGGCCTACGACCTTTATCCGAAGTATCTTCAGGAGAAGGGGTTTTCTTCATATATGATGCCGGCCTAGGAGGTTTTATGAGAGTGCTCTCCGTTTTCTTGTTTTCGATGAGTTTGATCCTTTCCGCCTGCGGCGGGGAGGCCTTGACGGGCGGCGTCGGCTCCGCGGAGGCCGGCGACGATGCCGCCGTCGCCGAGAGCGGAGAGATAGCCGGAGGCGTCAAAGACGCGGCTATTTCTGGCGCGGGCGGCAACGTGGCCGTGGACGCGGGTTACGCGGGCAACGGCACGGTCATCCAGATTCCGGCCGGCTTTACGGCGTCCCAATGCAAGTTCACGGCGGCTCCGGCCTTAATCGACGGGAAGGCCACTTCCATCCAGGCCTCCATCGATCGCGAGACGGGCGAAGTCACTTGCGAGAAGGTCGTCCAGGAGCGGGTGGAAATCCCGCCCGAATTCCAGGATTGCACGGCTTCCTACACCGTGATTTGCGTGAAGTAATTTTCCGGTTTCCATCCATGACGCTCAACGCCGACATCCGCCTGGATTTCAACTTCATGATGTCCGAATTCGCGGGAGGAGCGGGGCTTTCCCGGGACGACGTCGAGGCCGTGCGCCCGCAGGCTTCTCAAATTCACCGCGGCGTTCAGGAACTGAGGAAACTCGGGCAGATGCCTTTCCTCGACCTTGCTCATTACACCGACGACCTGAAGGGGCTGAAAACTCTGGCCTCCGAACTTCGTTCCCGCTGCCGCAAGGCCTTGATCTTGGGCATCGGCGGCTCGGCCCTCGGTCCCCGGCTGCTCGTCGAGGCCCTAGGTTCGGAAGAAGGGATGGACGTCGAGGTTTGCGACTCGCTCGACGCCGAAGGTTGGACGCGGACGGCGGCGCGGTCCGATCCCGAACGCACCTTGTTGGTCGTCATCAGCAAGTCCGGCAAGACCCTGGAGACGTGGGCGGCCTTCGTTTATTTCTTCGAAAAATTCCGAGCCGCCTTGGGAGAGAAGGCCTGGCGGCAGATGGTCGCCGTCACGGATTCCGAAAAGGGCGCCCTTCGGCAGCTCTCGCAGGAAAAAGGTTTTCCTTGTCTGAAAATTCCCCCGGGCGTGGGCGGACGCTTTTCCGTCTTAAGCCCGGTCGGGCTCCTTCCCGCCGCTTTGGCCGGCGCGGACGTGGATTCGCTCCTGGCGGGCGCCCGGCGCATGGAAGAGCGCTGCGCTACGGACGATCCCTGGCTCAACCCGGCCCTGATGAGCGCCATTCTCCATGAGCGGTTCGAGGTCCTTCGGAAGAGAAACATCCGCGTCCTGATCTCCTACGCCGAGAGATTTCGAAGCTTCGGTCCCTGGATGGCCCAGCTGTGGGCCGAGAGCCTGGGCAAGAGTCCGATGGGCGGAGCCAAGCCCCCCGTCGGTTCGACGCCGGTGTCTTCCTTCGGGCCGCGCGACCAGCATTCCCAGCTCCAACTGTATTTGGACGGTCCCGCGGACAAGATCGTCACGTTTTTGGGGATTGAAGAAGGCGCCGCCGAACGCCTGTCCGAAGCGCCCGATTGGGCGCGGGTTCTTGGGGAAGAGGCCGCGCAGTTGTCCAAGAAAAAGATCCACGAGTTGACCGACGCCTCCCGTCTGGCGACGGAGGAGGCCCTGCGCGCCCGCGGCCGACCCAACCAAACCGTTCTTCTCAAGGACGGCAGCGCCTACGACTTGGGCCAACTTCTCCTGATGTGCGAATTGGAGACCGTTTACGCCGGCCAGTTGCTGGGCGTGAATCCCTTCGACCAACCGGCAGTAGAACAAATTAAACGCAACGTGCGGGAGTTTCTTACAGGCAAAATCACGCCCTCAAAAAGCCGCAATTACATGATCTAGCTAGCCAAACCAGATCGAGCGGCGCTTCTTGAGGGTCTCCGTCACCATGTCTTGGATCTTCATCCGTACCATTTCCGAGAGGCGGTTGACCAGGAGCTGGTCGTCCGCGTCCTTAGGCCCGTATTTCGGGCCGAAGACGATGGGTTCGCCGAAGACGACCGTCCATTTGGAAGGCAGGGGGATCAATCCGAGGGGGCCGAGCAGGGGCAGCGTCGGCGTCACCGGAATGTAAGGGATGCCCAACGGACGCGCCAGGATCGTGGACTTGTAGATCAACGGATGGATCTCTTCGGCGCCGATCACCGCGGTCGGGATCACCGGCGAATTGGTCCTCAATGCCAGCTTTATGAAACCGCCCCGGCCGAAGCGCTGCAGCCGGTATCGGTTCTTGTAGTGCTTGCCGATGCCCTTGATGCCTTCCGGAAAGACCGTCACGAGATGATCCTTGGCCAGCAGGCGTTCGGCGTTCTCCGGACAGGCGCGGACGCCGCCGATGCGGTACATGAAAGTGCCCAGGAAGGGGAAGTGGTAGACGAAGTCTTCCACCAAAAACCGCACGTCCTTGCGGGAGGGGTGCTCGTTGACGACGGCCGCCCCGATCATAGAACCGTCGTAAGGCAGCGTTCCCGAGTGATTGGCGACGATCAACCCGCGTCCTTCGTTCGGGATGTGGAGCAGGCCCTCCACCGAAACGCGCCAGTAGTTGTAATAAAGAAAATCGAAAAGCGGTTTCACCTTTTGGATGAAGGTCGGGTCCATCCCGAACTCGTCGACGTCGTAATTCTCCTCGGGCCTCCCGAACCAGAGCTCTTTGAGGAAATCCCGATAGGCGTCGAAGCTCAACAGTTTGGCGATCCGTTGCAGGATTTCCGTGAAGGCTACCGTTTTCCGGCCGTCGCTGAACAGTCGCCCGGAGCGGATCTCGTCGGAGACGATCTGGATGCGTTCTTCCAGCCGTCCAATCAGCGAGGAGAGGTCGTTCTGGGAAAGCGGGGGCTTTCCCGTGTCCCGCTTCTCGATCTTGTGGACCGTTTCACGGAATTCCTTCTCAATGCGGTCGATGCGGCCCTCGAGCTTCTCGATGAGATCCTCGAAGGCGGGCGTTGCCTTCTCCGCGGGGGGCACGGGCTTCAAATGAACGACTTTGCCTTCCTCTTTTTTATTCTGGTTCGCCATTACGTCGCCTCGAGGAGGTTGATTTCGCGCAGACGCTGGGCCCCGATGAAGGACAGCAGCGTTTCTTTGGTCGAATGCCGGGGCACGAAATTCATGACCTTCTTGGCCTTCGCGCCGTCGGCGACCGAGAGATATTTTAGGAAATCGAGCCGGGAGGGCGGTGCCGGGACGACGTTGCCGTACCAGAGGAGCTGCACCACCGGATAGAGCACGGGCGCCGGAACGGGAATCGTGACCTTGCCGGCGAGCTTCAAGACCTTGGACAGCGGAAGGACCCCGTCGCCGACGATGTTGAAGACGCCCGGGAAATCGCGGTCGATCGCCATCTTGAAGGCGCGGATGACGTCTTCTTCATGGACGAACTGGAAGAGGGGATCAAAGCCCATGACCGTGATGATCACCGGCGACTGGAGGAAATTGGTTTTGTAATTGCGGACGTTGGGCCCGAGCGTCGTGCAGGGCCTTAGGATCGTCACGACCGTTTCCGGATGTTTCTTGGCGAACTTCTGCGCCTGAACCTCCACCTCGATCTTGTCGCGGAGGAAGCGGCTCTTGAAACCGCCCCGCATCGGATGGTCTTCGGAAAGGAAATTGGGGTTCGTCGCGTGCGCCCCATAGACCTCCGTGGTGGACGCGATGATGAGCTTTTTGATCTTCCGCGCCGCACAGGCGTCCATGACGTACATCGTTCCCACCGAGACCAGCTCGTGCGCCCAGGAAAGGTCGTGCGGCGGGGAGACGGGGAAGGCGGCGTGGACGACGGTCTGGACGTTCTCCTTTTCAAAGATCTCCAAAAGCTTCGAATCGGCGAGGGTTTCGGTCAAATCCATCCGGTAGAACTTCGTCTTTACGGTCTCGAAGGGGGGCTTGCGATAGTCGATGGCGATGATCCGGGAGTACTTGGGGTCCTTTTCGAGCTCCCTTAAGAGCGAGCTGCCGACGAAGCCCGCGGTGCCGGTTAAGGCGATGGCGGGGACGTTGTTGGATTTCTTCCGCGACATGAGTGTGCGTGGGTAGCGCATCCAACCCCCTAAATCAAGAAGGAGTCTTGCGCTTTTTGTTTAAAAAGGTTAACACAATCGCCCGTTTCCAGGGGAGTTTTCATTTTCAACCGTCTCTATAAGGAGGGACACATGAGATCGATCAAGATCATGGCGGTCGCCGCTGTGGCGGCCCTGTCGGTGGCGGGCGCGGCCTACGGCCTCGACCTGGGCAGTTCGGTCGGCAACAAGGTGAAGGACGGCGCGCAGGCGGGCAGCAAGATCGCCATCGAAAAGCAGATCAACAAGGATCTGGCGGCGAAGAACTGCTCGTTCACGCCGAAGACGACGGATTTGAGCTGCGACCTGAACGACATCCTCAAGACCTTGAAGGACGAGAAGACGGTGGCCGAGCAGAGCGGCTTCTCCAGCGGCGTGGACATCTACGCCAAGGTCGGCCAGGGCAAGGATCCCAAGAACGCCAACTTGGGCAGCGACCGGATGCTGAAGGTCCGCACGGAGTTGATCAAGAAGGTGAGCTGGTGGGATTGGAACGATATGGCGGTGGATGGGGATAAGCTCGAGTTGTCGGTGAAGATTCACTAACCCTCACCCGCAATTTGCGACCGAGGATTCCGAGCCCCTCTCCCGATTTGGGAGAGGGGCCTTTTTTTGCCTTATTCTTGATTGGCGGCTTTACGGATGTCTTCCGTGATCCGCATCGAGCAGAAATGCGGGCCGCACATCGAGCAGAAATGCGCGAGCTTGGCGCCGTCGGCGGGGAGGGTTTCGTCGTGGAAGGCCTTCGCCGTCGGGGGATCGAGGCTTAGGTTGAATTGATCCTCCCAGCGGAACTCGAACCGGGCTTTGGAAAGGGCGTCGTCGCGTTCCTGGGCGCGCGGGTGGCCCTTGGCCAGGTCGGCGGCGTGGGCGGCGATCTTGTAGGCGATGACGCCGGCCTTCACGTCGTCCTTGTTCGGAAGTCCCAAATGTTCCTTGGGCGTGACGTAGCAGAGCAGGGCGCAGCCGTTCCAGCCGATCATCGCGGCGCCGATGGCGCTGGTGATATGGTCGTAGCCCGGAGCGATGTCGGTGGTGAGCGGTCCCAGGGTGTAGAAGGGCGCTTCGAAACACTCCTCCAACTGCTTGTCCATGTTGATCTTGATCAGGTGCATCGGCACGTGGCCGGGGCCTTCGATCATCGTCTGCACGTCGTGCTTCCAGGCGATCTTGGTCAATTCTCCCAAGGTCTTCAGCTCCGCGAATTGGGCGGCGTCATTGGCGTCCCGGATGGAACCCGGGCGAAGCCCGTCGCCCAACGAAAAGCTCACGTCGTAGGCCTTCATGATTTCGCAGATTTCCTCGAAGTGCGTGTAGAGGAAGTTTTCCCGGTTATGGTCGAGGCACCACTTGGCGAGGATCGATCCGCCGCGGGAGACGATGCCGGTCAACCGCTTGGCCGTCAGGGGGACATAGTCCTTGAGCACTCCGGCATGGATCGTGAAATAATCGACGCCTTGTTCGGCCTGCTCGATCAGCGTCTCCCGGAAGATCTCCCAATTCAATTCTTCGGCCTTTCCGCCGACTTTTTCCAGCGCCTGGTAGATGGGAACGGTTCCGATCGGTACCGCGCTGTTGCGCAGAATGCCTTCCCGCGTGGCGTGGATGTTCTTACCCGTCGAGAGATCCATGACGGTATCGGCGCCCCAGCGCGTGGCCCAGAGGAGCTTTTCCACTTCTTCCTCGATGGACGAGGTGACGGCGGAGTTGCCGATGTTGGCGTTGATCTTCACCAGAAAGTTCCGGCCGATGATCATCGGCTCGAGCTCCGGGTGGTTGACGTTGGCGGGAATGATGGCGCGGCCCCGGGCGACTTCCTCGCGGACGTAGTCCGCCGGAAGGTTTTCTCGGATGGCGACGAACTCCATCTCGTCCGTGATGATCCCCCGCCTGGCATAATGCATTTGGCTGACGTTCCCGCCGGTTTTCGCGCGCCGGAAGGCGCCGCGTTTCTCGGTGTCGCCGCGGCGGTCGATCCAGCCGGCGCGCAGGGGCGGGAGGCCGTCGCGGACATTGGGGCTTACCGCCGGATCCGCGTGCGGGCCGGAGGTGTCGTAGACGGACACGGGCGGATTCCCGCCGGTCTGGCGGACGGCGCGCAGGGGGACGCGAATGTCGGGGCGCGAGCCCTGAATGTAGGTTTTCATAGTCTCTCCCAGTCCTTCCATACGGGTTCGTAGCCCTTGGATTGGATCGCCGCCGCCACTTCGGCGGGCGAGCGATGGTCTTCGGTTTCGAATTGTTTGAGAGATTCCTCGGGCTGGAGGTAGCCGCCCGGCTCGGTGCGCGAGCCGGCGCTCATGCGCGTGACGCCCAGGCCGATCAGAGCGTCCCGGAGTTCCGGCGCTTCGCGCGTCGAAAGAACGAGGCCGACGTCCGGAAGCGCTAGTCTCAGAGCGGCGATGAGTTGGAGGAAATCGCGGTCGCAGACCGGATGGGGCGGAGCGTATTCTGATTCGCAGGGGCGCAGTCGCGGTAGGCTGATTGAAATTTCCACCTGCCAGTATTTTTTCTTCAAGGAACGAACGTGACGCACCAGGGCCAAGGCGTCTTCCCGCCAATTCGCCAATCCCAGCAGGATTCCCATGCCGATGTGCGCAACGCCCGCCCGGGCCGCGTCTTCCAAGTGCTCCAGACGTTTTTCAAAATCCCGTTTTGGACCCGCGACGTGGACTTCCGCGTAGCGGTTCCGGTCGTAGGTCTCCTGATAGATGACGACGCCGTCGAGGCCCGCGGCGGTCAGGCGCCGGTAAACGCCCTCTCCGAACGGAGCGACTTCGATCGATACGGAGGCGAGCAGGGGGCGGACGGTCTTGAGGACCGCCTCCAAATAGTCGGGGGACACGTGAACGGGATGCTCGCCCGCGACGTATAAGACGTGGCGAAAACCTTGGCCGATCAAGTGCTCCGTTTCGGCGACGACTGCGTCCACGGTCAGCGTGCGGCGCGGGATTTTATTCGTGCGGCTGAAGCCGCAATAAAGACAGGTGTCGACGCATTCGTTGGAAAGATAAACGGGCGCGAAGACCTGCATCGTGCGGCCGAAGCGCTGCAAGGTCGCCCGACGCGCCTTCTCCAGGAGGGCGGCGTGGGCCGCGTCGCCCATCGGTTCCAGAAGTTTTCGGAAAGAGGCTTCATCCACGGACGACGCCCTCCAAAGGACTCGAGGCCTCGGCGCCTTCCCGTTCCGCGCCTCGCCCGGCCAGACAGGCCTCGCGGCCGGCCTTCACGGCGTCCCGGAAGGCGGCGGCCATACGGACGGGATTATTCGCCGTGGCAATGGCGGTGTTCACCAAGACGGCGTCGGCGCCCATCTCCATCGCTTCGCAAGCGTGGGAAGGCACGCCCAAGCCGGCGTCGACGACGACGGGGACGGTGGCCTGCTCGATGATGATGCGGATCGCTTCCCCCATTTTCAGGCCGCGATTGGACCCGATGGGCGCCGCGAGAGGCATGACGGCCGCACAGCCGGCGTCGGAGAGTTTCTTGGCGAGGACGGGATCGGGCGGCATGTAGGGAAGGACGACAAAACCGTCTTTTACCAGAGTTTCCGCCGCCGCCAACGTTTCCACCGGGTCGGGCCACAGGTATTGGGGGTCGGGGATGACCTCGAGCTTCAGCCAGTCGCCCAAGCCGCTTTCGCGGGCCATTTTCGCCAAAAAGACGGCCTCCTTGGCGTTGCGGGCGCCGGAGGTGTTGGGGAGGAGGCGGAACCGGTTCCGGTTGATAAACCCTAAGATGTCCCGATCCGGGCGCGCTAGATCGACGCGCCTCAGGGCCACCGTCACCATCGAGGATTCGGAGGCTTCCAGGGCGTCCCGCATGATTTCGGGGGAGGCGAATTTTCCCGTGCCTAGGAAGAGACGGCTCGGAAGCTCCACCCCGGCGATTTTGATAAAATCGGTCATGGTCACCCCCCTCCCACGGGACGGATGATCTCGATCCGGTCATTGTCCTTCAGCAGGACGGCGTCGAAGGAGGAACGGGGAACGATCTCCGAATTCACGGCGACGGCGATGGCGGGGGAGTGGATCTGGATTTTGCGGATCAGCCCTTGAACCGTGAGCGCCTCTTCCATGCTGAGAGGCGCTCCATTGACTTGGATGGTGATCACTTGACCTCCCTACGCCCGCATTACCGGGATCAGGTTCTTCGGGTTCCCGGCTTAGCTTCTTAAGGAAGTCCTGCCGGATCTCAGCCCGGATTCACCGAGCACCCCTTTGGATGCGTCGACAAGTAGCAGGGGAGGCTTGGGCCGTCAATGCATCGGTTTTCGGGAGACCACGGAGTTTCGATACTTCGCGGGACGGATGGCCGATAAGAAGCATCCAAAGACGAAAGAAAAAAGGAGATCCCATGACCCATCGAAATCGTTTCCCGGCCGTCAGGACCCTGCTGGCCGCCGGTGCTTGCGCTTCGCTCTTTCTCGTTGCCGCCTGCGGTTCGGGTAAAAGCGCTTCAGGGACCTGCGGCAACGGCGTCTCCGACGCCGGAGAACTGTGCTTCTCGCCCGGAGGATCTCTCTCGGTCGGCTCTTCGCCCGAGGCCGTGGCGGTGGGGGACTTAAACGGGGACGGCTTCGAGGACGTGGTTGCGGCCAACGCCGCTTCCGACGACGTGAGCGTGCTGTTGGGACATGGCGACGGAACCTTCGGCGCGGCGGCCTCCTTCGACGTGGGGCTTCGCCCCGTCTTCGTCGTCATCGCCGACTTGAACGGCAACGGCGACCCGGACATCGCCACCGCCAATCAGGACTCCGACGACATCAGCCTGCTCTTCGGCAACGGCGACGGAACCTTCGACGCCGAATCGGCGGTCCCCGTGGGCGACGCGCCCTCGTCCTTCGCCTTGGGCCGCATCGACGCCGACGATCAGCCGGATATCGTGTGTGCCAGCTCGGGCGGGAACAACGTCCGCTTTCTGCGCAACGGCGGGGGAGGGTCGTTCATCTCGCCCGTGTCTCCCTTTTCGGTCGGGACGAAGCCGAAGGACCTGCACCTCGAAGACTTGAACGGGGATGGCCATCTCGACATCGTTTCCGTGAATCAAGACTCCGCCGACGTGAGCGTCCTGCTCGGGCAAGGCGACGGTAATTTCGACGCCCAAACCTCCTTCGACGCCGGTATCGCCCCGCGATCGGCCGGATTGGGCGATATCGACGGCGACGGAGCGGTCGATCTGATCACCGCCGACCTCTCGACCTTGGGTTTCTTGAAGGGGCGGGGAGACGGGACCTTCGAGGCGGGCGTGAATTTCGGCATCGACGTGAATCCACCCGACGTCGTCCTTGTGGCCGACGTGAACGGAGACTCCTTGCCGGACACCGTCTCCACCAGTGCCGAGGGGGCCGTGGATGTCATTGCC
This sequence comes from bacterium, assembly GCA_036274695.1. GTDB lineage: Bacteria > UBA10199 > UBA10199 > JACPAL01 > DASUFF01. Next base: position 43,563 of record DASUFF010000049.1, on the reverse strand, counting down.
GGCGACGGAACGGCGACGCCGGGCGAGACAGTCAGCTTCTCGGCGGGCGCCGCGCCGTCCTTTTCCGCGGTCGGCGACTTCAACGGAGACGGGCGCATCGACCTCGTCACGGCGAACGCCGGGTCCAACAGCCTCACCGTCTCCCTGGCGGTGCAGTGAACCGCTGCATCAATAGCGCCGCGTAATCCGAGATTTGAAAGGGCTGGTGCTTCGGGCGCATCTGTTCCTTGCGTGCGTTGAAGCTGACGGCGTCCGTCGTCGCCGTGATCGAAATGCTCTTCGTCACGATGTTGTCGATGGTGCCGGGCGTCGAGGTGGCGTGCAGTCCCGGCCCGAGTGTTCCCTGGACTCCGTGGACAAGCGTTATGTTGTGGGACCGCTCCGTGCCCGGAGGGATCGCGTCCATTTCGGGGATCTGGATGTCGTCGGGGTTGCGCGGGCGCTCGATCTTCGTCGCCGGGTCCCGGTACCAGTTTTCGACGTTGTTGAAGCAGGGCAGGTAGATCGGTAGAACCGTCGTGCCCGTGGGAGAGATAAAGCCGCGGATGCCGTTGGTGGCGACGACCTCCCACCGGAAGGAGTCGATGATCTCCAATCCGAGGTAGCGCGCGAAGGAAAAAAGGTCGTTGGGCGTCACGCCGCGAACGTTCTGGGTGAGCGCGATCGGGTTGCCCTTCGGGCCTTTCCGGTCCTTCTCATGGACGTCGATCGTCTTATTTTCCCAGTCGATATCGAGGAAAGATTCGCTACCCGCCCTTGGAGCGAGGGCTTCCGCCTCTTTGCGGCCGGCCTTCACCAGGGGGAGGATGAATTCCCGGATATAGTCGCCCAACGTGGCCGTTTTGACGGCGAACGGGCCGTAGGAAAACTCCATTTCCGGAATGCCGTAGCGGCCGTTCTTGTGGCCGTAGCGGACGCCGACCATGGAGGTCCCTCCGTGGATCACCGTGAATCCCGTTTTGACGTGGCCCTTCGGAATCAACTCCGGGGCGACGGTGAGAGGAAGGCCCCGGTCGAGGAGCTCCTTGCGCTGTTTCAGGGACGCCTGAATCGGGATCGCAACGGGAGCGTAGTCGGCGTTCCGGAGCCGGAGCACGAAAATGTCGCCTCGTTGGAGCGAGAGAGCGGCGATGTCCAGTTCCTCTTCTTCTTCCCAATATTGGCCCGTGTCCGCCTCCTCCGCGAGGCGGCGCACCTTCGGGTCCGTCGGCGTTTGGACGTACTCGCCGGTCGTGTAATCGCGCATGTCGTCGATAAAAACGGGCAGGGGATGCGTGAGCGCCCGGGTCATGGGAGGCGTTTTCCCGTCCGGAAGCGGGGTTTCGTAGTCGGTCACCCAGGGCACCAGGGCGTCGATTTCCGCGCGGCTGAGTTCGTATTCCTCGTGAACCACAAAGTCAAAATGGGTTGTGGCGATCAGGTGCTTCAACGGCCATCCCTTGGCCAAAATCCGGCTGGCCATAAGGCCTATTTCCGTCCTCCACAGGTTGATCGTCCGCTCGAGCTTCAAGTCCAGGTCGTCCAAGGCCTGCCGTTCCAGGGGAGGCAGGAAATCGCGCGTGCCGGCGTTGACGAAGATCTTTCCGTCCTTCCGAGACACGGGGCAATGGAGAAGGTCGGAGAGCTCCTTGTCCGACATCTCGGCGGGATTGAGAGCCGGATCGATGCTCACGCCGGACCGAAGGAGAAAGACCGGGAGTTCGATCTTCATCGCGTCCTCCAAACGCCTTTCCATGGCGTCGATGTCCCGCTTGAGGCTGGCGGTTTTCACCGTCAGGAGATCGGCCATGAAGTCGGCGGCGCCCCGGAAGCGATGCTTGGGGGTTCGTCTCAGGCATTTGTTGACGATCCGAAGGATCTCCGACTCCGCATAGTCGGTTCCTTTGGTCGCCGGCCCCTGAGGAGAGAGGATCCGCCAATCGGGATTCCGATTCATTTCGACGGACTCGATCCATCGGTGGATCCTCCGGGCCAAGTCGATCAAGGGCTCGGAGACGGGTTCTCCGGTCGGTTTGTAGCTGCGGAACGCCTGCCGGCCGCCGGACATCAACTGATACAGGATGTTCCCCAAGGCGAAGAGGTCGCGGGCCGGCTCGTTTTTCGACTCGCCTGGATCGAAATAACCGATCGTGCCGATCATTCCCCCGGCCGTCAGGTCGGGCGAGGAGAGGGCGGGAAGGTGGGAAAGGCTTTCGGGAGCGGACGGGGCCTCCTTCATCAGTTTGGAGATGCCGTAATCGGCCACGAAGGCGCGGCCGTCGCTCGCCCGGATGAGGATGTTGTCCGGCTTCAGATCCCGGTGGATGATCCCCTCGGAATGCATGTGGGAGACGCCGGAGGCGACGTCCAGGAGGATGTCGGCAGCCTGGCGGTAGGTGAGCTGGTGCATCACCTGGGAGAGCGGCCGGCCTTCGATGAACTTCATGAGCATGGCGCGCGTGTCGTTCGCGAATTCGATGGTTTCGTAGACCGTTACCAGGTGGTCGTGGTCGAGCCGGGAGCCGATCTTGATCTCGTTGTCGAAACGCATCACCGCTTCCGCGTCCGCGCTCTTGAGAAGGACCTTCATGCCGACGACGCGCTGCTGCTTGTAGTCGAACACCTTGAAAATGGCCCCCATTCCGCCCTGGCCGATCTTGGCGAGCAGCTCGAACCGGCCTCTCGCGGAGATCCCGTCCTTGTCGAAACGGTCGCCGACCCGGAGGTCCAGCGGCGTTTGGATCGTCCTAACGGCCGGAGCGGGAGGGGTGGAATCGACGCCCGCCGGAGCGAAATCGTTCAATCCCACGAGCGACCGGGCGAGCTCGATTTGTTGCGGGGCGGTGAAGGGCGAGACCGCTCCGAAGAGGTTTGTGAGATAAGTCGGCATAAGATCCTTTCAAGATCCTCATGCCCATCCCGGTCCCACTCTCTTCGTTCGATCGGGGGAAAAGTTGTTAATGGGGGAAAGCGAAAGCTTGCATCGTTATTGACTTAGAGGGTCAGGCTCTCTCCGTGCTTCAGGATGGCCACGCGGTCGGCGAAGTTCCGCTCGGCGACGATCTGCTTCAACGCCTCCATCGGGGCGTCCGCCGCCTCGAATCCCAGCTTGAACGTCCCCCAGTGGATCGGCACCATCTTCTTGGCGCCGGTTTCCTCCATCACCCGGATGGCTTCCGCCGGCGTCAAGTCGGCGCGCTTCTTTAAGAAGAAGGAATGTTTGCACGGGGCGATGGGCAACAAGGCCAAGTCCGGCTCCCGGAACGAGGCGAAATCCGTCCGGTAGGCGGAATCGCCGGGGAAGAAAATCTTCGAGCCGTTCATCTCGATCCAGTAGCCGTTGCAGCCGCGGTAGTTGATGCCCGACAGCCGGAGCGCCGAGTGAGTGACCGGAAAGGCCGAAATGGCGAGCCCGATGGCGGGATCGTGAGAACAGCCGTGGGCGATCTCGATGATGGGGTTGGAGACGAACTTCGAAACGAGCTTCCCCAAGCCCGGAGGAAGGACGATGGGAACCTCCCGCGAGAAGAACTTGAGCGAGTGCAGGTCCAGGTGGTCGTAGTGTCCGTGCGAGATGAGGATGACGGTGGGCTGGGGCAGGTCCACGGGCGAGAGGGGGAAGGGGACGAGCCGGCGCGTGGCCATGACGCGGTCGCTCAAAACGGGGTCGGTCAGGACCGTAAGACCCCCATTTTTAAGCAAAACCGTCGAGTGGCCGAGAAAAGTTATCTCCGTTGACATAACGTTGAGGCACCCTATAGTTCCGCTTCTTTACGGTCAATCCAACACTAAAGTGCGATTCAGTGTTCAAATGTCTAAAAGGATCTGAAACGTGAAGCGCGTCAGCCCCACATACGTCGAAGTAGATCTCGAGGCCCTCCGGCACAATTACCGGCAGCTCCGGGGCCGGTTGCCGGGCCCGGTCAAGGCGCTGGCCGTAGTCAAATCGAACGCCTACGGGCACGGGGGCCAGCGCGTCGCCAAAACGCTCCAAGACGAGGGCGCCGACGCCTTCGGCGTGGGGACGATCGACGAGGGCCTTCAGCTTCGGGAGGCCGGCATCAAAAAGCCCATTTTCGTCTTGATGGGGTTGATCGAGGGCCAGGAGGAGGCGGTGGTGCGTTACGGGCTGACGCCCGTCGTCTACGATCTTGAGGCCGCCCGGATCTTGAACGATTATATGGCCCGGTCGGGGAAGCGCCTTCCGGTCCATCTGAAGGTGGATACGGGCATGACGCGGCTGGGATTCCAACTGGGGCACTTCCCCACGGCGTGCGCGGAATTGAAAAAGCTGCCGTTCATCGATCCGGCCGGCCTTCTCACACACTTGGCCGAGGCCGGCAACGGACCGTTCACCGCGCAGCAATGGAAGGGATTTGAGAAGGCTAAGGGGATTTTCGACGCGGCCTTCGGGGCCGATGGGCTTGCCAAGACCTACCATGTGGCCAACAGCCAGGCGAGCATTGATCGCAAGACGGGCGAGGGGGACTACATGGCTCGGTTCGGGATCGCCTTGTACGGAGCTTACCCGCTGGAACGGAACAAGAAGGACGTGACACTCAAGCCGGTGCTTCAATGGAAGAGCCGCGTTATTTCGGTGAAGGAAGTGCCCTCCAAAACGCCTGTCAGCTACAACCGCACCTACGTCACGAAGAAAGTCTCCCGCATCGCCGTCGTCCCCGTGGGTTACGCCGACGGCTATTCGCGCCTCCTCTCCAACCGGGCGCAGATGATCGTGCGGGGCAAGCGCGCCAAGGTGGCGGGCATCGTGTGCATGGACCTGACCATGCTGGACGTGACCCACATCCCCGGCGTCTCCGCCGGCGACGAGGTGACGGTCCTGGGACGCCAGGGCGCCCAGGAAATCCGCGCCGAGGAAATGGCCGCCTGGGCCAAGACCATTTCCTACGAGGTCTTCTGCCGCATCTCCGAAAGGGTTCCCCGTGTTTATCTCTAGGGCTCTCGAGGCCCTCGGGGGTTTCTTCACCGCCGGCGTCCGGGAGATCGGCGAGTTCCTGATCTTCTTCCGGTCCTCCTTCGCCTGGCTCTTCGCCCGTCCGTTCCGCAGGGACGTTTTCTTCCGCCAGTTGGAGTTCATCGGCGTCCGCTCGCTGCCGATCATCGCGCTCACCGGCACGTTCACCGGCATGGTCTTCGGGCTGCAGACGGGCTACGCCTTCCGCACCTTCAACGCGCAGATCTTCGTCGGGTCGACGGTGGGGCTGGCGCTCACGCGCGAGATCGGCCCCGTGTTCACGGCCCTGATGGTGGCCGCCCGCGCCGGATCGGCCATGGCCGCCGAGATCGGCACGATGAAGGTGACCGAACAGGTGGACGCCCTCTCGGCGATGGCGGTCAACCCCCTGCACTACCTGGTGGTGCCGCGCGTGGTGGCGGCCACGATCATGTTGCCTCTGCTCGCGGGAATCTTCAGCTTGATCGGCGTGGTCGGCGCCTATTTCGTCGCCGTCCATCTCCTCCATATCGGCCCCACGGTCTTCATGCAGAAACTGACGTATTACGTGGACGCCGACGACGTGATCGGAGGCCTGATCAAGGCGGCCATCTTTGGCGGCGTCTTGGGATTGATCAGTTGCCAGCGCGGCTACCGCACGAGCGGCGGCGCGGAAGGGGTGGGGCGGTCGACGACGCAGGCGGTGGTGGCGTCCTCCGTGGCCATCCTCGTGCTCGATTATTTTCTCACGTCCTGGATCCTGGAATTGTTCCCGGGGAACGGCTAGCTTCCTTTACGAGCCGTAGCGAGCGTTGTGCCGCGGGAAGCGGCGCTGGAATTTATGATTCAATTTAGTGGCGTCTACAAATCGTTCGGGGACAATGAGGTTTTGAAAGGCATCGACCTCGACCTCCCGGCCTCGAAGATCTCCGTCATCCTGGGCCCCAGCGGCGAGGGCAAATCCGTGCTTCTGAAGCACATGATCGGTCTGATCCGTCCCGACAAAGGACGGGTGATCGTGGACGGCACGGACCTTTCGAAGCTGGACGACAAGGCGCTGACGGCCTTCCGAAAAAACTTCGGCATGCTTTTCCAGAACGCCGCTCTCTTCGATTCGTTCAACGTGGAGGACAACATCGCTTTTCCCCTTCGCGAGCACACCGACCTTTCGGAGAAGGAAATCGCCGAGCGGGTGAGGCAAAAACTCGACCTGGTGGGCCTGAAAGGCGCGGTTTCCAAAATGCCCTCGGAATTGTCGGGCGGCATGAGAAAAAGGGTTGGACTCGCTCGGGCGATTGCCTTAGAACCCCGCATTATTCTTTACGACGAACCCACCACGGGCCTGGATCCCCTGATGACCGACACCATCAACCGCCTGATCGTTGATACCCACCATGCCCTTGCGGGCACGGCGGGGGACACTCAGAAAAAAAGCTTAAGTGTAACCACGGTCGTCATTAGCCACGACATCGAGGCGACCTTCCAGGTCGCCGATTTCGTCGCCATGATCCACGACGGCGTGATCATCGAAAGCGGAGCGCCTTCGGTTTTCGAAAAAAGCCGCCATCCCTTCGTCCGCAAATTCCTCGATCGGCACGGTGACGACGCATGAAGTCCGCCTCCCTCGAGCTTAAGGTCGGCGTCTTCGCGGCCATCGCCCTGATCCTCATCGCCTGGGCCACCGTCCGCGTGAGCGACAAGGGGCTCTTCGGCGGGGGCGGCCAGTACACGGTCAGTGTCATCTTGGATTCGGCGGAGGGCCTGAGCCTCAAGACGCCGGTCGAAGTGGCGGGCATCCAGGTCGGTTACATCGAGGATTTGGACCTTCACGACGGGCGCGCGGCCCAGGCGAAATTGCGCCTCGACGACCGCGTCCAGCTCGGCCGCAATGCCGTGGCCCAGGTGCGCACCAAAGGCTTTCTGGGCGAGACCTACATCGACTTGAAGCCGGGAGACATCACGCTGGGAACCATCGGACAGGGCGGGGAGATCACCGCAACGAACCCTTACGTCGACTTAGGGCAGATCGCCTCCGACATGAAGGAGATCACCGGGGCCTTGAAGAAGATGGTCGCCGAGGACACGGGGCCGGTGAACAAAGTATTGGCCAACATGGAGGTCTTCACCAAGAAGCTGGCGGAGATGACGGTGCAGAACCAGCAGAGCATCAACGCCATCGTCGCGAGCCTGAAGCAGTTCTCCGGCGACCTCTCCGAGGTGATGGCGGAGCGCAAGGAATCCCTGAAGGACACGATGGCGCGCTTAAACAGCATCACCCGCAAGGTGGACGAGGGCCGCGGATCGATCGGACGCCTGGTCAACGACGGGGAGCTGGCCGACAACATCAACGAGGCGGCGCGGGGCGTGAGCGAAACCGTGGGCGGGATCAACCGGTTCCAGTTCGAGGTGGGGTACCACGTCGAGTTTTTGGGCAACACCGGAGAATTCAAAAACTACGTGGGCGTGAACCTGAAGCCCCGGCCGGACAAATATTTCATGCTCGAGTTCGTGGTCGATCCCAGCCCCTCGGCCGTGTCCAAGGTGACGACCACGGACGTGACGACGGGCGGCGCGACCACCACCGTGACCACCGAACAGAGCGTGGTCGAGAAGGACAAGTTCCTGATCTCCGCCCAGCTCGCGAAGGAATTCCACAACTTCACGTTCCGCGGCGGCCTGATCGAGTCACGGGGAGGCGTGGGCATCGACTACAACTACGGGCCCTTCGGCGTGCAGTTTTCGGCCTTCGATTTTCAGACGGAGGGCGACGAGATGCCGCACTTGAAGGCCATGGGCACGGTGAACGTGACGCCGAACTTCTTCATCCTGTCGGGTTTGGACGACTTCATCTCGAAGGAGCCGGATCACCCGGACTGGTTCATCGGGGCGGGCTTGCGTTTCGTGGATAACGATCTGAAAAGCCTCTTCGGGGCGGCGAGTCTTAGGTAAAGCGATATTTATGGAAAAGATTCAAAGGGCGCTGATCAGCGTCTCCGACAAAACGGGCATCGTCGACCTGGCGAAGGGATTGGCCGCTCTGGGCGTGGAGATCCTCTCCACCGGCGGCAGCGCCAAGCTGTTGCGCGACCAGGGCTTCAAGGTCATCGAAGTGGGGGATTACACCGGCCAGCCGGAAATCTTGGACGGGCGTCTGAAGACCCTCCATCCGAAGATCCACGGCGGCATCTTAGGAATGCGCTCGAATCCGAAGCACCTGGAGGAGATGAAGGCCTCCGGGATCGGTCCCATCGATCTCATCGCCATCAATCTCTATCCCTTCGAGCAGACCATCGCGCGCGCAGGGGCAGTTCATGAACTGCCCCTCCATGAGGCCATCGAACAAATCGACATCGGCGGTCCGACGATGATCCGCGCGGCGGCCAAGAATTGGCAGGACGTGGCGGTCTTGACCGATCCCGCCGATTATCCGTTGGTTTTGGAGGAGCTGAAGAAAGCGGGCTCCGTCTCGAAGGAGACCAAGTTCCGTCTCGCCCAAAAGGTCTTCATGCTGACCGCGCGCTACGACGGCGCCATCGCCAATTACCTGACGGGAGGGCGCGAAGGGGCGTTCCCGGAGGCGTTCAATTACCAGGGACGGAAGATCCAGGAATTGCGCTACGGGGAGAACCCCCACCAGAAGGCGGCTTTTTACGGGGACGTCGGTGTACAGGCGGAACCCAGCGTTGCGATTGCGAAGCAACTGCACGGCAAGGAGCTCTCCTACAACAATATCATGGATTTGGACGCCGCTTTGGAGGCCGCGAAGGAATTCGATTCGGCGGCGGTGGTGATCATCAAACATGCCACACCGTGCGGCGTCGCGCAGGGGCGAACACAAGGTTCGCCCCTACAGGAAATTTTCGTGAACGCCCGCGCCTGCGATCCCACCTCCGCCTTCGGCGGGATCATCGCCCTGAATGCCACCGTGGACCTGGCCACCGCCCAGGAGATCGGCAAGGATTTCTACGAGTGCGTGATCGCCCACGGCTTCGAGAAGGACGCCTTCGAGGCCCTCGCGGCCAAGAAAAACATCCGGCTCATGGAGCTTCCCGGTTGGAAGGGATGGGACCGCAAGGCCAGGGCCTCGGTCCCCCATTTGCGGAAAGTCACCGGCGGTTTGCTCGTTCAGGACCGCGACCTCGCGTCGGTCGCTTTAAAGGAATGCAAGGTCGTCACCAAGCGCGCGCCCAGCGAGCAGGAATGGAAGGCCTTCGAGTTCGCCTGGAAGGTCGTGAAGCACGTGAAGTCCAACGCCATCGTCTACGCGACGGCCGACAAGACCGTCGGCATAGGCGGCGGGCAGGTCAGCCGCGTCGACGCCACCAAGATCGGCGCCTCCAAGGCGCTTTCCCCCCTCAAAGGGACCGTCCTGGCCTCCGACGCCTTCTTCCCCTTCCGCGACAATGTGGATGAAGCGGCTAAGGCCGGCATCACGGCCATCGTCCAGCCGGGCGGGTCGGTGAAGGACGCCGAAACGATCCAGGCCGCCGACGAGCACGGGCTCGCCATGGTCTTCACCGGCGTCCGGCATTTCAGACATTAGCCTCGTTCATTTTCATCCGACTGACGATGTCCAAAGCGTCCTTCTGGAAGGACGACTTGCACGCATGCCTCTGAATCTTGCCGCTTGAGGTCTTCGGGATACTGCCGGCATTGATCAGGAGGACTTCGTAGGCTTGAAGGGAATGATGGCGAACGACGGCCGCGCGTATCTCGGTGTGGATTCGTTCGGCGACGTGGTCGCGCCTTTCGATCTCGGCCACGATGATCAATCTCTCCTCTCCCTCGAGATCCAGGGAAAAGGCGGCCACGCAGCCGGGCCGGATCGATTCGTGGGCCTTCTCGACGGTGCGCTCGATGTCGTGGGGATGGTGCTTCATGCCGCGGATGACGACCAGATCCTTCAATCGTCCCGCGACGAAGAGCTGGCCGCCATGCAGGAAGCCTAAGTCCCCCGTGCGGAGGAAGGGGCCGTCTTTGGAACCCTTGGGAAAGGCATGGAATGTCGTCTGGGTTTCTTCAGGACGGTTCCAATACCCCTCGGCCACGCTGGGGCCGGAAACCCAGATTTCCCCGACTTCTCCCTCCGGCCGCGGCTCCAAACTTTCGGGATCCACGATGAGGATCGTTTGTCCCTCCAGGGGGCAGCCGCACGCGACGATATCCGGGCCCGACGGGTCCAGGCGGCGGGAGATCGGCTTTTGGAAATGCGGGCCGCCGGAGACCATCAGCGTCGCCTCCGCCAATCCGTAACAGGGAAACATCACCTCCGGCCGGAAGCCGCACGGGGCGAAGGCGTCGGCGAAGCGTTCGAGGGTGTCCCTTCGGATGGGCTCGGCCCCGTTGAACGCCGTTTTCCAGGTGCTTAGGTCCAGAGTCTCGCGCTCCTCGGGCGTCACTTTGCGCACGCAAAGGTCGTAGGCGAAATTCGGCCCGCCGCCGATGGTGCCTTTCAGTTGGGTGAACATCTGGAGCCAGCGAATGGGCTTTCTTAAAAAATCCATCGGGGAGAGCAGGGCGCAGGGATAGCCGGTGTACAGGGGTTGCAGGATCCCTCCGATCAAACCCATGTCGTGATAGGGAGGCAGCCAGATGATGCAGACGCTCTCCTTGTCGATCGCCATGTAGCGTTGGATCAATCCCGAATTGTGGAGGAGGTTGCCGTGCGTCAGGACCACGCCCTTGGGTTTGCCCGTGGAGCCGGAGGTGTACTGAAGGAAGGCGACGTCGCGGGCGCCGATACCGGGGTCCTTCCAGCCCGCGGCCGCCGTCTCCGGCAGGACGTCCGTGGCGATCCATTGGAGCTGCCGGAACTCCGGCGCGTGCTCGAAGACCATTTCGGACATGGAGAGGATCGGTTCCGTAGTGAGGATCGTCGCGGCCCCGGCGTCCTTCTCGATGGCCTGGATGCGCGGCATGGTGCGGTTCAAGCGCATGGGATCCGGCGGGTAGATCGGCACCGCGACGACGCCGGCGTACAGGCATCCTAAAAAGGCCGCGACGTACTCGATGCCCGGAGGATAGAGGAGAAGCGCGCGCTCGCCGCGCCGGGATGCGTCTTGAAGGGCCGCGGCGATCGTCCGGGCCTTGAGATCGAGATCGCCGTACGTCGACCATCGGTCGTCTCCGGACAACCGCCCGTCTTCGCCCGGTTCGAGGAAGCACAGCGACCGGTCGCGGCCCTGAGTCGCCGCATGCGTCCGCAACATGTCCACGAGAGAGACGGGAGATGGCATGACTTTTCGATTTTACGGAGAGGATAAAAACTTTCAAGAAAACTTATCAAAATAATAAGAGAATGGGAACAAAGTGAACAAGTTATTTAATAACAGGTAGTTTAATAGTTATACGTATCCCAAGGCGTGGACGATTTCCAGGTGACTGGCGCGCCACGCGGGCACGAGGGCGGCGAAGAGCGTCGACCCGAGCGCGAGCAGGAAGACCTTCGCGCAGATGACGGGATTGATGAGGATCAACGCGATGTATCCGACGGTGGAACCGGGCAGGGGAGGCATGCCGATGCCGAAGGAGGAGATCAGATCCCCCGCCAAAAGACCGATGCCGATCCCCAAACCGGCGCCGATGACGCCGATCAAGGCGGCTTCGGTGAAGATGACCGAAAAGATGGTGAGCCGGCTGTTGCCGATGGCCATCATCGTCCCGAATTCGCGCATGCGCTCGAAAATGGCCATGTTGATGGTGTTGGCGATGCTGAAGATGAAGACGATGGCGATGATGAGCTGCACCGTCGTTTCGATCTTGTTGAACAATGCGCTTCCGTGGCGGTACATGTGCCCCTGCTCCAGCCACGTGATGATCTCGGCGCCCGACTTGTTCGTCCTGAACGCCTGCTGAAGCTGGTCGCGGACCGAGTCCGTGCTCTGCGTCTTATCGAGCATGACGAGCAGGCTGTGCACCTGGTCGCCGATGCCCATGAGTTTCTGGGCGCTGCCGATGTTCATCTTCATGCCGCGGTCGTCGAACTCCTTGAGGATGGTCTGGAAAGCGCCGCGGACGGTGTATTGGGCCCCGTCGATCGCGCCCGCCTGGCGGGTGGTGATGAAATAGAAGCTGTCGCCGACCTTGAGCCCCAAGGCGTTCATCAGCCCCTGCCCGAGAATGACTCCATAGGGATCGTTCGGATCCAGCGCCTGTCCGGCCACGATGTTGGTCGCCCCGCCTTTGTAATGGGAATATTTGTGGCCGCCCATCTTCTGCTCGCCGACGGCGTCGACGCCGAGGGCCAGAACCGCCACGTTGGTCTTGTCCGTGCTGGCCATGCCGCCGAATTTCACGACGGGGACCGTGTAGAGGGCGTGCGGGTTGGCTAAGATCGTCCGCTCCACCTCCGCGCGGTTCTTCATGAGGTAGTCGTAGGGCGCGGAGGCGCCCTTGGCGTAATAGCCGACGGCGTTGATGGTCAGGTGCCCCGTCTGGCTGTGGATGTATTGTTCGCGAAAGCTGTCGTGGATACCTTCGAAAAAGCCGCTGACGAGCATGAGGCCGGCGCTTCCCAGCATCAGGATGAGCAGTGTGAGGACCGTCCTTCGCTTATTTCGAAAGACGTTTTGGGACGAGATCCGTAACAGTTGCTTGAAGATTGTCATGATGGATCACCCCGTCGCTCAAGCGTGTGATGCGTGTGGCGTGATGCATCACGCGCGGGTCATGCGTGGAAAAAATGAAGGTCGTGTGGCGGGCCTTGTTCAGCCGGTGCATGGCCGCCATGACGGCCTCCGCCGATTCGCTGTCCAAGTTGGCCGTCGGCTCGTCGGCCAGGATGAGGAGGGGATGGGTCACCAGCGCGCGCGCGATGGCCACCCGCTGGCGCTGGCCGCCGGAGAGCTCGTCGGGGCGGTGCAGGGCCACTTCGCGCAGCTGGACGTCGGACAAGGCCTCCCAGACGCGGTCGCGGCGCTCCTGTTTGCTCAAGGGCAGGAACAGCAGCGGGTATTCGACGTTCTCGAAGGCGTTGAGCATGGGAAAGAGGTTGAACGACTGAAAGATGAAGCCCAGGTACTGGCTGCGGAGCTTGGCCGCCTTCGCATAGGTCAGGTGGTGCGTCGGGATCCCGTGCAGGAGGACTTCGCCCGCCGTCGGGATGTCCAGGAGGCCCAAGAGGTTCAAGAGGGTGGACTTGCCGCTTCCGGAGGGGCCCATGATGCAGAGCATCTCGCCGGAGGTGATGGTCATATTCAGTTTTTTCAAGGCCATCACCGTCACTTTACCCATCTTGTACTCTTTCACCACGTCGTTGGCTTGGATGATGGTCTCTCTCATGCGGCGGCCTCCTGCGACTTTCGTAAATTAACACAGGGGGTCAAATTGTGGCAAAAGATACTTTGCATCGTTGTTCGATTTTGATTCGATTTAGAATTAAAACGAACGAATTTAAGTGATATCAGGTAATTAGAAAACTAGAACCGCCACTCGGTATTCATGAAAAAGCGGTCCTGACCGTCGAACTGGCCGTAGAGCTGGTCGTTGGGGCCGCTGAAGACGTCCGCGCCCCAGGTCAAATTGATGTCGTCGGTGACGTTATAGGAGAGTCGGGGCCCGAACATCGTGTCGCCGCGGTCGAGACCGACGATGGCGATCAGCTCGGGCGTGAGTTTGTTGTCCAGGAAATGCGACGTGAACCGCAGAAAGACCCAGGAGCGCAGCTTTTGGTCCGCGATGTTGCCCGTGTCGCCGACGATGGCTTCCTGTTGGAATTCGCTGTTCATCAGGACGTGTCCGCCGATGTCGTAATCGAATCCCAGCACGTAACGAAGCTGTCCTTTGTCGTCCAAACCCCTGTTGGCCGTCGGCGTCTTCGTGTTGAAGAGACGGTGGGCGGTGAAGACGAACTCGCCGCGCGCGATCATGGACTGGCCGATCCCCTTGCTGAAGGTCGCGGCCAGGTTGTGGACGCGCTCGTGGATGGGATCGAGGAGGACCAGCGGCGCTCCGGTAAAGGGGTCCAGGGTGCCGGTTTTCGCGAGGGCGGGGATGTGGTCGGGGCTGGTGTAGTAGAACGCCGCGAGGTCCCATCCCGAGAGGAGGTAGGCGAAGCGAAGCCCGGCGTTCCAATTCTTAAAATTCGTTTTAGGCCGGTTGTCCGGAAGCAGGACGGTTTCCAAGCCCGGCGTCGTCGGGACCCGGAAGGCGAAGTCGGCGCCGGGAAGGGCGAGTTTGTCCACGGTGCGGTCGGGAGAAAGGACGATCTCGATGGTTCCGTTGGAGTTGAAGCTGTACTGCGCGTCGATGGCCCAGATGGGCAGCCGCACGTCCTCGAAGGAGGGGAGGAAGAACTCCCGAAGGTCCTTGGGGGTGACGACGTCGGCGAAGAACTGGCCGAGCGCCTCGCCCCAAACGATCTGCTGGAGGCCCAAGCGGAGGTTGATCGAGGGGAACAAAACGTCGAGATAGGCGTCCCGCAGCAACGCCTCGGCGCGCATATTGTGGACCACCGGCGTCGGGTACTGGTCGGTCAAGTCGTAGACGCCGTCGATCCAGCCGCGCCCTCCGATGCGGAGCTTGAAGTGGTCGCTGAAGACGAACTTCGTGTCGAGTTTGACGATCTCTTTGAGCTTGCTGAAATTCTGCGGCGACGACAGGCGGACGGCCGTCTCCTGGCGCAGGAGGCCCTTGAAGATGAAGTTGTCGTCCCACCAGGACCTGGGCGCCGCGGCCGGCGCCGCCGCGACGGGCGCGGGAGCCGTCTCCGGCTTCGTCTCAGCCGAAACCGCCGGCTGCGTGGCGGGCGCGACGGCCGCCTGCGTTTCCGCCGGAAGGCTTTCGGACGGATAGGTCTGGGCGTAGAGAGGCCCCGAGGTCAGCAGGAGAACGATAAAAAGACGAGGGACGCGGGGCACAAGGCTATTCGAAGGTCTTCATGTAGTCCTTCGTGAACATGTTGTCGTCCAGCTTCTTGGTCACCATATCGGTGAAGACGAGGATCGATTTCTTGTCCTTGTTCACGGAATCCTGGAAGACCATCCTCATGGGCCGGGTGGCCCCGGCTTCCGGCCGGAAATCCTCGAACATGCACGTCTTCAAGGACTGGCCGGAGACCGTGAAGTATTCGGCCTTCACCGGCTTCCCGTCGGCCTTCGAGACCCAGTACTTGATCTTGTTGTAGGTCTTGTCGTCCGATTTGGCGACCAGGTTCAAGGCCGTCGTGTCCACGCCGTTCACGTTCTCGTCGCCCGCGACGGTGGCGTTGTAGTCGCCGGCCAAATTCAGGCGCGTGATGTCGCCGTTGGCGATGTCGCCCACCAGGCGCTGCTGGAGGGGGATGCGGACCGGCTTTTTCACGTTGGGCAGGTAGATCCAGAGATCGTCGCCCAGCATGAGCAGGCTTTTTCCGCGCTCGGAGGTCGGCGTGGTGAAGGCGACCATGGAGTGATCCAGATCCTTCACGTAGGCCGTGTAGCCGTTCTCGGATTTCTTATCGCTTCCTTCGAAGCTCGTGATGACGGCGTTGAACTGGTAGGAGCCTTTCGGGACGCGGATGGCGTCGGCCTTGGCGACCAAGGCGTTCGCCTCCGGCGATCCTGCGGTGGCCGTCGCCGCGGCGGGGGCCGCAGGAGCCGCGGCCGGTGTTGCCGAGGGAGCGACTTCCGCGGCGGGCGCCGCACCGGGGGTGGCCGGGGCGGTTTCCGGGGCCGGTTGAGCGAAAGAGGAGTGGGAGAAGGCCAGCGCGAACGTAAAAGCGACCACGGCGGAAAGTTTTTTGTGTTTCATAGCCGCCTATTATGGAAATGATTCGGCTTTTGCGCAATATTTTTATTCCTCGCGGGCGCCATCGTCGCTTGATTTAGAAGAAATCGGTCGCTATACGCGGTTCGTATGAATGTCCTGGTGATCGGCGGTGGAGGTCGGGAACACGCCTTGGTTTGGAAGCTCTCCCAAAGCCCTCGCATCCGAAAAGTCTATTGCGCCCCCGGCAACGGCGGGACCCCGGGAACCGGCGGCAAGGCCGAGAACGTCGCCGTCAAGCCGGAGGACCTCCCGGGTCTCGTTTCCCTGGCGCGCGAAAAAAAGATCGACTTGACCGTCGTCGGCCCCGAGCTGCCGCTCACCCTGGGTCTCTCCGATCTCTTGGAGAAAGAAAAAATCCCCGTCTTCGGCCCGAACAAGGCGGCGTCCGTTTTGGAAGGGTCCAAGGCCTGGACGAAGCGTTTCTTGAGGGACCATTCTATCCCCACAGCCCACTATGAGTCCTTCGACGACTTCGACCGCGCCGTCGATTTTCTCAACACCCAGTCCTATCCGGTCGTCGTCAAGGCTGACGGCCTGGCTGCGGGCAAGGGCGTGGTGATCGCCAAGGACCGCGCGGAGGCGGTCGGCGCCCTGGAGTCCATCCTTAAAATGAAGATTTTCGGAGAAGCGGGCCGGACGGTCGTGATCGAGGAGTTTTTGAACGGGGAGGAGGCGTCCTTCCTGGCCTTAGTCGACGGCGCTTCGATCCTGCCCCTGGACTCGTCCCAGGATCACAAGCGGGTCGGCGAGGGCGACACCGGCCCGAACACCGGCGGCATGGGCGTCTACAGCCCGGCCCCGGTCGTCACCGACGGCGTCCGGGACAAGGTGATCGCGAAGATCCTGACCCCGACGCTCAAGGGCTTGAAAGCGATGGGCATCGACTACCGCGGCGTGCTCTATGCGGGACTCATGATCGACCGCGCCGGCGAGCCCAAGCTTTTGGAATACAATGTCCGCTTCGGGGACCCGGAGACCCAGGCGCTGATGGTCCGCTGGGACGGCGACCTTTTGGAGGATTTCGAGGCGACGGTGACGGGCCGCCTGTCGGGCCGCAGCCTCCGCTGGAAGCCCGGCGCTTCGGTGTGCGTGGTCATGGCCGCGCACGGTTATCCCGGGGAAATCACGACGGGCGATCCGATCCAGGGATTGAAGGAGGCGGGAACGGTGCCCGAGACGGTGGTCTTCCACGCCGGCACGAAGAAGGCGGGGGAGGAGATCGTCACCTCCGGCGGCCGTGTGTTGGGCGTCACCGCCCTCGGTCGCGATTTAAGGCAGGCGCGCGAGCGGGCGTACGACGCCTGCGAAAAAATCTATTGGCGCGGGGCGCATTATCGAAGAGATATCGGCATGAAAGCCATAGGGAGAAAAATATGAAACCTTTAGTCGGCATCCTGATGGGCAGCGATTCGGACTGGACGATCATGGGCGAGTCGGCGCGGGCGTTGAAGGACTTCGGCGTCGCGCACGAGATGCTCATCGCCTCGGCCCACCGCAGCCCCCGGCGCACCATGCTCTACGCGACCTCGGCGGAGAAGCGCGGGCTCAAAGTCCTGATCTGCGGGGCGGGCCATGCGGCCCATCTGGCGGGCGTTGTGGCGGCGCACACGACGATCCCCGTCATCGGCGTTCCCATCGATTCGTCTGCGCTGAAGGGGCTCGATTCGATCCTCTCCACCGTCCAGATGCCCGGCGGCATTCCGGTGGCGACGATGGCCATCGGAAAGGGCGGCGCGTTCAACGCGGGGATGCTCGCGGTCGAGATCCTGGCGCTGGCCAATGCCGGCCTCCGGAAGAAACTGCTGGCCTACCGCCGGAAGCTCGAGAAGCAGGTCGCCGAGAAGGATCGGAAGCTGAGGCGTTCCGCCGCATGACCGAAATCCTCCAGATCGATCCCGAAAAGCCCGATCCCGCGAAGATCCGGCAGGCCGTCGATATCCTGAAAAAGGGCGGCATCTGCGCCTACCCGACGGAGACTTTCTACGGCCTGGGCGTGGACGTCACCAGCGAGCCGGCGATCAAGAGGCTCTTCGACGTAAAGCGCCGGGACTACGGCAACCCCGTTGCGGTGATCGTGGCCGACCGCGAGATGCTGGCCACCATCGTCGACGACATCCCCGAGAAGGCGAAGGTTCTGATGGACGTCTTTTGGCCGGGGCCGCTGACCATCCTCTACCGGACCAACGCGAGGATCTCCCGGCAGTTGACGACGAACACGGGCAAGATCGGCATCCGCGTGTCGTCCCATCCGATCGCCGCGGCGCTGACCCGGGAGCTCGGACGGCCGCTGACGACGACGTCGGCCAACCTTTCGGGATTTCCGCCGTCGTTGAACGTGCGCCACCTGAAGAGCTATTTCGGCGGCAAGATCGACGCCATCATCGATTCCGGCGACCTCATGCCCTCCGGCGGCTCGACCGTGGTGGACGTCACGGAGGACAAGCTCGCCGTCATTCGGGAGGGCGTCATCAAGGCCGACGTCCTGTTCCGCCATTTCGAGGAAGACGATTACGAATCCACTTAGAGAAAAACCTATGACCGAAAAAAGAATCCCCGTCATCGCCCCGTTCCGGGGTTTACGCTACGCCGACCCCGCCTCCCTGGCGGAGCTGACCGCCCCCCCTTACGACGTCATCAACGAGGAAGGGCAGCGCAGGCTCTACGAGAAACACCCGAAGAACGTGGTGCGCCTGATCTTGGGTTACCAACGCCCGACTGATACGGACGCCGACAACCGCTACACGCGCGCCGCCGCCGATTTGAAAAAATGGACCGCCGAGATGGCGATCGTCCGGGACGAGGAGCCGTCTTTCTACCTTTACGAGCAGGAATTTGCGCTGAAGGACGGGTCGAGGCACACGCGCCGCGGTTTCCTGGCGCTTCGCCGTCTGGAGGAATTCGGCAAGGGAAAGATCCAGCCGCACGAAAAGACCCTCTCGGGCCCCAAGGCGGACCGGCTCCTGTTGATGAAGTCCTGCCACGCCAACTTAAGCCCGATCTTCTCCCTTTATTCCGATCCGGAGAGGAAGCTCGCGGCCTTGCTCAAGCCTCATTTTTCGGAAAAACCCTTCGCCGAGTTTTCCGATCCCGACGGGGTGAAGCAAAGGCTTTGGCGCGTCTCGGATCCGGAGCTGTTCCGGAGGACGGACGAGACGATCGGCCAGAAGAACCTCTTCATCGCCGACGGGCATCATCGCTACGAAACGGCGCTCGCCTACCGCGAGTGGATGAAGGGCCGATTCCCGAACGCGCCGGAGGACGCCTCCTTCCATTACGTGATGATGTTTTTCTCCGATATGGAGGACCCGGGCCTGGTGATCCTGCCCACCCACCGCGTGTTGCACGACTGGCCGGGGTTCGACGCGGCGGCGTTGAAGGAAAAGCTGAAGGCTTCCTTCCAGTCGAAAACCTTCCCCGCCTCCGACGAGAAGGCGTTTTTGGAGGCGCTCAAGGCCGAAGGGAAGGCCGGGCGCCAGGCGCTGGGGCTGGCGTTGCCGAACGAAGACTTCGCCCTCCTGACTCTTTCGAAGGAGAAGAGGGACGCGATCCCGACTCTGGCCAAGTTGCCCGAAGCCTCCCGCGCGGTGGACACGCAGGTCCTCCACAGCGCGATCTTCCGAGAAATGCTGGGCTTGAAGGAAGAGGACGACAAGAACCCGCGCTACATGACCTTCGTCAAGGACGCCCGCGAGGCGTTGGCGGCCCGTAAGAATGCGCAGACGGACGCTGTCTTTCTTTTGAACGAAACGCCCATGCCCGTCCTAAGGGGCGTCGCCGACGCGGGGATGATCCTCCCTCCGAAAACGACCTTTTTTTACCCGAAACTCTTAAGCGGCCTGGTCTTCAATCCCTTGTCGGAGGCGGAGCGGGTGGCGATCTGACAGCGGACGTCTTCGATCTCCTCCAATCCCGGCAGCCGGCGCAGTTTTTCCATCAAAGGCATCTTGAGAAGATGAAGCTCGTTCGCCCAGACCGACGAGGTCACCTCGATGGCCAGGACGTGTCCGTTCAAGCGGAAGGGACGGGAGTTGTCGGCGATGGCTTTGCCGACCAATCGAAGCCAGTTCTGCGCGAGCGAGGCCATGCGCGGGTCCGAGGGCGTCGCGGAAGGCGCGGAACCGTGCGGCGTGAGCGGCATCTTCAAGGCCTTTTGCAGGATTTCGCGGAGAGGGAGAGGCGCTTTCAGTTTGTTACGCACAGCGGCATTGGGCGTACCGGAAAGTCGTTGACAAAAACAAGACGAATATTGAAACTCACTCACCTGGTATGAATAAAAAAGACCTCAAAAAGTTCAAGGATCTCCTCACCGGCCGTAAAGAGGAAATCCTGAAGGTGGCCACCGAAGCCAAGGAACAGGGGATCGGTTTTTCCCTGGACGACCTTCCGGACGAGGTCGACCTGGCCTCTTCGGAGTCCGAGCAATCGATGAGTCTGCGCCTCCGGGATCGGGAGCGCGTCCTGCTCAAGAAGATCGACAAGATGCTGGCCAAGATCGAGGAAGGCACCTACGGCATCTGCGAGTCCTGCGGCGAAGAGATCGGCGTCAAGCGCCTGGAGGCGCGGCCGGTGACGGACCTCTGCATCCGTTGCAAAGAAGAGCAGGAGAAGATGGAAAAATCGTTCGCCGAATAGTTACATCCCCGCCAACGCCGTCCGTATCACGTCAATCTTAACCCTCGTTTCCTCGCCGTTCACCCTGGCCGTGATGTGGTTTTCGCCGAAGGCCAAGCCGCGAACCGGCGCGGCGAAATGATAGGTGCATTCGGAGTCTTCGCAGACCTCGCTGGTGTCCGTGATGGTCTCCGAGGCGGTGGTTTCGTTCCGGACCGTGATCAAAGGCGAGTTGTGGCAGACGTAACCGCGCACGGTGATGCCCGTTTGCAAGGTCTTGGAGCCGTTTTGGGGGGCGGTGACCACCATCTCGTTGCGGGATCGGCACTCGGCCTGTGCGGCGGCCGTCGAAAGAAAGGTACCGTATATGATTATCAAAGTGATAAATAAATTCCGCACAATAAAAATTATAACGAACTTATGGATATATAGAAAGCCGCTAAAAACAAAGAATGACGCGGCCCGCCTAAGCGCTGCGGGCGGGAGTCCGGTGGGCCTGGAGCCGGTGGAGTTCGAGGACGGAGGCGAGCGAGGCGACCTTTCCCAAAAAGGCGGCGGCGGCGAACATCTGATTCTTGTCGCCGCAGGTGAGATGGTAGGTCTTGCCGGAGGGCTTGACCTGATGGAAGCAGAGACAGGCGAACGACATGCCCGGGGCGTTCAGACTCTCTTTTTCGTCTTTCTGGTCGTGGATGCGGAAAAAGGTGCCCACGGCCTCGCCGCCCACCAGGTAGACGACGGGCTCGATCGGTTTTCCCCGGTAGAGGTCCGCCGTCGGGATCCCTTCCTGGAGGAGATATTCGCCGACGCGGCGGCCGCCCTTGGACGATTCCAGTTTGTTCCGAAGCTTGCGGTTTAAGGACAGGAGCCGGTCGCCGGAATCGACGTGGATCAAGCCCATGCCGTAGGTGCCCGAATCGCTCTTCACGAAGAGATAGGGATCCTTGGCGATTCCGTACTGCCGGTATTTTTCCCGGATGCGGTCGAGCAGGCGGTCGGCGGCGTCCTTGAGCCTCTTCAAGCAAATCTCGTCGGTCAGGTCCACGCCGGTTTCGACCGAAGAGACGGGGCCCATCAGCCACGGGTCCATGTCGAGAACTCGGGAAACCTCCTCCAACAGGAGGGCGTTGTGGTGAAAGTGTTCGCTCTTCCTCCGGCTGTGCCAGCCCAGATACGGCGAAGGCAGGAGGATCTGCTTCACGTCCTTCAGATAGTCCGGAATGCCCCCGGAGAGATCGTTGTTGATCAAAATCAGATCGGGGACGAAGTCCCCCGTCCTCAAGAATCCGTCCTTCCAATCGATTTTTTGCACGGAGACCTGGCGCGCCTTCGCGGCGTTCTCTTCCGGACCGGCGAGCGGAATGACGAAGGGATCGTCCGAGAATTGGGTGGAGGCCGAGCCGACGCGGACCTCGATGCCCGCCTCCTCCAGCATGCGGACGAGGGCGTCGACGTTCTTCCAATAAAAAAGGTTCCGCGTGTGCTCTTCCGGTAGGAGAAGGACCTTTCCGACCGACGGGTGCCATTTTCGGAAAAATTCCCGGAAAGCGACGGCCGCCTGATCGGAATAGGTTTCGCAGAGGTTGTTGAAGCCGGCGGGGAAGAGGTTGGTGTCGACCACGCCGATCTTGAAGCCGGAGTTGCGGACGTCGACCGAGCTGTACACGGGCGGCTCAGCTCCGGGCAGGGCCTTCAACCGGTCCCGGTACCAGTCGTCGACGGCCCGCGACCGTTCTTGGAGCTTTTGTGCCAACTCCTCGATCATTTGCCCATCACCCTTTCGAAGGCCGCGCGGACGCTCTCGCGGGCTTCCACGACCTTGGGGATCAGTCCCTCGCCCTGGAAATAGCGGGACTCAAGTTCTCTCAGCCATTCGGCGCCCTCTACGAGCTCGTCGGCCGGCTGGTCGAGCAGGAGCCGCAGGCGCGTCTCCACTTTTCTTAGGAAAAGGTAGGACCGCTCCAGGCTTTCCGCAAGGGAGGTCTCGACGATTCCTTCGGCCGCCAGCGCCCGGAGACCCGAAATCGTGTTGGAAGTCCTTAAGTTGGGATGGTTCAGCCCATGGACGAGCTGGAGGTATTGAACGGCGAATTCCACGTCCACCAGGCCTCCGCGCCCCGTCTTCAAGTTGTAGCGGCCGGGCTTCTCGCGGGCGATCTCGTGCTCCATGCGCCCGCGGAGGTGGAGGATCTCTCCGGCGATCTTTTTCGGATCGTAGGCCTGGTAAGCGATGCCTTCGATCAACCTGACGACCTCAGCGACGTGCGTTTCTCCCTCCAGTCCGAACAGGGGCCTGGATTTGATGAGCGCCTGCCTCTCCCACGTGCGCCCCATCGTGCGGTGATAGTCCTGAAAGGAGGCGAGCGATGAGACCAGGGCGCCGCGGTTGCCGGAGGGGCGCAGGGCGGTGTCGACGGGATAGGCGATGCCTTGGCGCGTGAGAAGGGACAGGGCCGAGATCACGCGCGTGGCCAGACGGCCGTAGATTTCCTGGTCTTCGGGGACTTCGTACAGGAAGACCAGATCGAGGTCCGACTTGTAGGTGAGCTCCCTCCCGCCGAATTTTCCCATCGCCACGATGAGGAAGTCCCCCTGCGGGGCGTAGCCGGGCAGCCCGTTGTCGCGAAGCTCGTTCCAGGCCGTCCGGAGGCTCCCGAGGAGAACGGCCTCCGCCAGGAGGCTCAAGCCCTCGAAGAGGTCGGTGAGCGGGAGCGTCCCCGCGAGATCGGCCTCGCGGAGCGATTTTTGTTTTTCCCGGGTGAAGATCCGCAGCTGGTCGAGCTTCGCCTCGTAGTCGGGGCAGGCCTCGAGCCGGGCGTCGAGTTCTTCCCGATAGGGCGCCGCATCCGTCATGACGCCAACCTTTCGAAACAGGAATAAACGAAGCCGGTCTTTTCCGTCAGGGCCTCCTCGAAGGCCGCCGTGTCCGCGAATCCCATCCGGCGGGCCAGCGCGGTCTTTTCCTCCGTCGCCGTCGGAAGGCGGTGCGTCTGGCGCTCGTCCTCCATTTGAAGGCGGTTTTCGATCCGTCTCAGGAAGACGTAGGCGTCGGCGAGCCGGGCCGCGTCCTCGGCGGGCACCAGGCCCCGGTCGCGGAGCGCGCTCAAGGCCGTCAGGGTGTGTCGTTCCCTCAACGTCGGATCCTTGCCGCCGTAGATCAGCTGGAAGGCCGTGACGAAGAATTCGATTTCGCGGATGCCGCCGGCGCCCAGTTTGACGTGGTAGCCGCCGCCCTTGGTCTTGTTCATCTCCGCATTGATCCTCGATTTCATCGACTTCAGCCCGTCGATCGACGACGAGTCGAGGTGGCGCGGATAGACGAAGGGTGCGAGCAGCGCGAGGGTTTCTCGGCCGAGCTCGGCGTCACCCGCCACGGGGCGCGCCTTGGTCAGGACGGCGCGCTCCCAAACCGCGCCGGAAGTCTCGTAGTAGGAGGCCAGGGCGTCGACGGAATTGACGATGACGCCGCTCTTGCCCTCCGGCCGGAGGTCCAAGTCGACCCGAAAGACGAAGCCGTCCTCCGTGCGGTCGTGGAGGAGGCGGGTGACCGTTTCCGAGACGCGGCAATAATGCTCCAAGACGACGCGTCCGCCCGACTCGGAGCGCGGGCGGCCGTGCACGTAGAGGATGTCGATGTCCGAACTGAAGTTCAAATCTTCGCCGCCGAACTTTCCCAGGGCGAAGACGGTAAAGGGCGCGGGGTCGCGGTCGTGCACGAGGTCCTCGGCGATCTTCAGCGCGCCCTCGGTGGCGACGGCGGCCAGGGCAGCGAGTTCCCGTCCGATCTCTTCATGGGGCGCGAGGCCGCTCAAGTCCCTGGCCGCGATGCGCGTCATCTCCCCGTACTTGAAGACGCGGAGAAGTTTTTGGCCGGAGGCGAGGTCCCGCGGGACGCGGCGCGCGTAGGCGGATGAAAACTCCTCCGACATCTCGCGGTCCGTCTTGGGTTTCAAGAGATGGCGCGATGAAACGAGGGCGTCGACGGCGGTCGCCGGATCGGGGAAACGGATCAAGCGCTCCACCAGGAAGCGACTGTTGCCCAGGAGGGCAAAGAGGAAGCGAAGGCCGTCGGTTTTTTTCGCGGCGTCGCTTAAAAAAGGGCGAAGCCCCTCCCATTGCGTCTCCGCGAGGCGCGGGTCTCCCGAGAGTTTGAGGGAGTCGCGGAAGAGAAGGTCGGCGTTCACGGTGTTAACCAATCGCTCCACCGGGGGGCCTTCGGCCCCTCCTTTTTCCCCGCCTTTGGGATCGGCAGGGGCAGGATCAAGCGGTCTTGGGCCCTGGTCAGAGCAACATAAAGCAAACGCTTCGATTCCTCCAGGGCTTCCTCCCGCTCCCGGGCCTCGCGCTCCTGAAACGCCTCGCTTTTCACCAGCTTGTCCTTGAGGCCCGAGGCGGCGGCGTCCCCGTCCTTGAGCAGCAGGTCCCCGTCCTCGGAGGCGACGTACAACGACGGCGGCCGGACGGGGGCGGCCTTGAGATCACCCAAGACGACGATAGGCCACTCGAGCCCCTTGGCGCCGTGCACGGTCATCATCGTCACGGCGTCCTGCCGTTCGTCGACCGCGTTCGGGCATTGGATCCGCGCGCCGTCCTCGCGCAGGTCTCTCACCGCTGTGACCAAGGCCTGTAGGTGTCCGACGCCTAAGCTCATGAGATCGTTCAGGAGAGCGCGGTAGGCCTTGAGGTTCAAATGAACGGATTCCGGGAAGAGGGGCGCGACGGCCTCGAAGAGTTGATCGAGATAGGCGGACAAGGTATCCGCGGGAAAGTCCTCCTTAAAGTCTTTCAACGCCGAATGTTTCAGGGCGGTGTCGAGAAACTTGTTTTCCTTCTGGCCTTCGCCCTTTCGTTGCATCCAGAAGAGGAGGGTCAAAATCTCGGGGCGTTCGAGAAGCGCCTCTCCCAGGGACGTGCGGTAGGGGATGCCGGCTTCTTTGAAGGCCTTTTCGTAGTCGGCCACCGCCTTGCGGGTCTTGAAGAGGACGGCCATCGACTTCCACAGGTCTCCCCGGGCCCTAAGGGCCTTCAACCGGTCCGCGACGGCGCGCGCCTCGGCGGTCCGGAATTCGCCCAGCGTGCCCTCGTCGGGGATCATCAGCCGCTCGACGGCTCCCGCCGTGTCCGTCCGCGAGGCCTTCATCGGCGGATAATCTCCGGGGAAGAGCGGCTCGCTCACGGCGTTGACGAAGGCGACGATCTCGCCGCAGGAGCGGAAATTGTCGGCAAGCTCCAGACGTCTTCCGCCGGCGGCGACGATCTCGCCCGCCACTTTCAGGAACAGCGAAGGATCGGCGCCGCGGAAGCGGTAGATCGATTGGCGGGGGTCGCCGACGATGACCAGGCGCGACGGTCCGATCTTCCTTAATTGAGAAATAATCTCCCACTGGATGGGGCTCGTGTCCTGAAACTCGTCGACGATGATCCACGAAAAACGACCGGCGAAGGCCTCCGGCCTCTCGCGGATGAGTTTTAAGAACTCCCTCTCGAGGTCGTCGAAGTCCAGGGCGTTCAGGCCCGTCTTGCGGCTGCGGTAATGCGATTCCAGCGCCTTCAACGTCTCCGGGAACGGGACCCCCGACCGGCGGTGGTCCGGCTCGGAGATCAGGTCGAGGAAGAAGCCCAAGGAACGCCGAAAGCCGAAGCGGCCGACGGCCTCCAAGATCTCCGGATCCTCGGAGGCGATGCGCTCGATGGCCTTCTCGCGCACGGCGCGGGACTTTTCCAGGTTGGCTAAGAAGTCGTTCAAGATCCGGAATTCCGGGGAAAGGGCGAGGGCGGCTCCGTCCGACCGCAAAATCTCCGCGGCGAAGCCGTGGATGGTCGAAACGACGACACCTTGTAGGGGCGCATGGCCATGCGCCCCTACGCTCAGACGTTTGTTGATCCTCTCCTTCACCTCTTCGGCCGCCTTCTCGGTGAAGGTGACGACGAGGATTTTTTCCGGCGGGACGTGCCAGCGCTCGATCAACGCCGCCGTCTTCTCCACGATGACGAAGGTCTTTCCGGAACCGGCCCCCGCCAGGACGGCCGAATCGGCTTCCTCGTAAAAGACGGCTCCCTGTTGCGAAGGCGTCAATGCCCGCATGTCGACCTCAAGAGACAGATGTCCTGATAAGGGCAGAAGACGTCGCAGGGTTCTTCGCGCGAGACGAAGCCCTCCTCCGGCGTCCTCCGAATATCGGAGACGATCCGCCCGATTTTTTCGCGGAGGACGTCCAAGACCCCGTCCCATTTGGAGGCCGCGACGAGCGAGCTCGAGCGCGGGCCGACGCCCAGGAAGGAGGGGAGGCGCTCGCCGTGAAGAAGCCCGTCCTTTTTCGACATATCGGAGAGCTGGTGGTAGACCGCGCCCGCCGGTTCGTAGCCTTTAAGCAGCAGTTCGCCGGCGGCGAGCAGGTAGATCGGGAGCTGGAGGGCCTCCCCCGACTTGACCTGGTTGCCGGTGATCTTGGACGAACCGGTCTTATAATCGATGACGAGGAAGAGCTTTTTCGCCTCGTTGACGTCGATCCGGTCGACGCGTCCGCGGAAGGGCACAGGAAGGCCGTCGGCGTCCTTGAGGACGAGGGGCGCGGACAGGCCCCCGAACTCCCATTCGAAAAAACGCGGCTTCCACGCGGGATCTTCCGCGTTCTCACGTTCCAGGTCGCCCACGAAGCCTTCGAGCATCCGCGCCAGCCGGACCCTCTGCAGCTCCAGCAGCGGTTTGGAGAGATGGGGTCTCGGTTCTTGGATCTTCTTCAGCTCTTCTTCGAGAAAGGCGGCCACCTTTTCCCGGGTGGCGTCCCCGCGAAGCAGCCGGTCCAAGACCCGGTGGGCGAGCGAGCCGATCTCGGCGGGTTTGAGCTCCACCTCGAAAGGGTCCTCGGGCCTCAGCCCCAAATAGGCGGCGGCGTAGAAACGGTAGGGACAGAGCTGATAATTCTCCAGATCGGTGGCGGTGAAGACGTGGCCACGCAGCCACTCCGCGAAGGGCGGTTTGGGCTCGCTCATCGCGCCCTCCTCTTGGCCGTCCGTGGGCGGAAGAGGGGAAGGAGGAGCAGCCCCGCCACGAAGCCGCCGATGTGCGCGAAGTAGGCCACGCCGCCCGCCTCCTTGGCCGGGAGCATGCGGGCCTCCAGGATCTGGATCAAGAACCACAGCCCCAAGACGAGCCAGGCAGGGAGGATGACCGACCGGAGGAAATAAAAGACGGGCACCAGCACCGCCACCTTGGCCTTGGGGTAGAGGCGGATATAGGCGGCCAAGACGCCGGCGATCGCCCCGGAGGCGCCGAGGGCAGGGATGTCGGACCGGAAATTCGAATAAATCTGCGCGAACGAGGCCACGACGCCGCAGAGGAGGTAGAAGATCAGGAAGCGTATAGGCCCCAAGACCTCCTCGACGTTGTCGCCGAAGATCCAGAGATAGAGCATGTTGCCGATCAGGTGCAGCCAGCCTCCGTGGAGGAACATGGAGGTGAAGATCGTGACGAGGGGCGGGAGGCCGGGGGAAATCTCCACGTTGTGGCCTAACCGGAATTCGAGAGGAATGACGGAGTACTGGTACACGAACTGCGTGGCCGCCGGTTCGGGTAGGACCACCTGGTAGAGGAAGACGAAGACGTTGGCGGCGATCAGGAGGACGGTGACGAAGGGAAACCGCCGCGAAGGCACCGAATCTTTATAGGGAATCATCTTTCGGTCGATTGCCATGAAACCAATTCGTTAGCAACGCCCCGCCGATTTCACCGATAAACGCGCGTTTCGAGGGACATTCCCAAAATGGCCGATTATTGCTCACCGCTGGAAAATCAGGACGCCACGGCCTTTCAGCTGTGCGGCTATTTTCGGGACCACGGCTACGACGCCGCCTCCCTGGACAAGGGGTACACGCGGCCCGACTTCGGTCAGAAGGGCCTGTCCCGCGTCACCGTCAACGACGCCAACGGCAAATCGACGGCGGGCAATGCGACGATCGAGGCCCAGGAGGTCTATGCGGAGACCTCCCGCCTCCTCCTCAAGACCTTGCAACAGAGGGGCGGGCGCGTCTTCGACGCCTCCGCCCGCTTCGATGATTTCCTCACCTTCGTGTCGGGCAAGACGACGTTCGACCTGTCCTTTCTCCCGAACGGAGGCACCGGGGACGCCGCCGCGGACAAACTTTTGGCCTCCTGGGTGGATCATCCCGAGAGGCTCGCCGCGGCCAAAACCCAGCGCGGGACGCCGGCCTTCAATCGAAGCGTCGCGGAAGGCCTCTTCAAGCGCTTTCGGTCGGACCTGAAGCTCGCTTATTCGGCCGACGAGAGCCCCGACCGCGGCTATCGGGACGTGAAGCGGATCCTCAAGGACCGGACCTTCAACTGCATCGAATCGTATTTCTTCGGCGTCGTCTGCCAGATGGCGGGAATTTCCGCGTTTCCGGTGGAAGACCTGTCCGGCGAGCACGTCTTAATCGGCCTCCAACTCGATCCGCAGGACTTAAGCCAGGTGACCTTGGTGGATTTTTCCAAGGGCGCGCAGGGCTTCGGCGTCGGACTGCCGGCGAACGGCTGGATCGCCCTTTCGTTCAACGATCTCCTGGCCACCGTTCATATGAACCGGGCCTTTCCCGTCGAAGGCTCCCTTCCCACCGACGCGGCCAGCCGTGCGAATCAGAAGAAAGAGCTGGAGGAGGCCATGCGCCTGGCCCCGGCGAATTTCCGGGTTCAGTATCAGATGGGCGTTTACCGCTATTTGGGCGGAGAAACGTCCGTGGCCGAGGGGTATTTTCAGGAAAGCCTGCGGCTCAATCCCAATTTCCGTCCCGCCCAGGAAATGCTTACAAACTAGCTGGTTTGTCTCACGAAATTAAACGAGAATTTGGGGCTTCCGGTGACGCCTTCCGGGACGGCCCGTCCTTCGAGGGATTGGCGCAGCGCGTGCAGCCCGTCGGTGCCGATCGTGGGGCTGGAAACCGCGACATTGGTCATGCGGCCGTTCACGACGGTAAAGGTGATTTCCACCCGGCCGACGACGTCTTCCCGCCCGACTCCCAGGCCGCTGGCCACACTGTCCCGCGCCGGGCCTACGAGATTGTTGGAAAGGCGCGTCAGCGCCAATTCCTCGCTGCGGCGGCCGCCGGAAGCCGCCCGGCCCACGCGCCCGGCCCTTGGGGTCTTGGCGGGGGTCGGCGTGGGTCCGTGCAAGGTCACCGCGGCGGGAGGCGCGCCCGCTCCCGGCGCCGCAAGCCGTCCTTCGCGCACGGCCGTTTCGTATTGGGGACGAACCGAGCTGTACAGGGACCCGATGAAGGCCACATGATCCGTCACCCCCGGCTGCGTCTGGATCTCGGGATGGTCCAGGCTGAAGAACATCTTGATCTGGCCTTCGGTGTAGGTCGGATGGGCCGCCATGTAGGCCATCATGAGCGATTCCATGCGCGACTGAAACGCGGGATCGATAGGGGGCATAGGTCCTCCTCTAAAAATTGGGGTCTGTCGGAGATGTGCAGTTGACGTGCCAACCTTCGGCCTTGGTTAAGGACCTGAAATGCTTGGATTTCGCTCGATCGGCGGGGACCCGGATCCTTCTCAAAATGATAGAATTCTCAATTTGAGAGCCTCGTTGACAGGACGGGAGAAGGGTTGGTATCGCGACGGGATGCCGCTCAAACTCATCGACAAGGACAAGCCGGCGAAGCCTGCGAAGACCAACGAAAATCTGGCCTCGGCTCGGGATGGATTCATCGAGAGCGCCGGGAAGATTTCCGCCAACATGCTGGGCATGGTCTCCAAGGTCGGCGGCCAGATCTATGCGCTGCTCTTTTTGGCGCGCAGCCCGATGTCCCTGGACGAGATCGCCGACGTGCTCAAGCTCTCCAAGGGCAACATCAGCGTGAACATCCGCATGCTCGAGGGCTACGGCCTAGCGCGGAAGGTTTGGGTCAAGGGCACGCGGAAGGATTACTACGAGGTCGCGCGCGACTATCCGCGGAAATTCCTCAAGGACTTCTTTGACCGCGTCCGCTCCGGCATCGACGATTCCCTGCGCGTCATCAACCGGTGCAAAGCCCAGTTCGAGACGGCGGCCAAGGGGTGCGAGGGCGAGGAGAGGGAGGACGCCGATTTCATGGTGACCCAACTCTTTCTGTTGGAGGCCTTCTACGGCGCCGCCAGCCGCATCTTCGAGGATTTCTATCAGGGACGGCCGGTGAATACGGATCTCTTAAGAAGGGTCATTCTCGAGTAGGGGCAATTCATGAATTGCCCCTACGATCTCCATCATGTCTTCCATCGCCTTTTTCGACGTCGATAAAACCGTCATCCGCGGGTACAGCGGCTATTACACCACGCTCGAGCTCATCCGCCGAGGCATCATCAAGAAGCGGCGCCTGCCCACCGCGCTGTTCTACCGCGCCATCGGGCCCATCTTTCACGAAGGGAAGAACGCCCCGCTGGAGAAGATGTATCAGATCGCCATCAACGACATGGCGGGACAGACCCTCGATCACATCCTTGAGGTGGGCCGCTATTGTTTCGACAAGTGGCTCAAGCCCCGCGTGTACCAGGAGGCCATCGACAAGATCGAGGAGCACAAGAAGGCGGGGCATCCGGTTTATCTCGTGACCTCCGGTCCCTACATGGCTATCCGCATCCTAGGCGAGTTCCTCGGCGTCGAGGGCCGCTTCAGCGCCGGGCCGGTGATCGACGCCGAAGGGAAGCTCACGAACGAATTGCGCCGTCCCATCTATTACCGAGAAGGGAAGATCGTCGCCGTGGAGGAGGCCTTGAAGGCCCACGGCGTGGAGTGGAAGGACAGCTATTTCTATTCCGATAGCATCGACGACCTCTTCGTGCTTCAAAAAGTGGGCAAGCCCCATCTGGTCAACCCCGACAAAAAACTCTTGAAGGTGGGACAGGAGAGGAACTGGCCCGTCTTGCGGTTTTCGAACGTCCTGGGTAAGAAGACCCATGGTTAAAATCCAAAGAACGCTTTCGCTCCTGCTTTGTCTGGCGGTCTTCGGCGCCTGCGCCGCCGCCAAATCTCCGGCGGAGAAGGCGGCGCGGGGCTTCATGGACGCCTATTACGTCGACGCCGATCTGAAGAAAGCGGCCGAGTTCTCCGACAGCCTGGCCCTGGAGAAGGTCTCCGCGGGAATGAACCTGCGGGACGGATTGACGATCGACGAAGCCGCCCATCATCCGAAGATCCATTACAAGCTGGAGAAGGCGACCGCGGGCTCCGACCAGGCCGAGTTCCTTTTCGACGTCGAATTCCACCCCGAAAAGGCGGAGGCTTTTCACAAAAGCAGCCGCATCGTCGTCCGCCTTCGGGACGGCGGACTCTGGAAGGTGACCCAGTTCTCCGATCACGACCCATTATGACGCCATCGCTGCAGGAGGCCTTCGCGCATTGCGAACGCCTCGCAAAATCCCATTACGAAAATTTCCCTATCGGATGGTTCATTCCGAAGGCGTCGCGGAAGTACGTCTACGCCATCTACGCCTTCGCGCGGACGGCGGACGATTTTTCGGACGAGAAGTCCTTCGACGGGCAGCGGGTCGAGAAATTGAACGACTACGAGCGACGCTTGAACCGTGCCCTGGAAGGACAGGCCGACGATCCCGTCTTCGTCGCGGTGGCCGAAACCATCCGTAAGACGGGCATCCCCGCCCAGCTGCTCCGCGACCTGTTGACGGCCTTCCGCATGGATGTCACCAAAAAACGCTACAAAGACTATAAGGAGCTGGAGACCTACTGCGTCTATTCGGCCAATCCCGTCGGCCGGATCGTCTTATTGCTCTTCGGGATCGACGATCCCAAACTGCTGGAGCTTTCCGACCGCATCTGCACGGGCATCCAGTTGGTGAACCACTGGCAGGACGTGGGCGTGGACTTGGACAAGGACCGCGTCTACCTGCCGGAGGAGGACATCGTCCGTTTCGGGTATTCCTATGCGTCGTTGACCGATCGGAAGGTCGACGACGCCTTTCGGTCTCTCATGCAGTTCCAAGTCTCGCGGGCCCGCTCGCTCTTTCAGGAGGGAAAGCCCCTGCTGAACGCGATCGGAAAAAAGACCCGCCGCCTCAAATGGCAGGTCTCCCTCATGTGGTCGGGACCCATGCGTATCTTGGACAAGATCGAGGCCGTCGACTACGACGTCTTCCGGAAACGTCCGACCCTGACGAAGGCGGAGCTGATGAAGCTCTTTCTTTTCTCATGAGCGACGCTCCTTACGAGGCCCCCTACAGCGCCGATGTCGCCCGCAAGAGCGGCTCCAATTTCTACTGGTCCTTCTTCTTCCTGCCCAAGGTCAAGAAGAACGCGATTTTCGCGGTCTACGCCTTCAGCCGCCTGGTGGACGACGCCGTCGACGAGGCCGCCGACGAGGCCAAGGCGCGCGGGGAGATCGCTCTCTGGCGCCGGAGGCTGGCCGCCTGTTATGGGGAAGGGAGCATCGACGATGCGGCGCTCTCCCACCCGCTGCTGCCGGAATTGAAGCAAACCGTCGCTCTCTTTTCCATTCCGCGGGCCTATTTCGACGATCTCATCACCGGCATGGAGATGGATCTGGCCAAGAAGCGCTATGCCTCCTTCGACGAGCTGGAGACGTATTGCTATCACGTCGCGAGCACCATCGGCCTGTTGTGCAACCACCTCTTCGGCTACCGCGACGAAGAAGCGGCGCATCGGTACGCCGTCCTGTTGGGCAAGGCCTTTCAACTCACGAACATCATCCGCGACGTCGGCAAGGACGCCAAGCTCGGGAGGATCTACTTGCCGAAGGAGGACCTGGACCGTTTCGGCGTCCTCGAAAACGACGTCCTGGAAGGCCGCGCCTCCGAAAACTTCCGGCGTCTCATGGGCTTCGAGGCCGAGCGCGCGTCGGACTACTTCGCCCGCGCCTTCGCCGCGCTGCCGCAGGCCAAACGCAAAAAGATCGTTCCGGCCGAGATGATGGCGGCCTTCTATCAATCGCTCCTGAAGAAGACCTGCGAGCAGAATTTTCCGGTCTTCGAGAGGAAGGTTTCGCTTTCCGGTTTGGAGAAGGCGGCGCTGGCGGCCAAAACGTTGGTGGGTGCGATTTGAAAAAAGAGGTCCTGATCGTCGGCGGGGGATTCGCGGGGCTGTCGGCCGGCGTCGAGCTGGCCAACCGCGGCCATCAGGTCACGCTGATCGAGCGCCGTGGGCACCTGGGCGGGCGGGCCTACTCCTTTAAAGATCCCGTCTCCGGCGCCACCCTGGACAACGGCCAGCACATCCTGATGGGGTGCTACAAAGACACGCTGGCGTTCCTGAAAACCATCGGGACGTTGGATAAACTGAAGTTTCAGAGCAATCTGGCCGTCGACTTCGCCGCGCCGGGAATCGCCGAATCGACCTTCCGCACGCTGCCGCTTCCGAGCCCCCTGCACCTGTTGAGCGGCTTCTGGCTGTTCCGCCGATTTTCCTTCAAAGACAAGCTGGCCGTCCTGAAGCTGAGAAAGGCCTTTGGGTCCTCCAACGGCGACACGGCGGCCCTGGACCGGAAAACCATCACCGATTGGCTGAAGGGCTTGGGTCAGACCGATCGACTGCTGGAACGTTTCTGGGATCCGTTGGCTCTGGCGGCCCTGAACGACCGGCCCGAGCTCTCCTCGGCGGCCCTGTTTCACGCCGTCCTGAAAGAGGCCCTGTTCTCGGGACGCGCCGGTTCCCGCATCGCCGTGCCCAAGGTCGGCCTTTCCGAGCTCTACACGGAGGCGGCCCGCGACTATATCGAGCGGAAGGGCGGCCACTTTTTGCTCAAATCCTCCGTGCAGAAGCTTCATTTCCGGGGGGGCGAGTTCTCCGAGGCCGAGCTGGAAGGCGGAAGGCGCGTGAGCGCCGAGGCCATCTTGGTCACCGTCCCGTTCACGGCCCTTCGCAAGATGTTGCCCGAGGAGTTCGTCTACCGCGACCCGTTCTTCGCCAACCTCTCGCGGTTGACGGTGTCTCCGATCGTCGCGGTCAACCTTTGGTACGACCGCCCGATCACCCGCCGTCC
This sequence comes from bacterium, assembly GCA_036274695.1. Lineage (GTDB taxonomy): Bacteria > UBA10199 > UBA10199 > JACPAL01 > DASUFF01. The sequence continues at coordinate 9,287 of DASUFF010000049.1, read as the reverse complement.
GTTCGTCGGATTATGGCGCACGAAGATGCACTGGGTCTTCAACAAGACGGATGCCTTCGGCCATCAGCCCTATCTTTCCCTGGTGGTGAGCGGGGCGAGGGAGGAATTGCACACGCCGGCACCCAAGCTGATCGAAATGGCGGTCGCCGAGCTTCAGAGCGTTTTCCCCGAGGCGCGGGAGGCGAAACTGCTGCGCGCCACCGTTTCCAAGGAGCCCGAGGCGACGATGGCCCCGGCCGTGGGCGTCGAAAACTTGAGGCTGCCGCAAAAGACCCCGTACAAGAATTTCTTCCTCGCCGGAGACTGGACGGCGACGGGATTGCCCGCGACCATCGAAAGCGCGGTAAGATCCGCCAAAAAGGCTGTTGAACTGATCGACCGGGAAAGCTAATTTTAGAATCAACGCAAGCATGAAGATTTATACAAAAACCGGCGACAAGGGCGAGACGGGTCTCTTCGGAGGCGGACGTGTCCGCAAGGACAACACCCGGATCGCCGCATACGGGGAAGTCGACGAACTGAACGCCCTGATCGGCTGGGTTCGCGTCGCCAACAAGGATTCCGGCGTCGACGCCCTCCTTCAATCCGTTCAGAATCATCTCTTCGACCTGGGTGCTGTGTTGGCGACGCCGGACCCCAGGAAATTGGAAGGGAAGGGGAGCTTCGACGTCGCCGGCGAAATCGAGGTCCTGGAAAAGGAAATCGACCGGATGGAAAAGGACCTGCAGCCGCTGGAGACGTTCATCCTCCCCGGAGGTTCCGAGCTGGCGGCGCGGTTGCACATCGCCCGCACCGTGTGCCGCAGGACTGAGCGCAAGGTCGTGGCGCTTTCGGCCGTCGAAAGCATCACGCCCGACGCCGTGATCTATCTGAATCGTTTGTCCGATTTCCTGTTTGTCCTCGCGCGCTGGTCGAACCTCAAAGCAGGCGTTGCGGACGTGGCCTGGGCCAAAAAAGAGTGAACGAAACGAGCTTCGCTCGTGAAGGGAACGGTTAATTTTATGGCAGAACAGATGGGGGGCGGGGGGAGAGCGGGATCTACCCCCGCTCCAATGACTCCGGAGGGATTTAAGAAACTTCAGGAAGAATTGAAGCATCTCAAGAGTGTGGAAAGGCCCAAGAATGTCAACGACATCGAGGTCGCGCGCGCCCACGGCGACCTGCGCGAGAACGCCGAATACCACGCGGCCAAGGAGCGCCAGTCGCACATCGCGGCGCGGATGGCCTACCTCGAGGACCGCATCGCACGCGCCCAGGTGATCGATCCGTCGACTCTGGACCATGAAAAGGTGGTCTTCGGCGCGACGGTCAAGATCTCCGACGTCGATTCCGGGGAAGAGATCGTCTACCAGATCGTCGGGGAGCACGAGTCGGACGTGAAGAACGGGCGTATCTCGATCGAATCGCCGATCGCGAAGTCGCTCATCGGCAAGGAGGCCGGCGACGTGGTGAAGGTGGTCACGCCGCGCGGAGCCCGCGAGTTCGAAATCCTGGAGATCAAATACGAATGAAAGACACCTTAAGGGCCATCCTCTTCGATTTCGACGGCGTTTTGGCCGATTCCGAGCCCATCCACCTGGAGATGTTCCAGAGGGTGTTGAAGGAAGAAGGCATCGCCCTGTCCCGGGACGACTATTTTCAAAAATACCTGGGGTTGGACGACCGTTCCTGCTTCGCCCAGGTCTACAAGGACGGCGGGAAAGAGCCGGCTTCCGGAAAGATCGACGACCTGATCCGCCGCAAGAACCAGGCCCTGCTGGCGCACGTGCGCGGGAAGTCGGTGCTGATGCCGGGGGCGGCGGAGCTGGTCCTGAGCCTCAAGGGAAAATACTTCCTGACCATCGTTTCCGGGGCCCTCAAGAGCGAGATCGTCGCCATCTTGGAAGGGGCAGGGCTCTCCCAGGCCTTTCATGCCATCGTGGCCGCCGACGATGTGTCCCAAGGCAAGCCGCATCCGGAGGGCTTCGAATCGGCCATCCGCATCTTGAACCGTGATTTCGTCCCGCCGGCGGAGATCCTGCTGCCGCGCGAGTGTCTGGCCGTCGAAGACTCGCCATGGGGCATCGAGGCCGCCAAGAAGGCCGGGGTGCTCTGCGTGGGGTTGACCACGTCCTACGAGGCCTCCCGCCTGAACGAGGCCGACCTGATCGCTTCGGGCCCTGGCTCGATCCCCTGGAACAAGGTCGAAGCCCTATTCTCCTGAAAGCGCCCGCCGCACGCGGAGCCGCTTTTTCGAAAAATCCTCCTCGGACAGGACGGGCTTCAGCGACGCTACGGAGATCTCTTCGTCGTCCTCGATCCAAGACCGGCAGCCGGCGAATGCGGGTTTGGAGGCGATCGTCACGGGCGGATCGAGGAGATAGGCGCGCACAACGAGGATTGTCAGGCCCTTCACCGAACCCCATTCGAAACGTTTTTCTAAAAAACCCTCTTTCCAGATGTGTTCCGCGTCCAGGCGCTTGAGGGCGTCCCGGTCCGTCACCGCATGCGTCTCCGCGACGCGGGCGAACAGGCGCAAAGGGATTTTTTCGGAAGTCTCCGGGGCTTCCTTCAGGAGGTCCTCGTAACGCATGAACTCCGACCGCTTGAGGGCCTCGCGAACCTGCTCAGACTGGTGGAGCCGGGTCGGGAAAAGAAAAAATTCGTCGAAGACGGGGACGAAGAGTCCGTTGTCGTCGTCGCCATCCAAGATACCGCCCTTGCGGGCCAAGAGAATTTGCCGGCCGTCCTCCAACGCCCGTCCGACCACGTCCCATTCTTTCAGATAGCGCATAAAATTTTCCGCAATCACGAATCGGATTCACTCCGTTCGTGATTGCACAGGGGGCTCGGGGGATGCGCGGAGCGATCCCCCGCTAAGAGCCTATCTTGACCCTGGGAAGCGGCTCTCGTAAAGGTCTTCTCCTATGATTTTAAGCCTCAACGTCGTCGCCGCCGTCCTGTATTTCTTCGCGACGCTCGGCCACTGCCTTTATCTGATCTTTTCGGACCGGCGCATGGGGCGTCTCGCGGTGGGCCTCTTCCTCGTCGGAGCCCTCCTGCACACCGGGTTGTTGGTCGCGCAGGTCTTGCAAAACCCCTATCCGTTTTTTCTCAGCGACGGCGACTTCTTCTACTGTGCGGCCTGGGCCTCCGCGGTGGCCTATTTCCTCGCCTTGAGGAAGTACCGGATGATCGGCTTGTCCACCGTCTTTTCGCTGGTCGTCTTAGTCCTCTTCATCCTGGCGGAGATCCGGAAGCGGCATTTCTACCTGGGCGCCGGCGCCTCCGAAAACCCCTGGGCCTTGATCCACATCCTCTTCATGAGCCTGGCCTTTGCGGTCTTTTCGGCCAGCTTCCTGATCGGCCTGGTCTATCTCCTCCAGCAATCGCAATTGAAGGGCCGCCATCCGGGCGCGCTGCTCTCCCGGCTTCCGTCCCTGGAGGCCACCGATGCCATGCACTACCGGGCCTTGACCGTCGGCTTCGTCCTCTTGTCGATCGGCATCCTGGCCGGGGCCGCCCTGTCCAAGACGACGGAAGGCCGCTTCTTCCGGGGCGATTCCAAGCAGGTCATGGCCCTGGTCACGTGGGCCCTCTATGCCTTGTTCTTGAACGTCAGGCTTAAGGCCGGCTGGAGGGGCCGGCGCGGGATCATCTTATCTATCTTGGGATTCGCCGGCGTCGTCCTGGCCTTTCTGACTTTGGAGCATCGGGTGATGTGATGGGATTCGTCGTCATCGGACTTTCTCATAAGACGGCTCCCTTGGAGCTCCGCGAGAAGCTGGCGGCGGAGGGGGAGAAGGGCGCGCGCCTTTTGAAGGCGCTGGTCGAGGCCCAGGGCGTGACGGAGGGGATGCTGATCTCCACGTGCAACCGCGTGGAGGCCTACCTCGTCGCGCGCGAGGTCTCCGAGGCGGCCGCGGGCGTCCGGGCGGTCTTGGGGCGCGAATCTTCCGCGGTCGCGGCGGAGCTGGAGAAGAGTCTCTACGTCAAGAACAGCGGCGAGGCCGTGGCGCACGTCTTCCGCGTGACGGCGAGCCTGGATTCCATGGTGGTGGGCGAGACGCAGATCAGCGCCCAGGTGAAGGAGGCCTTCGCGCAGGCTGTGCAGGCCGAGACGGTCGGTGCCGGCTTAAACAAGCTGATCCATCGCGCGCTGCACGTCTCCAAGCGCGTCCGGACGGAGACGGGGATCGGCCAGCAGCCCGTCTCCATCAGCTACGCCGCCGTCCTGTTGGCGGAAAAAATCTTCGGCGATCTTTCGGGCACGAAAGTCCTCCTGATCGGCGCGGGCGAAATGGGCGCGCTGGCGGCCCGCCACCTGATGGAAAGGAAGGCGGGGGAGATCCGCATCACCAACCGCACCGGCGAAAAGGCGGAAGTCCTGGCCAAGGAGCTGGGGGCGTCGCACGTCCCTTACGATGGATTCGCGGAGCGGCTGGACGAGGTGGACATCGTCATCGCCTCGACGGCCGCCGAGGGCTACGTTCTGGCGGAGAAGGACGTGCGGGAGGCCATGCGGCGGCGCCGGAACCGGCCGATGTTCTTCATCGACATCTCGGTGCCGCGCAAGATCGATCCGGCCGTGCATGAGTTGGAGAACGTCTATCTCTACGACGTCGATCACTTGCAGGGCATCGTGGACGCCAACCGGAAGGAGCGCGAGAAGGAGGCGAAGCGGGCGGAGGCCATCGTCGTCGAAGAGGCTCAAAATTTTCTGACCTACATCCAACAGATGGACCTCTCGCCCACCATCCAGCAGCTCTCCAAGAAGTTCGAGGCGATCCGGGAAGGGGAGATTCAAAAGCATCTCTCCAAGCTTCCGGCCTCCGAGCGTGAAGCGGTGGAGGCGTGCACCAAGGCCATCGTGAACAAGATCCTCCACGACCCCATCCTCCTGATGAAGACCGAGGAGGTGAAGGAGGGGGCGCCCAAATATTCCGAGATACTCCGAAAGCTCTTTCGGCTAGAATCGGACGAGTGACCCGCAAGAAGAGCGATGCGACCTCCCAGTTGCTTTCCGCGGCCCTCAGGGCCAGACGCCACGCTTACGCGCCGTATTCCAATCATCGTGTGGGCGCCGCCGTCCTGGCCGCCTCCGGCAAAATCTATTCCTCCGGCAACGTCGAAAACTGCTGCTATGCCCTGACCATCTGCGCCGAGCGCGGGGCCCTCTACCACGCCATCGCGGCGGGGGAGCACCGCTTCAAGGCCCTGGCGGTCACCAATGGTTCGGGAGACTTCGTGGTTCCCTGCGGTGTCTGCCGACAGGTCATCTGGGAGCTGGCGGGGGACATTCCCATCACCCTCTTTAATAAGAGCAAGCGCACCCGGACCGTGCCCCTGTCGGACCTTTACCCCCTCGCGTATAAGAAAAAATCCAAACGAAGACTCCTCAAACATCGAATGAAAAAGTCTTAAGCCCTGATCTTCTACTTTAACTCTTTCCCAAATCACCTTCATCCAATGGAATATTCCTTGACTCAATCACGAGGGATTGTTAAAAAATCCAATTGTTACGGCAGTTTAGTAGGGCGCTTAGCTCAGCTGGCTAGAGTACTTCCTTGACATGGAAGGGGTCACTGGTTCGAGTCCAGTAGCGCCCACCAAAAGCGAATGTAGAAAGGTTTCCTTTCGGAGTGAGCGGGAAGTCCGTTGATTCCAGATGGGGGTTCGGGGGAGAGCGGTATCACCCCCGACTATTATGGTCTGTCGTCCGGGACACGAAAACGATCCGATCGAGAAAGCGCGCCATTCCTGCGCCCACGTGATGGCGTCCGCCGTCCAGGCCTTGTTCCCAGGCACCAAGGTCACCATCGGTCCCGTCATCGAGGACGGCTTCTTCTATGATTTCGCCGCCGAGAAGCCGTTTACGCCCGAAGATCTCCAGAAGATCGAAGAAAAGATGAAGGAGATCGTGAAGAAGGACCTTCCTTTCGAAAGGAGGGTCTTAACCCGCGACGAGGCCGTCACGCTCTTCCGCTCCAAGGGCGAAAACTTCAAGGTCGAGATCATCGAAGGCCTTCCTCAGGGCGAGGAAATCACGGTTTTTCAGCACGGCGATTGGATGGATCTCTGCAAGGGCCCGCACGTCGCCAAGACCGGCGAGATCAAGGCCTTCAAACTCCTGTCCGTCGCCGGCGCCTACTGGCGCGGCGATGAGAACCGGGAGCGTCTCCAGCGCATCTATGGGACGGCGTTCACGGACCAAAAGGCGTTGGACGAGTATTTAAATCGGTTGAAGGAAGCCGAGGCCCGCGATCACCGTAAATTAGGCAAGGAACTGGATCTCTTCTCCACCTTGGAAGAGGACGGCGCCGGTTTGATCCTTTGGCACCCCAAGGGCGCCCGCATCCGCAAGCAGATCGAGGATTTCTGGCGCGAAGCGCACGTCAAAGGCGGCTACGAGATCGTCTACACCCCGCATATCGCCCACCGCAGCGTTTGGAACACCTCCGGCCACCTCGATTTCTACAAGGACTACATGTATTCGGCGATGGAGATGGAAGGGGTCGACTATCAGCTCAAGCCGATGAATTGCCCGTTCCACATCAAGATCTACAAGACGCATCTGCACAGCTATCGCGAGCTGCCGTTCCGCTGGGCGGAGTTGGGGACGGTCTACCGTTACGAGCGTTCGGGCGTGCTTCATGGATTGCTGCGCGTGCGCGGTTTCACGCAGGACGACGCCCACATCTTCTGCCGTCCCGACCAATTGGAGCCGGAGGTGAGCGAGGTTTTGGACTTCACGTTCACGATGCTGCAGACCTTCGGGTTCAAGGATTTCGAGGTCTATCTCTCCACGCGCCCCGAGAAGTTCGTGGGCAGCGACGAGAACTGGGAGCATGCGACTTCGGCCCTGAAGAACGCGCTCACCAAGCGCGGCGTCGCCTTCGAGGTGGATCCGGGGGAAGGCGTCTTCTACGGGCCCAAGATCGACGTGAAGATCAAGGATCAGATCGGACGGGCTTGGCAATGCTCGACCATCCAGGTCGATTTCAATCTGCCGGAGCGTTTCGGTCTCGAATACGTGGCCGACGACGGCGCGCGCCACCGGCCCATCATGGTGCACCGGGCGCTCTTGGGCTCGCTGGAGCGCTTCTTCGGCGTCCTGGTGGAGCATTACGCGGGACTCTTCCCGACGTGGCTCGCTCCCGTTCAGGTCTTGTTGATCACGATCTCGGAAAAAGAAGTCGATTTCGCCCATGACGTCGCTAGGCAGCTCAAGGCCCGCAACGTCCGCGTGGAGATCGACGACAGCAACGACAAGCTGGGCGCCAAGATCCGGAAGGCCGAGCTGCACAAAATCCCGTACATGGCGGTGATAGGCGGCAAGGAGAAGGAAGCCGGCACCTTGAGCATCCGTCACAAGAAAAAAGGCGATTTAGGCAAACTTCCCGTCGCGCAGTTCGTGGAACAGCTCGTCGTGGAGATCGATTCGAAAACTTAAACAGGAGGTAACTTTATTTTCCAAAGAGAAAAAGAACTAAGGATCAACGGCCGTATCCGCATCAACCAGGTGCGGCTGATCGACCAGGATGGAAAACAATTGGGCGTGGTGGCCACGATCGAGGCGATGAGGCTGGCCCGCGAGGCCGGTCTGGATCTCGTGGAGATATCGCCGAACGCGGCGCCCCCGGTCTGCAAGATCCTGGATTACGGCAAGTACAAATACGAACTGAAGAAGAAGGCCCAGGAAGCCAAGAAGAAGCAGGTGGTGGTGAAGCTGAAGGAGGTCAAGATGCGTCCCGGAACGGACGAGCACGACTTCCAGTTCAAGCTCCGCCACATCCAGCGGTTCCTGGAGGAGGGCGACAAGGCGAAGATCACCGTCGTCTTCAAGGGCCGCGAGATGGCCTATCAGGACCTGGGCCGGCAGGTCATGGCGCGCATTTTAGAGGCAGTGAAGGACAAGGCCAAGGTGGAGCAGTCGCCCTCGATGGAGGGTAAAGCGCTCATCATGGTGTTGGCACCGCAATAGAAAGGAAAACGTATGCCGAAGCTGAAAACGAACAAGGCCGCGAAGAAGCGCTTCAAGCTGCTCAAATCGGGCAAGATCAAGCGCAAAAAGGCATTTCTCCGCCACATCCTGACCTCGAAGGCGAAGGGGCGGAAGCGCGGCCTGCGGAAGCGGACCCTGGTGGCCGCCTCCGACGTCCGAGCCATTAAGCAATTGTTTCCCTATGGATAATAGCCACCGAATTCATTCGGTGGGACACGAAGGAGAAAAGTTATGCCCAGAGCTAAAGGCGGGTCCAAAACCCGCCAACGTCGCAACCGCATCCTGAAGCAGGCGAAAGGTTTTCGCGGCGCGAAATCGCGTTTGATCCGGCAGGCCACCGAGGCCGTCAACCGCGGCATGCGCTACGCCACCCGGCACCGGAAGCTGCGCAAGCGCGACTTCCGCAAGCTGTGGATCGCCCGTTTAGGCGTCGCCGCCAAGGAAAACGGCATGTCCTACGCCGAGCTGATCGGCCGTCTGAACAAGGCCAAGGTGGGATTGAACCGCAAAATGCTCTCCGAGCTCGCGATTCACAACCCCAAGGCGTTCGCGAAGGTGGTCGAGGCCGTCCGATAGTGGAAGCGGGAGGTCTTACGTTGGAAGACCTGGCCAGAAAATTCGAAGAGGAAATCGGGGGCATCCGCTCCGAAGACGACCTCGTGCGCCTGAAGGCCGCCTACCTGGGCAAGCAGGGGCACCTGACCTCCGTCCTCAAGACCTTGGGAACGCTGCCGGCCGAGGAGCGCCCCGTCGTCGGCGCCAAGGTCAACCAGTTGAAGGTCCGCATCGAAGCCGCCGTCCGCGACTTGACCGAGTCGCTCGCCGAACGGAAAAAATCGGAAAAGCTCAAGACCGAATCGGTCGACATCACGCTTCCCGGCCGCGCCGTGGAGCGCGGCGGCCTGCACCCGATCACCAGCGTTCTGCAGACGATCGAAGACATCTTCCGCGACATCGGCTTCAGCGTGTACGAAGGGCCGGAAGTCGAATCGGATTTTTATAATTTCGAAGCCTTGAATATTCCAAAAGACCACCCAGCAAGGGATATGCAGGATACGTTTTATCTGGATGTAGGGGCGCATGGCCATGCGCCCCTACTGTTGCGCACGCACACCTCTCCCGTCCAGATCCACGTCATGAAGGCCAATAAGCCGCCGATCCGGATGATCGCTCCCGGCGTGGTCTACCGCCGGGATTCGGACGTGACCCATTCGCCGATGTTCCACCAGGTCGAGGGCCTGGTCGTCGACGAAAAAGTCACGTTTGCCGACCTGAAAGGGACGGTCGCGTATTTCCTCCGCCG
>DASUFF010000048.1:0-3213 GCA_036274695.1 bacterium | reverse complement strand
AATGGAAACGGACGGGGACGTGGCCGGGTTCGCGATGCGCAGGACCTTGCCTAAGTTCGTCGCGGGATTTTGGCTCACGTCGTCGCCGGCGTGGGCCGGATCGGGGTCGAGGCCCGATTGGCTCCCGCCGCCGTCTCCGAAACCCGCGTAGAGGTTGCCGGCGGCGTCGAAGACCAGGCTCCCGCCGTTGTGGTTGCCTCCGGTCCCGGGAAAATTTTTGAGGGTTTCGACCAGAACCGGTTGGGCGGCGATGGCGAACGAATCGCCGGCGACGTCCACGGTGACCGTAAAAGGTTGGACCCGGTTGCCCGGGCCGGTGCCGTCGCCGTCGCTGATGGTGTAGAAAAGGTAGATGAGGTGATTACTGGCATAGCCCGGATCGGCGGCGACGTTCAGCAGGCCCTGCTCGTCGTCGTCCTCGACGGTCACCGTCGGCCGGTAGCTCAGAAAGGTGAAATCGCTTCTCATGTAGGCGACGGTCCCGCTCTTCGTGATGACGACGGCCTCGCCGCCCCGGCCGGGAAGAAATTCCAGGTCGATCAAGTCCGAGGCCAGGGCCTCGCCCACCGGCGTGAATTCGATCAAGGCCCCTGCCCCCGTCGTGCCGCCGGTGGTGCCCCCGGTCGTCCCTCCGGTCGTGCCCGCCGTCCCTCCTCCGGTGGTTCCTCCGGTTGTCCCACCGGCCGTCCCCGTACCGCCGGTGGTGCCGGCCCCGCCCGGGTTGGAAGGATCGCACCCGGCCCCGCCGGAAGACGCGAGGAGTCCCACGACGCCCAACCAAGCCAGCACGGCGGCTGCACGAAAACCGTTCGAAACGTGCGCCATAATTTGTTGATCGTAGGCAAAACCCCCTTCAAAAGCCATCCAAAATCCGGTAAGAACGAAGGACGATCGAAGGGGGAATCATGAATAAAATAGGGCTCTTTACGGTGATCGCCTTGGCCGCCGCCGGTTGCGCTCAAAAACCATCTGGAGAAAAGCCCCCTCCGTCCTCCGAAATCTCGGCCTCACCCGGAGCCACGGCCCCGTCTCCCGAAACCGCGCCGGCCATCCCCGCCTCCAACCCCGCGAAAGAAGCGCCGTGGCTGAACGTGCCCCTGGGACTGGACAACGAGAACCTGAACATCCCGCCGGACAATCCGCTGACGCCGGAAAAGGTCGCGCTGGGCAAGCTCCTGTATTTCGACGCGCGCCTATCGGGGGACGGCAAGGTCTCCTGCGCGAGCTGCCATAACCCGGAACAAGGCTGGACCGACAACGAGCCGGTCTCTTCCGGCATCCACGGCAAGAAAGGGACGATCAGCGCGCCCACGGTGGTCAACGCCACTTACATGGGCCTTCAGTTCTGGGACGGCCGAGCGGCGACGCTGGAGGAGCAGTCCTTGGGTCCGATCGTCAATCCCGTGGAGATGGGCATGGCCTCCCACGACGCCATGATCGCCGTCTGCAAGAACATCCCGGGTTACGCGGCCTACTTCAAAAAGGCCTTCGGCGACGAGACCATCACCAAGGAAAGGGTTTCACAGGCCATCGCTTCCTTCGAACGCACGATCTTGAGCGGCAATTCGCGCTACGACCGCTGGACCTTCGGCGACAAGATGGCGATGAACGAAAGTGAGGTCCGCGGCCGCGATCTCTTTTTCGGCAAGGCCAACTGCACACGCTGCCACGCGGGCCCGAACTTCTCCGACAGCCAGTTCCATAATTTGGGCGTCGGACAAAAGAAGCCGAAACCGGATCAAGGGCGCTTCGCCGTGACGAAGGCGAAGGAAGATAGGGGCGCCTTCAAGACGCCGACGGTCCGGGACATCACCCGCACCGCACCCTACATGCACGACGGGTCGGAGGCGACGCTCGAAGCGGTGGTGGAGTTCTACAATCGAGGCGGAGAAAAGAATCCGAACCTGGCCGTCCAAATGGAACCCTTGAACCTGAACGACCAGGAGAAGGCCGATCTGGTGGCCTTTATGAAGGCCCTGGACGGCAATCCCTACCCCCTGGTCCCCGTTCCCGAATTGCCACAATAATCGGGAAAACGTGGTATTTAGAACGGTTTGTTGCGGAAGGCTTCTCGAAGGGCTTCGTCCATCTCCCGGCGAAAACTGAAGTTGAAGAGACCGAACCACCGGTTCCAGGAGAGGCGTTCGCCGACTTTGCGTAGGATCTTGGCCATACCTTTTTGTTATCGGAAGAATAATGCACTTCAGTTGTCTGTAAAAACTAATTTTTTCGATGAATATATTATTTTCTTATCATTCTGATAACCAATTTGCTCGACCCCCGAGATGCTTGAGGATTTTACGGTTCATCGAGGACGTCGCCAGCTCGGCCGTATCGGAAATCGTCAGCCAGCGGCGTTCGGGCCCGCCGGCATCGGTTTTGCGCGGCTTTTTCGGAAGCGCGCAGAGGAAAGGAGAGATCGTCAGTCTTCGGTTCAGGACCGAGTGGCGGACCGTGGGCAAGGGCTTTAAGACGGAGACCCGCCAACGTTTGACCAATTCCGAAACGTCCCCTTCCACCATCGGAAGCTCCCACAGGCCTTTGAGAAGGCCGGTGGCCGGCCGTTTCAGGAAAAGAATGCGACCTTTTTCCTCCACGACGGCGGCGCTCATCCGGACGTCCCGATACTCCGTCTTTTTTTTCGGCATCGGAAAATCCTCCGGGCGCCCTTCCCGCCGCGCGCGGCAATCCTCAGACAACGGACAGATCAGGCAGGCCGGATTCTCCGGCGAGCAGACGGTGGCCCCCAATTCCATCAGGGCCTGATTAAAATCGCCCAAATGTTCGTGCGGCAGGATCTCTTCCGCCTTCCTCCAAAAGACCTTCTGTCCCGCGGAGGATTTCGGGTCTTCGGAAATGAGAAAGAGACGGGAGAGGACGCGGATCACGTTGCCGTCCACGATGGGCGCGCGCCTGCCGAAGGCGATGGAGGCGATGGCGCCGGCGGTGTAGCGGCCGATGCCGGAGAGGACCATGAGGGCGTCTACGGTGTCGGGGAAATCTCCCGTCATCATCCCCGCCGCCTTATGCAGGTTCCTCGCCCGCGAATAATAGCCTAAGCCCGACCACAGCTTGAGCACGTCCTCCTCAGGCCCCTCCGCCAGGGCCTTCACGGTCGGGAAGCGCTTTAGGAAGCGCTCATAATAAGGAATGACGGCCTCGACGGTGGTCTGCTGCAGCATGATCTCGGAGATCCAAATGGCGTAAGGGTCG
>DASUFF010000047.1:0-47103 GCA_036274695.1 bacterium | reverse complement strand
TTCACCATCGCGGACTTCGTCGCCGACCTCCGCGCGCCGACGCCTTCGGCCGCCGCCGAGCTCGCCATTCCCGTGCTGCAGGAGCTGAAGGATTCCGTCGAGCACCGGAAGCGCCGCCTTTTCCAATCGGTCGATCAAAAGATCGAGACCCTGCGCCTCATGCTCAAGCGCTGGGAAGGTTTTTTCCGGGAACCGGGGCGCCGCCTGACGGAGTTGTTGCTGCGCCTCGACCACGTGAGGGAGGCGCTGGCGGGTTCCCTGGAGCATCGTTTCGAGATGCTGCGGGAGAAGCTTAAAGGCATCCAGAAGCACCTCGACGCCTTGAACCCCCTGGCCATCTTGGAGCGCGGCTATGCCGTCGTCACCCCCGCCGGGAGCGCGAGCCCACTAAGGCGCGCCGCCGACGTCCGGGCCGGCCAAAGCCTCAAAATCCGCCTTTACGAGGGCGAGCTGTCTGCTGTAGCGTCCGCCGGCCGTGACCGACGTCGGGGACCCGGAGAATCCGGGTGACGGAGGGAATGGTTGGAGGCGTAGCCGGAAACCATGGCCGCAAAAACCGAAAAGTTTGAGGAAACCCTCGAAAAGCTCGAGGAACTCGTCCAGAAACTGGAGGAGGGCGATCTTCCGTTGGAAGACTCTCTGAAGGCCTTCGAGGACGGAATGGCGCTCGTGAAGGCCTGCGAGAAGCGGCTGAACGAGGCCCAGAAGAAGGTCGAGATCCTCATGAAGGACGGCAAGACGAAGGACTTCGAGGTTGAAGAGTGACCGACCTGAAAGCCTACATGGAAGAGAAGCGCCGGACGGTGGACGCGTTCCTGGACGCGCATTTCCGTCTCGCCGCCGCCGACCAGAAGAATTTCGGGCATCTCTACGAATCCATGCGCTACAGCCTGTTGGCCGGCGGCAAGCGCGTGCGCCCGGTCCTGCTCCTGGCGGCCTTCGAGGCCTGCGGCGGCAAACCGGAGGCCGAAAAGGCCGCGCTGGCCGTCGCCTCGTCGCTCGAGTTGATTCACACCTATTCGCTCATCCACGACGACTTGCCCGCGATGGATAACGACGACCTCCGCCGCGGCCGTCCCACCAATCATAAGGTTTTCGGCGACGCGATGGCGATCCTGGCCGGCGATTCCCTCCTCACCGAGGCGTTTTTGATGGCGGCCCGCGCCGGAGGCGTGGACGCGCGCGTCATGCTGGAGATCATCGGCGATATCGCAGAAGCCTCGGGCGGCAAGGGCATGGCGGGGGGGCAGGTCCTCGATTTGGAAGCGGAGAAGAGAAAGATCAGCCGCGAGGAACTGGAAACCGTCCATCGTCACAAGACGGGGTGTCTGATCTTGGTGTCGGCCACCTCCGGGGCGAAGCTGGCCGGGGCCGATGCGGCGCGGCTGAAAGCGGCGGAAATCTACGGAACGAACATCGGGCTCGCTTTTCAGATCGCCGATGACATCTTGGACGTCGAGGGCGGCGCCGAAGAGATGGGCAAGGCCACCGGCGGGGACGCCAAGAAGGAGAAGTCGACCTATCCTTCGGTCATGGGGTTGGCCGAATCCAAGCGTCTGGCTCAGGACGCCATGCAAAAGGCCGTCGACGCCCTGAAGGATTTCGATGCGAAGGCGGACCCGCTCCGCGAGCTCGCCCGTTTCATCGTCAACCGGAAGTCGTAATGCCGCTTCAACAGAAAACCGTTTCCCTTGCCAGCGCCGCGCCCACGCAGGTGATCGACGTCACCGCCGAGGTGAAGGCCTTCGCCCGATCCTCAAAACTGCGGGACGGACTTCTGATCGTCGCCAGCCAGCACACCACTTTGGGCGTCGTCATCAACGAAAAGTGCGAACACTTGGAGAAAGACATCGTGCGTTTTCTGGAAAAAATCGCACCGGCCAAGGGCGACTACGAGCATAACAAGCACGCCGTCGACGGCCGCCCTAATGCCCACAGCCATCTCCTTTCCCTGGTCATACCCAGTTCGGTGACCTTGGTGGTCGCCGGGGGGGAGCTTCAATTGGGGACCTGGCAATCGGTCTTCGCCCTGGAGCTCGACGGACCCCGTCCGGCCCGTAAACTCACGCTGACGGCGGTGCCGGCGTGATTTCCGAGAAAGACCTTCCCGGTTTCTTCGCCGATAAAAAGGACCTCAAGGCCGAAGACTACGTCCATCTGATGTACCGCTTCGAAACCGAGATCGATCCCAAGGTCGCCGCCGCCAACCTGTGCTGCGAACAAAGCACGGCACAGTGGGCCCGGCCCGGGCGTGTGGAGGATTTCCGGCCTAAACACGGGGCTAAAGTGGTGGCCCTCACCCCTGACCCCTCTCCCGAGGGGGGAGAGGGGAAGGCCTATCGAGTGACGATCGCCCATCCCCACCGCAACTTCGGTCCGCGCATTCCCAATTTCCTCTCCGCCGCGGCGGGAGAAGGTCCGTTCTATTGTCCCGGCATTCATTTCATCAAATGGACCGATTTCGAATTCCCCGAATCCTTCCTGAATCAATTCGAGGGCCCGCAGTTCGGCCTCCAAGGTCTTCGGGACATGACCGGCGTGACCGGCCGCCCCTTTTTCGTCGGCGTGGTGAAGCCCAACATCGGACTCACGCCGAAGGACTTTTCCGAGATCGCCTATCAGGGCCTCAAGGGCGGATTGGACATCGCCAAGGACGACGAGATGCTGGCCGACGCCGATTGGTCGCCGCTGAAAGAGCGCGCCCGTTTGGCCGGAGAGGCTCGGAAGAGGGCGGAAGAGGAAACCGGAGAGAAGAAGATCTTCATTTCCAACGTCACCGACGAGGTCGACGCCCTGTGGCGTCTGCACGACGACGCCGTGGAAGGCGGGGCCAATACGGTGATGATCAATGCGATCATGACGGGCATCAGCGGTTTACGGGCCTTGCGGCGCATCGCGAAGGTGCCGGTCATGAGCCATTTCACCGGAACGGCCGTCTTCTCGCGCATCCCCAATTTCGGTATCAGCTCGCTCGTGGCCGCAAAACTTCAGCGCCTGGCGGGCGGCGACATCATCGGCCTCGCCGGTTTCGGCGACCGCATGGGGTGCACCGACGAAGAAGTTTTGGCCAACATCGACGCCTGTCTCAAGCCCTGGGGGCCGATCAAATCGGCGCTCCCGATCCCCGGCGGAAGCGACACGCCGGAGACCCTGCCGCGCGTTTACGGAAAAATCGGCCACGCCGATTTCGGATTCATCTGCGGCCGCGGCGTTTTCGGCCACCCGCAGGGCCCGGCCGCGGGCGCCAAAGCACTTCGCGATGCCTGGGGCCGTCTCCGTTCGCCCCAGTGAATGCCGGTTCCCGGTCTCTCGAGATTCCAGGCAACGAACGCAATTCCGCACCGAAGCAGCCCCTCATATGATCCAACTATCGCTTCAGGGCATCACACAGGTCTTCGCGGCGGGCATGGTCCGTTCTCAAGAGCAATTGACGAGCGGTCCCGTCCGTTTCAGCGACGGCGTTTCCCCAGAACAGATTGGCCACTATGTGACGGCGGGCGACGCCCTCCGGGCCTCGCAGGCCTTGTCGGGCGCATTGAAGCTGCCCGGAAAAATCCCGGGAGCGGCCGTCTTCGAGGCCCTGGGGCGCAAGCCTCATTTTCATCGGGTCGCCGTTTCCGGAGAATTGCCGCTTTTGGAAACCGGGTGGTTGATGCTGAAGGACGTCGCCATCGGCCTTTACCTGAGCGCGGAAGAGACGATGCGTTATCAGGACGCCTTGATGACCGCCCATCGGACGCCGGACCGAACCCTGCTGCAGGGTTTGCGGGTGCTCTTGGAACCTCGAAGCGTCTATCCGGCGCTTCCGGACCTCGCTCCTCTGGGCGTGAACGACCCCGTCGACCGGGCGATCGCCGCCGCCATGCTGTCGCGGCTTTTAAAAGCCGGCGGCCGTCCGATCGAGGACGGGCCGTTCAGCCTGGAGGCGATCAAGGCCGCCTGGTGGGGGCTGGACAGCATCGGCTGGCTCAACTGGATCGGCGAGACGGAAAGGGATCTTGAGGTCATGCTCACCGACGATCAGATGTTCGATCAAAACAAAGCCGACTTCGCTCAAGGCTTCCTCGGATTGCTGGCCGCCCTCCGGTCCCATCTCGTCTGAAAAAATGGCAACCAACTTCGCCTTTGCGCCGAACGTGGCGGCATGAATTTACAGCTGGCTCAGATTGCGGCCAACGTGCCTGGGATCGGAACGGCCCATTATCTTTATCTCAATGAATCGGTCTCGTTGCTGCGGGGCACGGAGGCCGCCGCCCCGGCCCTGAGGGCCATCGAGTCTCTTCCGGGCCACCGGGAAATCCTGGACCGGTGCGGTTTTCCGGAGGACAGAAACCCTTCGGACCGCCTGATGAGGATGGCGGTCTCGAGTTCTTATTGTGAGGCCCTCGATGAGGATCGTCGGTCGATCAGGCCCTTGATGCGGCTTCTCGGACGGTTTTCCGGAGAAAATTGCCCGCCGGAGCTGTTGAGGCGCCTGGCCCCGCAGGATCGGATCGTGATTCTGGGCCCCAACCGGGTCGAGGTTCCCCGAGGACTGCGGCAGATCCAGACGGCGGCCCTTCAATTCAAGGAGTCGAGCCGACTTTCGCCGCCCGAAGACTCCGTCGTCGACGTCCTGGATACCGTCCTGCCCTGTTACCACCTCCTGTTCGGTTGCCTCATGGTCTATCGGCGGCTCGGGGAGCAGGCGGGGGCGGGAACCCTCGTCATGGAAGAAGGCCTGGAGTGGTTCGCCTTGAGCAAGGGGTTCCTGGGGGTGATGGAGGG
The DNA here is from genome assembly GCA_036274695.1 of bacterium. Taxonomy (GTDB): domain Bacteria; phylum UBA10199; class UBA10199; order JACPAL01; genus DASUFF01. The sequence continues at coordinate 42,336 of DASUFF010000047.1, read as the reverse complement.
GATTTATGAGTGGATCGCGCCGAAGATCCGAGCCGGTACGGACGCGAACCTCGTCGCCGGGGCCTTGAAAGGCGAGAAGATGCAGTTGATCGACGACGTGGGATTTCGAAAGATCGCCGCCGTTTTTCTGGGCATCGACATCGTTCTCGGTGTTCTTGAGGCTCATTTGTCGCAAGGGACCGGAACCTTGGCGGCCGCCACGGCAAGGCAGACCCGGGAGCTGCGCGAGGGGAAGTCGCTCCCGCTTTTGAAGCGGTTCGCCGCGCTCACCCGGCCGGTCCCACCGACCCGTTCCACGATAAGGGGCCAAGCGTAATCGCCGCCTCGTTCGGACTTTCAAAAGGCTCCGTTCTTAACGTAGTTTCCCCTAATGAAAAAAAGGGCGGATCTCCTCTTGGTGGAACGGGGCTTGGCCGGCTCCCGCAACGAGGCCCAGGCGCTTCTTTTGGCCGGACAGGTCTTTTCCTCCAAGGGACGCATTGAAAAAGCCGGGCAACTCCTGCCCGAAGACGAAATCATCGAAGTGAAGGAAAAACTCCCCTTCGTCGGGCGCGGCGGGTTGAAGCTCGATCACGCTCTGAAGGAATTCGGCGTCGAGCCCGAAGGTTTCGTGTGTCTCGACATCGGCGCCTCCACCGGCGGTTTCACCGACTGCCTCCTCCAGCGCGGCGCCAAGAAGGTTTACGCCGTCGACGTCGGTTACGGGCAGTTGCACATGAGGCTACGTGAAGACCCTCGCGTGGTCATGATCGAGAAGACCAACTTCCGGCACATCGATCCGGCTTTGATTCCGGAAGAGATCGACTTAACCGTCATCGACGTCTCCTTCATCTCGCTCTCGAAGGTCCTGCCCAACGTAAAAATGTTTCTCAAAGCCGGCGGCCGGGTGATCGCCCTGGTCAAGCCGCAGTTTGAATTGGGTCCGAAGCACGTGAAGAAGGGCGTCGTCCGGTCGGACGAGCTGCGCGAGAAGGCCGTCGCGGACGCCGAAGAGGCGGCGCGGGCGCTTGGTTTCGAACCCAAGGGCCGCGCCTGGTCGCCGATCGAAGGGGCGAAGGGCAACCGCGAGTGCCTGATTTTCTTGTCGCTCCCTTAATTCTTACCGGTCCACTTCCAATGCCAGGGCTCGTAGAGGATGCCGGCGGCGTTTCCTTCCGGATAGGACATGAGGAAACCGGCGTCGGGCGCGCGGGCGGAGAGGTCGGCGAAGGCCTTCGTCTTCTCGAACGGCCCGTCTTCGGAAACCGTGCCGAAGTCGACGGCCGGAGTGTCCAGGCAGGAATGCTCGCTCTCCTCCGGCAGGGCCACCTCGCGCGCCGTCCGCGAGAGGCAGTAGCCGTTTTGGCGGAGCGTGGCCAGGAAGAGGTAGGTCTGATAGCCGCCGGCGCGGTAGGCCGACGTGACGATGAGCGAACGGCCGGCCTGTCGCGAGCCGTTCAAGACGGAGGCGACGCCGTTCTCCGCGGCCTTGGGAATGAAATAAGTCCTCTGGCCGTAGAGGGCCGAAGGTTGAACGATGGCGGCGAATGCGTCCTCCGGCGCCTTGTCCTCCCGGCGGCAGGCGACTGCATGAACGGGACGCAGCTTCCGAACCTTCTCCCACAAGTCTCCGACGAAGGCGTTTTCCTCGGCGTTTAAGAGCTCCGACAGGTCTTTCGAGGACACCAGGGCGGCGCGTCCGGAGAGGATGTCGTTGGAGAAACTGCTGAAAATCTTGGCGACGATGTAATCGTTTTCGCGGACCGCCTCGGCGTCCAGCAGATCGGGGCAGTTCTCCAAGACGTCCCGCGCCGTGACGCGGAAGGGCGGCAGGTACGATTGCAGCAGGGCGTCGAAGAGTCTCGCGCCCACGTTGGCGAATTTTTCCTTCCAGGCCGGTTCGTCGGCGTGCTCGGGGTTGGGCAGGATGGAGGCCAAGTAGCTCGCCTCCAGCGGTCCCAGCTCTGCCGGCGTCTTGCCGAAAAAGTGCTGCGCGGCGTTCGTGACGCCGTAAAGGTTCGGGCCCCACTGGGCGACGTTGAGATAGAGCTCCAAGATTCTTTCCTTCGGCAGCTTCCGCTCGAGCTTCAACGTGACGGCGATTTCCCGGAGCTTCCGCCCGACGGTCTTCTCCGAGCCCAGATACAGGTTTTTGGCCAATTGCTGGGTCAAGGTGCTCCCGCCCCAGACGACCTTGCCGCTCCTCCAATTGAGCCTTAAGGCCGCCCACAGGCTGTGGAAGTCCAGGCCCCGGTGGCGGAAGAAGCGGATGTCCTCCGCCAGCACCACCGCCTGGGGCACGAAGGGCGACATCTTCGACAGCGGCGTCCAAACGAGGGTGCAGCCTGGCTCGCCGGCGGCGCAGCGATGCTGGATGAAGCTCGTTGTCTGGGGATCGGCGGTCTTCAAGGCGGACGGATCGGGCGTGGCGTACCAGAACCAGACGACGGCGCCGATCGAGACGAGCTTGACTCCCAGATAGAGGGTGAGGCCCAGTTTCAGCGCGCGTTTCAAGACCCGGCGGATCATCCGGGACTCTTAGCGCAAACGGGGGCGTCTTAGAAGGGGTTCGAGATCTTCAGATCTTGATGATGAACGTTCTTCGACCAGTCGCGGTAGAAGACCGTGAAGACGTTCGCCCGGGCGGGCAGGCGGAACTTCCACGTGCCGGCCTTGGCCTTCTCGCCGGAGGCCAGCGGGATCATAATATCGACGTAGTTGAAGTGCGTCGCGTTCGGGTTCGACGTATAGCAGGGGTGCGGCGTGTTCGTGCGGCCGAGCATCGGCACCGAGCAGTAGTTGAAGGGCAGGCTGCCGTGATCGTCGTCCAAAAGCGAGCTCGCCAGCTTCTCCAGCAATCCGCCCTCGTTGTCCGAGGCACCAAAGGGGAAGGGGCCGGCGGAGGAACCGTGGAACTGACCGAAGGAGATGACGTCGGCATAGTAGTAATTCACAGGGATGCGGATGAAGGCGGAATCGACGTAGGCCACGCTCCAGTTCAACCGGATGTAGTTAAGGCCGAAGCTGGAAGCACCCTGCGAGAGTGCCGCGTAGGCTGCGTGCGGCGGGGGCGTTTCGGCCGGAGGCGTCTCTTCGCCGGCGGGCGGGTTGCCGGCGTCGCCCATGTCGGAGCCTTGATCGTCGCCGTCGCCCGTGGCTCCGGCGCCCGGATCGGTCGGGGCGATGTCGTCTCCGGTGTCTCCAGTGTCGGCGACCGCGTCGCCCTCGGCGGCCGAGGCGGCGTCGTCTTTGGGAAGCGAGTTGGACGACAGGATGGTGAACGTCACGGAATCGGATTCGTAATCGCCGCGGCGGACGGTCAGGGCCACGGGGCCGCCGTCCAAGTTGGGCACGGTCACCGTACGGGTGACGGTGGCCTGGACCGCATAAGCCGTTAAATCGGGAGTTTCCTTCGAGCCGCGCTTATCGGCGAAGGCCGCGGTGTTCGAGGACGAGGGATCGGAAACCACGGCCGCGGGATCGGTCACTCGGACCGGGACGCCGCCGAATAAGAGGATGTCGCGCTTGTCGTTGAAGTTCTCCAGCGTCACCGTCACCGTAGCGCCCGCGTTCTCTTCGGCGGGTTCGACGGCGGCGACCGCGGGTTTGTTGCCGGATCCGCCCTTCAGGAAGCCGCAGCCGGCGGAGGTCGAGGCCAAGACTAAGGTCAGGAGGGCCAAGGTATGGATTTTTTTCATGTGAGGGCCAAAAGTGCAACGAGGATGCCAATTGTCTTTCTGTGTGATTCCGATTAGTTTGGCCTTGTGGGGAACCGATTTGTGGGGACTGGCCGCCTCGTAACGGGGGGCTTGGTCGCCCTTCTTTTGTGCGGGGCGGGTTGCGCGACGTCCCGCGTTACGACCAAGACGCCGAACCCCGGCAAGGGGCACAACCCCTCCTATAACTACCTGTTATCCGAGCTCGAGATCCGCAAGAACAATCCCGCCAAGGCCTTGGTCTATATCGAAGAAGCGCTGAGGAAGGACCCCGGAGCCGCCCGTCTCTGGTACAAGAAGGCGTTTTTGGAAGCCGCCATGGGCGACCTGCCCAAGGCCGAGACGGACGTGCAACAATCCTTAAGCATCGACGCCGCCGACCGGGACGCCAACATCCTCATGGGCAAGATCTGCCAAGCCCAAGACCGTCACCCGTGCGCTACGGCGTCCTATAAGAAGGCACTGGCGGCGGACCCGGCCTCCGAGGACGCCAACACGCTGCTCATCGAGACCCACGTCGCCGCGAAACAGTACCGGCCCGCCCTCGCCCAATCGATCGCCTGGCAGCGGGAGGATCCCGAAAACATCCTGCCCGTCTTCTACGAGGCCTGGATCGCCCAGAACTTCCTCAAGGATCCCGCGCGAGCCATCAATGCCTATCAGCGCGTGGTCGAAATGGACCCGTCCAACGCCAAGGCCCTCTCGGCCCTGGCGGAGCTGTACGTGGCGCGCAAGGACGACGCGAGGGCGCTGGAGGCCTTCACGCGCCTGGAGGCCCTCGCGCCCAACGACGTCAATCTGAAGCTGAAGGTCGCCCTCATTTATTACGAGCAGAAGCAGTTCGAAAAAGCGGTGGAGAAGTTCCAAGAGCTGAAGGCGGCGTATCCGGACGACGATCGGCTCGGCTATTACATGGGCGTCATCCAGGAGAACCTGAAGAAGGACGACGAGGCCGCGGCCGAGTTCGAGAAGGTGGCCGTTTCCTCCCAGTTCTACAAGGACGCGCGCCTGCACCTGGCCTTTCTCAAGCTCCGCCAGAAAGACGAGGCGGGCGCCGTCCGCATCATGGAGGACGCGATCCGGAAAAAGCCCCGCGTCGGCCCGTTCTACGAATACCTCTCCGAGATCTACCGGGACCGTCCGGACTACGACCGCGCCATCGAGGTCCTGAAGACGGGCGTGAAGAAAAGTCCGGATAAGGAGACGCTCTGGTACGACCTGGGCGTGATGTACGACAAGGCCGGGCGTTTCGACGACATGGTGGCGGCCATGCGGGAGGTGCTCCGGCTCAACCCCAAAAATCCCGGCGCCCTCAATTACCTGGGCTACTCCTTCGCCGACCGCGGCGTCCGTCTCGACGAGGCCCTCTCCCTGCTCAAGCAGGCCGTGGCGCTCAAGCCGGGCGACGGGTTCATCACCGACAGCTTAGGCTGGGCGTATTACCAGCGGGGGGATTGGGACGAGGCCCTGGCCCAGATCCAAAGGGCCTACGCCCTGGTTCCGAACGAGCCGACGATCACGGAGCACATGGGAGACGTATGGCTGAAGAAGAACGACCGGCCGAAGGCCGTCAGATACTTCCGGGAGGCGGTGGCGATCCTGCAGAAAAGGGCGGCGTCGGGCGACGCGGAGGCCGCCAAGGACCTCGAGCGCGTGAAGAAGAAACTGACGGACATGGGCGCATGATGCGGAGGATCGCCATCGTCGGCCTGATCTTTGTAACGGCCGCCTGCGCCGGGCCCACGAAGGCCGTTCGCGTCGGTCCCGAGGTTCCCGAGGCGACGAAGGCGCGCGTGTTGAGCGCGCTGCGGGAGAGAAACGGGGGGTTAAGGTCCCTGAAGGGCCTGGCCTCCGTCCGTTACGGAGCCGGCATCTTCGGCGGCCGCGGCGAGGCCGCCTTCGTGGTGGAGGCCCCCGACCGGGCGCGTATCGATACGTTGACCGACTTCGGCGTCGCCCAATCCCAGTTGGCGTTGAACCGCGGCCGTTTGACCGTCTTGTGGCCCGCGGCGTCCCGCTATTTCGCGGGCGAGGCGGACGCCGAGACCTTGGGGCGTTACGCCGGCATCGGATTGTCGCCGGAGACCTTGATCGGAATTCTTTTGGGAAAAATCCCGTTGGGCGGTAAAACCGGCGGCGATTCGCCCCGCGTTTACGAATCGGGTCCGGGCGCCTACGTCGTGAAGGCCGACGGCCTGGAGGCGAAGGTGGTCGACAGCGCGGGCGCCTTGGTGCCGGAGAGCTATACGGCGCTGAGCGCCGAGGGACGGCCCGTTTATCGGGTGGCCTTCGACGGCTACGCGAGCGAAGGCGGCCGGCCCCCGTTTCCCGCGCGGTTGGCGGCGCGGCTTTGGAAGGAAGGGGAGAGCCGGACCAAGGCCAAGATCGATCTGGAGTACCGGGATTTGGAGATCAACCCAAAGGTCGAAAACAAAACGTTCGAACTGAAGATTCCCGATGAAGCGGAACTTGCGAATTAAGGGCAGGGCGACCCTGCCCCTCCTGGCAGTCCTTCTCGCCGCCGTTCTCGCGTCCTGCGAGTATAAGGCGCCGAAGGATCCGGAGACCCTCGTCTGGCACCTGGGCGCGGAGCCGGACATCTTGAACCCCATCACCTCCACCGATGCCTACGCCTCGCGGATCGAGTCTTTGATCTACGACTCGCTGATCGAACGCGACAACGAAACCCTGGAATGGAAGCCGAAGATGGCGGAGTCGTGGGAAGTTTCCCCCGACAAGCTCCATTTTACCTTCCATCTGCGCCCTGGCATCCAATGGCAGGACGGAAAGCCGGTGACGGCCGACGACGTCGTCTATTCCTACGAGCGCATCATGGACCCCAAGGTCGACGCCCCGCACTTGCGCGTGTATTACCAGGACATCGAGAAAGTGGAGAAGGTGGACGATCTGACCGTCCGCTTCACCTACAAGAAGCCTTACTTCCTGGCGCTCGAATTTTGCGGGGGCATCCCCGTCATTCCCAAACACCTGTTCGACAACGGCGAGGATTTCAACAAACATTCCCAGAACCGGGCGCCGGTCGGCAACGGACCTTACAAATTCGTGGCCTGGGAGACGGGGCGCAAGATCGTCCTGGAAAAGAACGAGAATTACTGGGCGATCGGGAAGCTGCCCGAGAAGGTGCCGGCCATCAAGAAGATCAGCATGGAGGTGATCGCCGAGGATACGGTGGCCCTGCAGATCCTCAAGAAGGGCGAGCTCGACTTCGCGGGGCTCCGGCCCATCCAGTGGGTGAGGCAGACCGATACGCCGAGCTTCAAGGAGCGGTTCAACAAGTTCCAATTCTACACGCCGGGCTACAGCTTCATCGGATGGAACATGCGGAGCGTCTATTTCTCCGACAAACGCGTGCGCCGGGCCATGACCATGCTGGTCAACCGGGCCCAGATCCTCGAAAAGCTTAATTTCGGCCTGGGCGAGGTGGTGACGGGCCCGTTCTATTTCCAGGGGAAGGATTACGACAAGAGCGTGCCCCCGATCGGATACGATCCGGAAGGCGCGAAGAAATTGTTGAAGGAGGCCGGCTGGGAGGACCGCGACGGCGACGGCATCCTCGACAAGGACGGCAAGCCCTTCCGCTTCGAGTTCCTGATTCCTTCGGGGCGCCGCTTCGCGGAGCGGCTGTCGACCATCCTCAAGGAGGATCTGTCGAAGCTGGGCATCGACATGCAGATCCGGCGGATCGAGTGGGCCGTCTTCATCAAGAACTTGGACGAGCGCGACTTCGACGCCGTCACGCTGTCCTGGACTTTCGGCCTCGACCAGGATCCCTATCAGGTCTGGCATTCGTCGCAGGCGGAGAAGGGGTCGAACTTCGTGGGATTCAAAAGCGCGCGCGTCGACGCGCTCATCGAGGCCGGGCGGACCGAGTTCGACCGCGAAAAACGCGCGGCGATGAACCGGGAGATCCACCGGCTCGTCGACGAGGAACAGCCCTATACCTTCCTGTTCGCGAGCCCCGCCCTGGTCGCTCTGCAAAAGAGGTTCACGAACGTGAAGGTGTATCCGACCGGAATGGACACGCTGGAGTGGAGGATCGACGTCCCGTGACGGCCTACCTCATAAAACGGTTCTTCCTGCTGATTCCCACCCTGTTGGGGATCACCTTCATCACCTTTTTGATCATCCAGCTCGCACCGGGCAATCCCGTTTCGATGAAGATCCAGCAGTTGGGCGGGGAGGGGATCAAATCGGAGACGATTTCCCGGGAAGTCATCGAGTCCACCAAGAAGCTCTACGGTCTGGACAAGCCCTTCCACGTGCAATACGCGCTCTGGGTCAAGCGCGTGGCGACGCTGGATTTCGGCGATTCCTACAAGGACCACCGGCCGGTCTGGGACAAAATCAAGGATGCGCTTCCGGTGACGCTGCTCTTGAACGCCGTCTCGATCTTCCTCATTTATCTGATTTCCGTTCCCCTGGGTGTCTATTCGGCGATGCGGCCGAAGAGCCTGACGGAAAAATTCCTGACGCTCGCGCAGTTCATCCTTTATTCGCTTCCGTCCTTCTGGATCGCGATGATGCTCATCATCTACCTGGGCGGAGGCGAATACCTGGACCTTTTCCCGGTGGCGGGAATCGCTTCGGACGGGATTTCGGCCCTGCCGTGGTGGGGGCGCGCGGGCAACGTCCTGTGGCATCTCGTCTTGCCAGTGATCGTTTTGACCTACGGGGGGTTCGCCTTCCTGTCCCGTTTCTCCCGCGCCCAATTGCTCGAGGTGATCCGGCAGGACTACATCCGGACGGCCCGCGCCAAGGGCTTGTCCGAGGGAAAGGTGATCTTCAAGCACGCGCTCCGCAATTCCCTCATTCCGTTCATCACGCTGTCGGCCACGCTGTTGCCGGCCATGCTCGGAGGAAGCGTGGTGGTCGAGCAGATCTTCTCGATCCCGGGCATGGGTTTGCTCGGCTTCGAGGCCGTGCTGTCGCGCGATTACCCGACGGTCATGGCGATCACGACGATCGACGCTTTTTTGACGCTGGTCAGCCTGTTGATCAGCGACCTTCTGTACGTGGTGGTGGATCCGAGGATTTCGTTCGAAAAAATGTAGGGATGCTATGAACTTTTCGGAAATCTGGCGCCAATTCTGCAAAAACAAGCTCGCGGTGGCCGGTCTCGCCGTGGTCCTGCTTCTTTTCGCCGTCGCCTTCCTGGCCCCGGCGCTTTCCCCGCGCTCTCCGACGGCCTACGATCTCGACTCCATCCTTCTGGCCCCTTCGTCCGCGCATCCGCTGGGGACCGACGAGGAGGGGAGGGACGTCTTGGCCCGCATGATCTACGGCACGCGGATCTCTCTCTCGGTCGGCTTCATTTCCGTCGTTTTGTATGTGGCGATCGGGATCGTCCTGGGAGCGCTCGCCGGCTACTTCGGCGGATGGACGGACATCGTCATCTCCCGCCTGATCGAGATCATGATGTGTTTCCCGACCTTTTTCCTGATCCTGGCCGTTCTGGCCTTCATCGGCCCGTCGTTGGTCAACATCATGGCGGTCATCGGAGTGACGAGTTGGCCGGGCATCGCCCGGCTCGTGCGCGGCGAATTCTTAAAACTCCGCGGCCAGGATTTCGTGACCGCCGGCAAGCTGGTGGGAGCGGGCACGGGGCGGATCATCTTCCGGCACATCCTGCCCAACAGCATGGCGCCGGTGCTGGTCTCGGCGACGTTCGGGATCGCCTCGTCCATCCTGATCGAATCGAGCCTGTCGTTCCTGGGTTTCGGCGTCCAGCCTCCGACGCCGTCGTGGGGCGAAATCCTCTCTCAGTCCCGGGACTTTATGGACATCGCCTGGTGGCTGGCTCTCTTTCCCGGGCTCGCCATTTTCTTGAGCATCACGGCCTACAATTTGGTAGGTGAAGGGTTGAGGGACGCGATCGATCCGCGCATGAAAATTTAATGTAGGGAACGCATGAATCCATTGTTGACGATCGATAACTTGCAAACCCACTTCTTCACGTCGAATGGCGTGGTGAAGGCCGTCGACGGCGTGAGTCTTTCTATTCCGGCTGGCGGCACGCTCGGCATCGTCGGCGAATCGGGCTCCGGCAAGTCGGTGACGGCGCTGTCGATCTTAAGGCTCGTCTCCGAGCCGGGCCGGATCGTCGGCGGGCGCATCCTGTTTCAGCGCGGGAAGGAAACCGTCGATCTCCTGTCGCTTCCTCAAGACAAGCTGCGCGACGTCCGCGGCGGCCGGATCGCCATGGTCTTTCAGGAGCCGATGACGTCGCTCAACCCCGTTTTCACCATCGGCAACCAGATCGAAGAGGCCGTCGCCCTGCATCAGAAGGGTTTGTCCCGCAGCGACCGGAAGGCGAAGGTGATCGAGTCGCTCTCCCTCGTGCGCGTGCCCGATCCGGACCGCGTGGCGGCGTCCTATCCCCATGAGCTCTCCGGTGGCATGCGCCAGCGGGCGATGATCGCCATGGCCCTGTCCTGCCGGCCGGAGCTGCTGATCGCCGACGAGCCGACCACGGCCCTCGACGTCACCATCCAGGCGCAGGTGCTGGCCTTGTTGAACGAGCTCCGCGAAAAATTGAGGATGGCGTTGATCTTGATCACCCACGATCTGGGCATCATCGCCGAGACGGTGGACTCCGTGGCCGTCATGTATGCCGGCAAGGTTGTGGAGACGGGTCCCACGAAGGACCTGTTCGCGGCGCCCCGTCATCCCTATACGCGCGCCTTGCTCAAGGCCTTGCCGACCCTGAAGACGGAGGGGCGCCTGCAGACCATCCCCGGGACCGTCCCGGACTTGGCCGACCTGCCGCGGGGCTGCTCGTATCAAGACCGCTGCGAAAAGGTTCAGGACCGTTGCCGCCGGGAAGACCCGAAGCTGGAATCCGCCTCCGGCGGAGGAGGCCGCGAGGCCCGGTGTTTCTTTCCTTATAACGAGGGCGCATGAACGGAGAGCTTCTTCGAGTTTCCGGGCTGGTGAAACGTTTCCCCGTGCGGGGCGGCTTCTTCTCGCGCGTCTCCAACTGGGTGAAGGCGGTCAGCGGCGTGAGCTTCGCCGTCGGCGCGGGGGAGACCTTAGGCCTCGTCGGAGAATCCGGCTGCGGCAAGACCACCGTCGCCCGGATGGTCGCCCGCCTCGTTCAGCCCGATGCCGGAGAGATCGCCTTCGAGCAAACCGACATCGCGCCGCTGAAAGGGAACGGCCTCCGGCCGTTTCGGCGGAAGATTCAGATGATCTTCCAAGACCCGTATTCCTCGCTCAACCCGCGAATGAGGGTGGGGGAGATCATCGCCGAGCCCTTGGTGATTCACGGCGAGGTGACGTCTGCAAGCAAGCGCGGGCGGGTGGGGGCGCTGTTGCAGGAGGTGGGGCTCTCGCCTTCGGTCTACGACCGCTATCCGCACGAGTTCTCCGGCGGCCAGCGTCAGCGCATCGGGATCGCGCGGGCGATCGCGCTTCGGCCCAAGTTGATCGTCGCCGACGAGCCGGTCTCGGCCCTGGACGTCTCCGTCTCCGCCCAGATCGTGAACCTGTTGCAGGACCTTCAGAAACAGTACGGCATGAGCTACCTCTTCATCTCGCACGACCTGAAGATGGTGAATTACTTGAGCCGCCGGGTCGCGGTGATGTACTTGGGCAAGATCGTCGAAACCGGGCCGCGCGAGGCGATGGCCAAGCCCCTGCATCCCTACACGCAGGCGCTGATCGCGGCCGTTCCCGTTCCGGACCCGAAGACGAAGCGGGCGAAGATCATCCTGTCGGGAGAAATCCCGTCGCCCATCAACCCGCCTCCGGGCTGTTCCTTCCACACGCGTTGCCCCTTCGCGGAGGCGAAGTGCAAGGTCGACGAGCCGGAATTGAAGGAGTGGAGGACCGGCCAGTGGGCCTCCTGTCATTTTGTGGAAAAGATCAACGGATTGTGAGAAGACCTGTGGCCATGACACGCAACAAAACCGTCCTGCTCCTGGTCATCTTCGCCTTGGCCTTTTCGGCCTGCGTTCCTTTCAAGGGCAAGGCGAAGCCAAAAAAGAACGAAAAGATCCAGGCGGTGGCCGGACGGATCATCCCCACCTATTCGATCTCGATCGACGCCAACTACGACCCGCGTCTGGACAACCTGATCGCCGGCTACAAGCTCCTGCCCGTCATCATCCGCAACATGTCGCTCCGCAACGTCATCATGGACGCCAAGACCGACAAGTGGGTGGTGATCGGTGAGAAGGGGAAGAAGTACCCGGCGGTCAACAGCCTCCGGCTTAAAGACCGGGTGCTGTGGCGGGAAATGCCGGAAAAGATGCGCTCGCTGATCGACTATCCGGAGATCGTACCCGTCAACTACAGTTCGACCTTCGATCTGCTCCTGCCCGAGAAGGCCAGCCTCGATTGGTTCCGCGAGATCCGCTACTACAATGCGGCCCTGCAGCAGGAATTCATCCTGGAAAAGGATTACTGAGGCGCGAGGGCCGCGATCGTTTCCGCCAACCCGTTTTCGATGGAATTGAGATCGAAGGGCTTGGCGATCCGGAGGATGTCCCTCTTTTCCTCGGCGGTCAGCTGAGCGTCCAGCTCGTCCAAACTCCCCGAAGTGATGATGGTCTTCAGACCCGGATTCCGGCGGCGCAGCTCGCGGGACAAGTCCAGGCCGGTTTCCGCGCCTTCGAGATGATAATCCGTCACCAGGATGGGGGCCGGCGCTTCCGAGAAAACCTGGAGGGCGCCCGCGAAACTCGTGCAGCGGTTCACCGATGCGACGAAATCAAGGCCCTCCAAGAAGAGGGCCACCAATTCACCGGCGTCCGGATCGTCCTCCACGTAGAGGAGGGGCACGCGGGTCCCCGGTTTGAGAGCCGGGCGAGCGTCGGTCGTCGTCTTGGGGGTTTCCGGTTTCCAGGCCATCAGGGAGGAGATCCTGGATTGGAGGATGCGGGTAGGATCGCTTCCCACCGGCAACGGGGCGTTCAGTTCTTCCATCGCATCCAGAAAGCCGGAGGCGCGCAGGATTCCTTCCCGGGCGCGTTTCATGCGGTCTCGGACCTGTTCCAAAAGTTCCATGCCGCGGGTGTCGCCCATCGCGGCGAGAACCGGGGCGAGGTCGTCCAAGTCCATTTCGCCGGTCTGCAGGTGGGCCGTGGTGACGGTTTGGGCGTTGCGGATCTGATGGTTGACGACGCGGGTCAATTCCCTCAAGAGAGGGGCGGGATCCTCCGGAGTGGACGTCCGGCCGTCGACCAAGTTCTGCAAATCGTTCCCCATCTGTCTCAAGAGGGCGCCTTCCTCCGGGGAGAGGCCTTCCGAAAAGTCCGTGAGCGTCTGAAACAGGGTCTCGGCGGGCAGGCCCGCCTTGAGTCCCGAGGTCAGGATCGTCATTTGTTGGAGCAGGGTCAGGTTGAGGGGCGGAATGGTGGACATTTCCGCCTCATCGGCCGCTGGAGGAAAAGGTTTCTTCGAAACGGCGGCGAAGGCGGGTGATCAGGGCGCCTGTGTCAAAGGGCTTGCAAAACCGGTCGAAGGCGACGGTCTCCTCGGCGGTCAATTGCTCGTTCAATCCCCCCCCGTTTCCGGTGATGAGGACGACGCGCAGGTTGGGGAGACGTTTCCTGAGGCGGCGCGCGAGGTCGAGGCCCGTTTCCGTCTCGGACAGGTTGAAGTCGGTCAGGAGCACGCCGAGGTCGGGGATCTTGTCCGCTTCCTCGAGGGCCTGGGTCAGGGAGGCGGCCGCGACGATGTTCGTAAAGCCTTTTCGGGAGAGCAGGGTGACCAGCATGTGGCGCACGTCCTCCTGGTCGTCCACGAGAAGGAGCGGGGCGTCGATCGTCGTCGGGTCTTTGGGCGCGACGGCGGTCGCGGCCGCGACGGGCGCAGGTTCGGCGGCGGGCGCCGGCTCTGGGCCTTCCTCGCATTCCCGCATGAGTTCCCTGGCGTCCGCCGCGCCGATGGGGACTTCGAGCGGGATGCGGCTCTGAACGGTCCGGACGAAGGAGATGACCTGTTCGCTGCTGCCCGCAATGTCCACGCTCTGCTGCCGCAAATCCTCGATCACGGCGCGCAAAAGCCCCAGGGGGTTTTCGTCCGTGACGGGGGAGGGAGGAAGGAATGCGGAGAGATCGTCCAAGGCCTCCCTCATTTCCGGGAGGCGCCGGAGTTCCTCGGTCATCGCCCGGCTTACGGCCTCGGATTTTGCCAGCACGTCGAAGAAGGACATCAGCCCGGACAGGCCCGGCTCCATCATATCGGCATAGCTTAAGATGGGGGACATGCCGTTGTTGATCTTGTGCGCGATGCGGCCCACGACGTGGGACAAGTCCGCCGCCGGGATCTGGAAGGTCGGCTTTTCTCGCGCCGCCATCTTGCCCCACCACCGGGCGAGCCCTCCTTCGAAGGCCGGCGTTTCGCCGTCGGGGAAAACGAAGAGGGCGGCGTTTGCCGGGAGGTTTTTATTCCTTAAGAAGGAGTAGGTTTGCAGACGGTCCGCGCGATCGGGATCGTTCTTTAACAGCGTCACCGAGTGCTCGTTGTCGAGCACCGCCATGGAGACCAAGCCGGGCGTTCGGGTCAGGATGGGCAGAAAGCCGGGCGTGTCGTGGCGGTAAACGGCGTCGGCCCGGGCCAATTCGTGGAAGACCGAAGGCTCCGCGCTCATGAAAAAACGGGAGTCCGCAGCGGCGGTTTCCCGCAAGACGACGACCGAGACCGGGGCGCCGTCCACGAGGGCCGAATAAAGGGGGATGGCCGTCGCTTGCGTGGGAAGAAGCGGCAGGGCCGTTGTGGCCGGAAGGCCGGCTAAAAGCGACGGGAGTGTCGTCATACGCTGGGACTCCCATCGTCTATATGGATGAAAAGTTGTCCTTAAAAGTGATTTAATATTGAACAGCAACTTTTTTTAAAAACCGGCGAAGAGGGCTTGAGAAACCCTGCGGAAGCCCTCGAAATTCAAGGAGGATTCATGTTTGCGTCAACCATGGCTCGTTTTAGTGGGGTCACGACCCTTGGTATGGCCGTCGGCCTCACCACCCTGTCCACGACGGCCTTGGCGCAACCCGTGGGCTCTACGGCCTCGCCCTATGCGCCGGCAGTCCCCGAATCCAGCGTCTACCGCCCCGCGCCGGTCCGTCCGTACGCCCTGTCCCCCGGGGCGGCGGCTCCCAGCCCGTCCGTCACGACGGATGCGCGTCCCCTCGTTTCCACCGGGGACCGGTTCAGCCGCGAGGAGGTGCTGACGTTCAGTTTTATCGGACTCTCTCTCATCATCCTGCTCACCGGCGGCGGTATCTTTTGGCTCCTTCACAAGCACGAAGACGGGAAGGACCAGGGCGGAAAGGCCTAATTCGGAAGCCCGTCCATGCTCAACCTCGCCGCCTCGCTCGCCCGACTCCCTTTGTCCCCGGCGGCGTCTCCGCTCGACGTCGCGAACCATCTCTCCGGCGCCCGGCTCTTTCATGCCGAGGCGGCGGGTCAGGCGTTGTGGGCGGCCGAACTGTCCCGCTCGAAAGACGGCATCGCTCTGGCGAATCCTCTTTTCGTGAGCGCGGACGGGCGGAATTTTCATCAGCTTCGAATCGTCGAAAGGCAGGAGGGGGCGATCCTCGCCGACACGCCGGGATTTTTGCCGGCCTTGGCCGTTTATCGAGATACGAAAATGACGATGATCTTCGGTCATCGATCCGTTCCATCGGAGGGGTTGTCGATTCTGTTGAAACGCGTCCCTTCCAAGATCCTGACGAAGGCTTCGTTCTTCCCCGCGGCCGCGGCGCCTTCGGCCAAAACGGACCCGGGCCCCCGCGTGCGGGCCGCCGAAGCCGACCGCGAACCGGACCGGAAGATCCTCCAGGTCCAAAAGAAACTCGCCGAGCTCGACCGCGGCCGCGAGCGGCTGGAGGCGTACCGCACGGATCGCGGGCTGGCGGCGTCCTCGACCTGGGCGGAGGCGGCTCCCTTCGGCAAGATCGAAGCGAAGGTGCAGGCCCGCCTCGGCGTTTCTTCCGTCTACCGTGCCGCGCCCTTGAAGATCCTGACCATCGGCCCCGGCGTCGGACGGTTGGAGAGCGATTTAAAAGACGTTTTCGGGGAATTCGTTTCGATCGATTCCTTCGCCCTGAACGACGCCGTCGCCCCCGAGAACTGGCACGCGTTCGACAACCTCTTCATCGGCAACCTGGACACGCACCGGCTTCCCGTAGGTTACGACTTGGTCTTCTCGATCTTCGGCAGCTCCTACGCGGTCGACCAAAGGCTCGCGTTGGGGCGGATCGTCGATTCCCTCAATTCCGGCGGCGAGGCCTTCTTCCTGGCGACGGGCGAGATGATCCCGGGCCACGAACCCGACGTCCTGGGCCACGACGAGGCCGAGTTCTTGCGCGCCCGGGGCCTGGTCTACGAGACGACGGCGTATCCGGAGAGCGCCCTGAGAAGCGGTCTCCTCGTCGAAAGCGTTTCTTTGAGAAAGACGGACTCGCGCGCCTCGTCCGCCCTGCTGAACCAACGCTGGGACCTGGAAAAGATCGCTCAGCCGGTTTGGGAGGCCGTCCGGATCCTGGCGAAGAGTCGGGAGATGGACGTCGATCCATCCGCGTCCGCCCTGGACATCGCCCGTTTCCGGGAACGCCTGGCGTTCAAGAGGCAGCGGTTGATCCGGCAGGGGCACCGGACGACGATCGAGTCGGCTATCTTCCTATGGCCTTGGATCGTGGATCAGGGTTTGATCAAACATTGAAGCGGAAAAAGAGCACGTCGCCGTCGCGCACCACGTAGTCCTTGCCTTCCAGCCGCATCTTGCCGGCTTCCTTCACCTTCGCTTCCGAGCCCAAAGCCATGAGGTCGTCGAAGTGATAGCACTCCGCGCGGATGAATCCCTTCTCGAAATCGGAATGAATGACTCCCGCGGCGCCCGGTGCCTTGGTGCCCTGGGGGATCGTCCAGGCGCGGACTTCCTTGGGGCCGGCGGTGAAATAGGTGTTGAGCCCCAGGAGCTTGTAGCCGGCGCGCGCCATCTGATCCAAACCGGACTCCTTCAACCCCAAGTCCTGCAGGAAGGTCTTTCGTTCTTCCGTCGAAAGCTCGGAAATCTCCGATTCGATCTTCCCGCTCAAGACGACGACCTCCGCGCCTTCCTTCTTGGCGTGCGCTTTCAATGATTCAAGAGCGGGCGAGGTCTTGTGGATCTCGCCTTCCGCCACGTTGGCCACATACAAAACCGGCTTGTTCGTGAGCAGGAACAAATCTTTGACGAGTTCCCTCTCCTCCGGAGGAAGGGCGAGGGCGCGCGCCGGCTTGCCGTCGTTGAGCTGCTTCTCCAGCTTCTTATAAATCTCCAGGAGCTTGAGCGATTCGGCGTCGCCGGCCTTGGCCTTCTTTTCCACCTTGGCGACGGCCTTGGTGACGGAATCCAGGTCGGCCAGGGCCAGCTCCGTGTCGATGACCTCGATGTCGCGCAGGGGATCGACCCCGCCGTGGACGTGCACGACGTCGGGGTCGTCGAAGCAGCGCACCACGTGGGCGATGGCGTCGACGCTGCGGATGTGGCCCAAGAACTGGTTGCCGAGGCCCTCGCCCTTGGACGCGCCCTTGACCAAGCCGGCGATGTCCACGAATTCCACCGACGTGGGCAGGATTTTTTCCGGCTTGAAGATCGCCGCGATCTTATCGAGCCGGTCGTCGGGAAGGGCGACGATGCCGACGTTCGGTTCGATGGTGCAAAAAGGGTAGTTGGCCGCCGCCGCCCCCGCCGCCGTCAAGGCGTTGAAAATGGTGGATTTGCCGACGTTGGGAAGACCGACGATGCCGCATTGGAAGCCCATTCGAATTCTCCGTATTCGGATGATTACAGGATGTTTTCGAGGGAACACAAGGTGATTGCTCGGACGGGTCGGAAAAGGTAGTATCGTTTCGCTTTCGGAGGAATTCATGAAGAGATCTCTTTGGTTGGCGGCCGTCGCGTTGGCGCTTTCCGCTCCGGCCTGGGCGCTCACGGTGCTTCAGTTGAACCTGGAGCAACTGACCGGCCTCTCGGAAAAGGTCTTCGTCGGCCGCTGCGTGGACGTGGCGCAGGAAAAGGACGCCAAGGGACGGACCGTTCAAAAGGTCACCTTCGACGTCCTGCAAACCTTGAAGGGCGAACCCGAGAAGCAGGTGACCTTCCGCCAGTTGGGCTTCGTCGAAAGCGCGGCCGGATTGGAGGCGCCGACCGACGTGCAGATCCAGAGTTTGGACCGCGATCTCCCGCACTATCAGGTCGGCGAAGAGTCGATCGTCTTCTTAAGCGCCGTCGGCGGTTCCGGCATCACGGCGCCGGTGGGGCTGGGGCAGGGTAAGTTCACGGTTTCCGGAACGGGTGCGTCCAAGACGGTGGTGAACGGGGCCGGCAACCGCGGCCTCTTCATCGGCGCGGACAAGAGCCCGAAGATCAAGACGCTGTCGCTGACCTCCGCGGACAAGGGCCTGATGAAGACGAATGGGCAGGCCCTCCCTTACGACGCCTTCGTCTCCCTGGTGAAGAAACTGGCGACTCCTTAATATCGAATCTTTTAAAGGACGGATCTCATGATGATGCGACGCACGGCTTTGGCAGCGGTTTCGATGATCTTGCTCTGTTCCTCCGCGTGGGCGATCGGACCCCGGAACGTCACGTCCGGCGGCAAGGCCGTCAAATGGCCCTCGATGCCGGTGCGTTTGGACTTAGAGTCCGACCTGGACGTCCGCGGCAAGGACGTCGGTTCCCTGGTGGACGAGGCGCTCTCCGAATGGGAAGGGATCTCGGAGGCCGACGTCGGCTTCGACCTGCATGACCTCGGGGTCCCCGTGAACGCCGGCAACGTCTGCGATTTCTTCTTCGATTCGATCTCCTGCCCCGACGAATCCAACCTGGAGGACGGCACCAACCCCCTCGTCATCGACGAGGACGGCACGATCGTCGCCGATTTCTTCGGCATGGCGGCCAAGTTCACCACGTTGGGCTTCGCCTCCATCATCGGTTCGGACCCGTCCTCGGGCGCAGCGGTGAAGGGGGAGGCCGTGTTCAACGCCGCCTGTTTGAACGGCGTTGAGCTCCAGCCCGATTGCGGGAATATCGGCTTGAGCTTCACGGACGACGATTTCACCTCCTTCATCGTGCACGAGATCGGCCATTTCCTGGGGCTCGATCATTCCCAGGTTAACTTGGACGAGGCCACCGACGACGACGATGTGAACGACAACCTGATCACGACGATGTACCCCCGTTTCCTGGTCGGCAACGGCGCCAACTTCAAGACGCCCGAGAAGGACGACCGCGCGGGTCTGGCCCAGCTCTATCCCTCCTCGAACTTCGAGGCGACGACGTGGTCCATCAACGGCACCGCCTTCAATGCCTCGGGTTCTAAGGAGATCCAGTGCGCCAACATCGTGGCGAGGAACGTGGCCAATCCCAAGGTCGACGCGATCTCCGCCTTATCCGGCGACTTCGCTACGCCCGGCTCCGCCAACGGCGATTTCGTCATCGTGGGACTCACCTCCGGCGCCACCTACACCCTCGATTTCGAGCCCCTGGACTCCACGGCCACCGGCGCGTCGGGCTACACCCCGTGCCGCGCCTCCGGGGGAGAGCTCGCGCCCCCGCAGTTCGCGTCCTTCACCTCGTCGAACACCTTCACCGAATCCGCCGGCACCGAGTTGGGCGTCACCTGCCAGCAGGGAGACGACTGCGTCGAGGGTTCTTCGGGCGGCGGCACCGGCTCCGGCTCCCTCGGGGGCTGTTCCCTGATCCGGTAACCTTGTTGCAAAAAGTACAAATTTCAAATTTTCACGAACGTCATTCGACGTAAGTTATTGTAATCATAAGACATACTTCTGGCATGTTGCTTGCTCCTGTTATGCTTCATGCTGGACAAACAACGTGTTTTGGATGCCTTTCGGTCGGCCCTTGCAGAACTTGCGGAGGGGGGCGCCGCCGGAAAAACGACGATGACGGCCTTGGCGAACCGGGCCCGCGCCCTTTATGCGGCGGGATTGCCGCCCGAGGCCCGGGCCCCGTCCCACTGGACGTTCCGCGCCTACCTTTTGGGATCGCGAAGGAATCCCGAAATCGTCTCCCTGGCGGAAGAGGCCGGGCTCCTGAAAGCGTCGAAGATCGACCGGGCGCGGCTGATGGAGTCGTTCCGGAAGGCGGTCGAGGACGCGAAGCGGTCGGAGGAAAAGAATCTCCACCCGCGAACGATCGCCGTGAACGCCCACCGCCTCTATTGCGAAACGCTTTCCGGGAACGAGCGGCGGCCCGCTCTCGTGACCTTCACGCAGAGGACGGCGGGGCGCACCGCGGACCCGGAGATCATGGATTTGATCAAAAAGGCCGGCATCGAAAACCGAGGCCGCGTGGAAATCGACCGGGTCCGGCTGATCGAATCGTTCCGCGAATGCCTGAAACGGCTGGAAGGCCGCATCGAAAAGGGCCTCGTCCGTCCCATCCAGGTCGCCGATCTGGCGCATCGTCTCTACGTCCAAGCCCTGGCCGGCCTGGACCAGCCGGCGCCGTCGCGCCTGACCTTCCGGGGCTTCGTGTACGAGAGGGAAAACCATCCGGACTTGAAGGAAATGCTGAGCCGGTATTTCCAAACCTAGGCAAGCTTAAGAAATCCAGCCCCTTTCTCCCCTCCCGGAAACGCGTGCCCTTCGGGCGCCGATACAGTAAACTGGCGTTACATGAGGTCTATGGGCATCAGGCGATGGATTCCGGCCGTCTTTCTGTTGGGCTTGGCCTTGCCCGCCTGCCTTTCCAATTCTGGGGTGACCGGCGGGCCTGAGGGCTTCTCGGACACGGTCGCCCGCACCGACGACGCGGCGGTCCAAGACCAGATCAAACCCCATCAAGGCACCGTCGCCGCCCCGGACCCGGACGTGACCGAAGAGGCCAAAAACACGGTCCGGGGGACGATGGAGGTCCTTTGCCGCTTCGAAAACCCCGCCGGATATCGCGCTCGCCTTAAAGGACAGGTTTTCCTCAGGAAAGAGACGCCCTTCGAGACCTCCGAGTCTCCCTGCGAATCTTGTCAGGGCAAGCGCCTGCGCGTCGTCTTCGAGGCGGGAGGGGAAGGCCGGTTCGAGGAAGACACGATCGGGGAGGGCGGCGTCTTCGACCTCATCATAACGGCCCCGGATCTGGCGGCCATACAACTTTTTGTCGTCACACTCTCGCTTCCCTCATCGCCCTCGATTCCCTTCCCTTCGTTGCCTTCCGAGTCTTCCGAAGACCAGCCTGCCAAGGACGAACTTCCCGGGAAACCTTGCAACAAGGACTTCTGCCTGCCGAAGGATTCCTTCATAGTCCGCAATTTCCTCGAGCAAACGGGCTCCATCGAAACCGCGCCGGCCTGCCTGCAAAAAATGCAGTTTACGAAGCCACAGCTTCCCCTCGGTTTGTAAGTCACATTCATCCTGAAAAATCTCGCGTCTCCCGAGGCAAAAGAATCAACAAAAGGCGATCCTCGCCGATCCGTCGCCCATGAATCCCAACATCCTTTGCCGGCCTGACGGGGCCCTGGCTTTCGTGAACGCACTTTGATTTCAGCAGTTTGCGCAATTTGTAGTATTTGAAAAAAGCTCTCTCTCCAAGTCGCTTCTATGTCTTCGAAATAACAGCCTATTTCGAAGCTATTCCCTGGCTCGCTCCTTGCAATGAGATCCGTCCAAGGGGGCTCTATGCCGAATCACGCAAGGATCAGCGACAAGGCCGCACGCGATATTTTCGCGCAGCTCGACCGGTACGAACGGGAGATGACCGTCAAGTTGGACGTCTCCGGGAAGGGAAAAGACGGCGGCAACGTGGAAGGAGAGGTCGACCGTCTCGACGCGGACATGAGCGGGACGCTCAGCCACACGGAGGACATCGCCGGCCGGGTTCTGACGGACCGTTTCATCCAGGCGACAACGTCCAAAAAATCGGGGTCGAGCTAGGCCTAAAGGAGATCCTATGAAACTCGCTTCTTTCAAGTCGGTGCTCTCGCTTCTGCTCTGTCTCGCGGCGCATTCCGCTTTCGCCGCCGTACAGTCGCCCTGGTTGAATTCGGTCCGTTCCATCCCCAAAATCCAGATGAAGGACTACACCAAGGTCGTCGAGATGAAGCAGTGGGTGGTTCACCTGGGAGGCCCCCATGAGGAGCGCGTCAGCGCCGTCGCTCAGACGGACGACAACGGCTATGTGATCCTGGGCAGCACGACCTCCTTCAACGCCAAGGAAACGGACGTTTGGCTGGTCCGGCTGGACAGCGATGGGGGCGTCGTTTGGCAGAAGAAATTCGGTTGGAGCAAGGACGATTTCACGGGGCCCATGATCCGTACTCAGGATAACGCCTTCCTCATGGCGGGAACGACGAACTCCCTGTCCAACGACGAAGGGAAGGACGTATGGATCGCGAAAGCCGACGAGAACGGGGCGTTGCTGTGGAAAAAGATTCTCTTCGTCGGGGCGGTCGAGGTGGGATTTCGTCAGCTCATGGAATTGGACAACGGAGACGTCATTCTGGTCGGTTACGCGACGACGGACGCGGGCGGGATGCGCGCTCCCATGCTCGTCAAAATCAACAAGGACGGCGCGGCCTTGTGGGGGCGAAGTTACCCGAAAGGCGTGGCTCCCGTGGGGGCCGGCGCGCCGTGGCGCATTTCCCTGATGCCGACGTCCGACGGCGGGCAGCTCTTATCCGCGGCGGCCGGAGTGCAAGATCCGGAACACGGCTATGGAGCGGGTACGCGTTTGGTGAAGCTCAATCCGAGCGGAGGCGTGGAGTGGGAGAAGCGTTACGGCGGCCTGCGCAACGATTATTCCGTGGGAACGGTGGAGACTCCGGATCAAGGGTATCTCATTCTTGCCAATTCGAACTCCTACGGAGCGGACATCGACGACGACCACATGACGCTTACCAAGGTCGATTATTACGGCGAAGTCGAGTGGGTGAAGATGTTGGACTCGATTCCGGATCCCATGGATTACCAAGATGAGGAATCGGCTCATGCCGTGTATCCGACTTTCAACGGGATGATGGTGTTCGGTCACAAGAAGAACGTGATCTTCCTGTCGCTGCTCAAGACGGACGCCAGCGTCCAATGGGACCGCAATTACGGAATGTCGGATTACGACCTCAATCCGGCGGCGGCGCTCAAAACGGCCGATTCCGGCTGGGTCATGGTGGCGACCGCGACTCCGAAGGGATACGGTCCCGGTGTGGACGACGACATCGTCGTCATCAAAGTCGACAACAACGGCAAGTTGAGTCCGGCTTGCGAGGCCTCGGACGAGGTCCCTTACAATCCCAACGCGCCCATGCCGGTGACGGACGTGGGAGGAGCGAACAGCCCGGATCTCATCATTCAGGGGCACGTCCCCACCCCGACGCCGATGATGAACGCTCCCCAGGATTTTTTGAAAGACACGATTTCCGACGTCGTCAAGGTTTGCCAATAATAGACAATCTCTTAAAATTGCGCTCTTCGCGGCGGAGCGGCGCAACGGGGCCATGGTTCGGACGATAAAAAGGACCTAGGGAGGCTCCATGAACATACTGTCGCTCTCCCGCCTCTGGGCGGGATTCTCCTCATGCCGGCCGCTTGACGGGGAAGGCCTCGCTGTTGCGCCCGCCGCATCCTTGTTTGCGACGGTCGGGCCCGCGCCGATCATTTTCGAAATGCTGGTTCAGGGGCATCCCTCCGTCGCGGGTGTCGCCGTCTCCTTGTTTTCGACGGCGGCGACCCTCATCGGCATGTCCGTTCACAGAAAAAGGGAAAGGGCCGGCGAAGCCGCGGCGAAAACTTACGAGAGCTTCAGCATCGAGGAGTTGCGAACCGAAAGGTCCCGGTTGGAATTCGAGCGGGACACGCTCGCGAAAGCGGAGGACGTCGAGTCGAAGGGCAGCGGCCGGTATCCCAGAATCGTTCTGGCGCTGAACGCCGTGCGCAAGGACCTGCGGCGCGTGAACATGAACGCGGCCATCCGAGAGCATCACCGGAGGTCGCTCCATGGAGGCGACCTGCACATGTTCCCTTACGGCTACGGGGAGACTCAGCCCGGATCGAACGCCGGAACCTGGAGGGCGAAGCAAGAGGATTACGTCGAAGTCCTTCAGTATGCCGAAGAGAAGGCCATGCATCCCCTCGTCAGGCGCCTGTCGGAGGATGAGAGCCGGGTTTCCTTACTCATCGCCAGGCTGCGAAGCCTGGTACTGCTGGAGGAATCAATCGCCGAAATCCGACCCGAAGATGTCGTTCCGGAGGCCTGTGATTCCGAAATCAACCGGCTTCAGGAGAGGATTGCCGTTCTGACGAAGCGCATCGAGCGAAGCCGGCGGGAATTGGAGAGACTCTCCATCGAAACTTCGAAGTTCGAATAAGCCGGCATTTATCAAAATCGTTCTCACGTTGATAATTTTATCATTTTAAAAATCGCAAGACCGTCCGCGTAAAAATCCCAACACGCGTGAATTCCGCGGGTTGCGGAAATTCATTTTGAATAGTCGCGTGATTTCCGCGGAGGCACGCCGCTTGCACTTCAGAAATTACGAAGGAGAAATTATGAAAAATCATAAAAAGGTCGTTCCCTGGGTCGCGGCGGCGGTTGTCTTCGCCATGCTGCCGAGCAACGGCGAGGCGTTCCGCGGTTCTTCCCGAAGTGCGTCGGCGCGCAATTGGTTGGGCAGTCAGGTCGTCGTCCGGGTTCAGGTCTGGCGGGACTATCGCTTTCCCAATAGCAAGCGCGCGGACGACTTCCTCGACGCGGTCGCCGGCGCTCGTTTGCAGGACGCGGGGATCAAGCCGGGAGGAGGTTTCACCGCCGAGGAAGCCGATAACTTGGCGGAGAAGGCGGGCGGAGCGGCGGGCGGCGGCGATGTCGGAAATCCCGGCGACGACAGCGGCATGGGTTGCGTCCACATCTGCATGGAATGCGAGCAGGAAAGCGGCCCGAGCATGAAGTGTCACTACGTTTGCTGCGACTAGGGGCATACACTTATGCATTCAAAAGAAATTTCACTTCTCCAAAAGAAAGACAAAACAAAAGCCGTCCGGCGTTGATAAGGAAGCCTCGGAAGGGAGGCTTCTATGGGCGTCGGAATTTACAAAGGCTTCTTCGCGTTGCCTCCGCTGGCCGCGGGTTGCTTGTCCCAACTTCCCGAACTCCATGACTTGCGGGGGCCGGCCGGCGGGCACTTGCAGGGCTCTTCTTTCCTCTTGGGAAAAGGGAAAGAGCAGGAACTCGCCGAAATCGGGGCGGGGTTGCCGGGATATCGAAGCGGCGCCAGGCGGCCCGTTCCGGCGCGGGGACTGTACGCCGCCGACGGTTCCGATTCCGATGAGTCCGCGATAGACGCGGTGTTGAAAAAATTCGAGGAGAGTTCCAGTCCCATCCTCCGATTCAATATAGATTTCATCGCGGAAGGTAAGGACGACGATCCCACGCGGATGACCTTGGCGGATCTGGAACGCATGCGGAGCTTGCTCGATGAAGCGATACACCCCCTGGAGTGGGCCGTTCTCGCCGTCATCCTGAAAAAAGCGGTTCTCAAAGTCGTCGAGCCGGCGATCAAAGAGGAATGCGTCCGATTGCTCGGCCGGGTGGAAACCATGCTCAAACGAGGCTCCGACGCCTTCCAACAGGCTTTGTCCGACATGAACGTCGAGGATTTGTGGGGCGCGATCGACGGGACCAAAAAAATATGTTCCGGTATGGAAAGGCTTCTAGCCGTTCAACCTTATTTGGATCATCTTCTGAACCGGGTAACGAAGCGCGGCGGCCTTCTTTTGTTGAAGGAGATTTGCGCGAACGAAGATTTGGCGGTCCGTTATCATCTCTACGTCTCTTATTACAAAACGAGGCCTGCCTTGGTGCGCCGGTGGTGGCAGGGAGGGGATCGAGAACGCCTTTGCGAAGTCCTTGAGTCCGACCGGTACGAAGAAAAGCCCGTCGCCATGATGTTGATCCAATATGCCGCCACATCCGGGATCAAGGAGGCGAGAAGGATTTTGGAGGCCTATGCCGGCGCTTCGGACCGGCTCGTGGCGCACTTGGCCAGGAATCATTTGTTGGAGCTTGGCTCGGACGGGCGCAAATCCGATTGAGGGGACACGAGTATCCCTCTATTTCAACCCCACATGCTTCGCCAGCACCGTCTTCTTCTTCGGAATCCGGTGCCAGTCCATCCGCGAATAGAGCGTGCGCAGGCTGATGCCCAGCTCCTTGGCTGCGATCTTCTTGTCCATGTTGGCGCGGCGGAGGGCCTGCACGATCATTTCCCGCTCCTCGCTCTCCTCCGGGGCCGAGCTTTCCGTTTCTACGGAGTGAGGGGACGAGGCTGCGGAAGATTCCTGCGAGCGGGATAGGTCTTCCTGGGCCAGGAGAAGCTTCCGGTCGATGGGCCTTCCCTTCGCGAAGAGGAGGGCGTTGCGAAGCGCCGCTTCGAGCTCGCGGATGTTGCCGGACCAGTGGTGCCTGAGCAGCACCTGGAGGCCGTCCTCGGTCAGCTCCGCGGACGCAAGGCCGAACTCCTTGGAAATCTTTTTAAGGAAGTGGTCCGCGAGCAGGGGAATGTCCTCCTTGCGCTCCCGGAGCGGCGGGAGCTTGATCGTCAGCCCGTTGATCCGGAAAAAGAGGTCCTGGCGGAACTTCCCGTCCTTTACCATCCTTGCGAGATCCCGATTGGATGCGGAGACCAGGCGGACGTCCACCTTCACCTTCTTGGAAGAGCCTACGGGCCGTACCTCGCCTTCCTGCAGGACGCGCAGGAGCTTGGCCTGCATGGCCAGCGACATGTCGGCGATCTCGTCTAAGAAGAGCGTTCCGCCGCTGGCCTGCTCGAAGAGACCGACGCGGTCGCGGTCGGCGTGCGTGAAGGAGCCTTTCTTGTGGCCGAAGAGCTCGCTCTCCAAAAGCGTTTCGGGGATGGCGCTCACGTTCTCGGCTACGAACGGACCGTTCTTGCGCGGGCTGTTCACGTGCAGGGAACGAGCCACCAGCTCCTTGCCGGTGCCGGATTCGCCCAGAATCCAGACCGGGATCGCCGTCTCCGAGACGTGATCGAGGAGCTCGAAGACCTTGAGGATTCCTTTCGAGCGACCGACCATTTCTTCATAGCCGTACCGGAGCTGCTCCCGCTTTTTCGTCAATTCCTCGGAGAGGATCTCTATTTTCTGGGATTGCTCGTCGACACGTCCTTCCAGGGACTTCTTCGCCGTCTCCAGTTCGGAGATCAGCCGCGCCTTTTGGATGACCAGCGAGGCCTGGGCCGACAGGGCCGTCAGGAAGAGGACGCTTTCCTCCGAAAAACAGCCGGGACGGTAGCGGTGGTCGAGATAGACGGCGCCGATCGGATCGCCTTCGTGTTCCAGGGGCGCGACCAGGATCGATTTCAGGCCGTGCGCGACGACGCTTTGTTTTTTGCGGAAGCGCGGGTCCAGCTGGGCGTCGTCGGTCAGCACGGCTTCCCCTTTTTGGACGGCCTCCAGGACCGCCGTGAAGGAGAGCTTGAGGGCGTCGCCTTCGAGGGCGCCCCGGCTCATGTGGCGGGAGGCGCGGACCTCGTAATCGGCGAGCTTTCCTCCGTCCGTGCCTTCTTTTTTCAACAGGAGGACGCCGCGCTCGGCGCCGGTGACGTCCAGCGCCGCGTCCAGCACGCGTTCCAAGACCTCCGAGACGTCCTGCCCCAGGGCGATCCGCCGGTTGATCTCGCAGAACTGGCGGAAGCGCGCGCGGGGGACGGCGTCCGGGGCAGGGGCTGCGGGCGCCGAGGCGCGCGCTTCTCCCAGGGCGCGGTCGATGTCTTCCAGGTCGCGGTTTTTCTCAAAGTCCATTTTGAGCTCCTCCGGTAGGGTGCGATGGATGTTTTTCAATTCGTCTTTGGCGGCTCGTTCGAAACGGCGCGAGAGATGCTTCAGCCCGCGGCGCGCGCAGGCGGCGGACAGGAGACGGTAACCGTCCCACCGGGCCTCGGGAGCCTCGACGGCGCGGAGGGAGGCGAGAAGGCCCATGAGATCGGATTTGGAGACGATCGCCGCTCCGCCCGATGAGAGGGCGCGCGCCTTCCTCCACCCCTCGAAGCGTTTCCACGCGAAAGCGTCCGCGAGCGTTTCTCCGAAACCTTCGGTCTTTTTCGAATGGCCCAAAAGCCGGTTGAGAAGGTTCCGCTGCGCGGCGGCCTTCTCCCGGTCCTGCTCGCTTCCGTATTGCTCCAGCGCGTCCTCCGAGGCGTCCAGGTCCCGGAGGGCTTCGCCGTAGAGAGCGAGGTCCATGAAGATCAGGGCGCGGTTCGCGCGGTGGAGGGCGTGCTGGAGGATTTCGCCGCCTTGCTCGGCCAGGGAGACGGCGGCGTTTGCCTCGGCAAGCGCCCGGTGCAAGCGGCCTTGTTCCCTTTCCATGACGGCGATGGCGTTGTGGGCGATGGCCTCCGCCTGCGGACGGCCCGCGTCGCGGTAATGGACGGCGGAGCGGCGGAAACGTTCCAAGGCGTCTTCGGGGCGGCCCAAAGATTGAAGGAGAAGGCCGTGCTGGTTCTCGATCTCGCCCAAGAGAAGTGGAGATCCCTCGGCCCACGTCAGCGCCTTTTCCAAATGACGGCCCGCCGCGTCGAGGTTTTTCTCCCGTTCGTCCAACGAGGCGAGGAGGGCGTGGGCCCGCGCGAGATACGGGCGATGCGCCGCGTGCCGCGTTCCGTCCGCGGACCGGAGCGCGTCCTCGAGGCGTTCGCGGGCCTCTCTCCCGTCCTTCCGGGAGCGGTTCCGCATGTGGAGGACCATGCCCGTATAGAGACGGTGTTTGACCTTCTCGACGCCGGTGCCGTCGTCGGGCTTGAGGGCGAACCAGAGGTCGTAGGCCTCGAGCGCGTCTTCGTAGCGGCCCAGGCGGTAAAAGAGCGGGGCGCGGTGGGCATGCAGGACCAGGCGTTGCCAATCGGTTTGCGCGCGCTCCAGAAGTCGTTCCGAAAGTTCGAGGGCTTCGGCGATCCGGCCTTCCCGTGAATGATGCTCGAGGGCGGCGACACCCCATTTTTGCGCCGACTCGGTTTCGCCGGCCGCGAGGGCGTGTTCGGTCAGCAGCAGGGCGGATTTTCCCTGCGGATTTCCGGTTTCGAGGACGTTCCGCCAGCCCTGATTGAGGGAAGCAAGGAGAGCGGCGGGGAGGGCCTTGCGATAGGCCTCACGGAGAGAGGGATGGGACAGTTCCAAAAGGCCGTGAGAGAATTCGGAGGGTTTGAGAAAATCCTTTCGTTGGAGGTCCAGCCGCGCTTCCCTCAGGGCGCCTTCGGAACCGCCGAAAACCTTCGATGCCTGCGCGGAAGCGACGGGCTCGGGATGTGCCACCACCAGCGCCAACAACCGTCGCGCCGAATCTTCGAGGGCGCCGACGCGCGCGTGGCAGGATTCCTTCAGGCTCGTCGGAGCGTCGCCCGAAGCGGACGGCCCTCGCAGGGCTTCCAATAAGAGAAGGGGGCGTCCGCCCGAAGCGGCGACGATCTCGTCCGCCCGCTTTTTTTCCAGGGGGAAATCGGCCGTGGCCTTTTGCAGGAGCTCGCGGGCCTTCTCGAGGGAAAGATCGCTTAAGACGACCTCCGCCCGGCGTTCCCACGTGGCTTCATACGCGAGGAGTTTTTTCAGATCGGCCGAGACCAGGTCGGCGTCGTACTCCAAGACCGCCACGATCGGCCGGCGGCGGCGGAGAACCCTTCTTAAAAAGAGCTCCAACTCCTCGAGTCGTCGCGGGGATTTTTCGTGGAGGTCCTTGAAGACGACGACGGAAGGACCTCCGCCGTCCGGGAATGCGTCCTCGTCGTAGGCGACGCCGTCCAGCCTCAACCGCCATCCCGCCTCTTCCAGGAACCGGGTGCGTCCGGAACCGGTGGGTCCCGTGAGGCGGATCACGGCCGGTTCCGCGGATTCGAGAAAAGAGTTTATGGTTTTCCAGAATGCGGGTTCCTCGTCCCGCGGGACCCACGGAGTTTTTTGCAGGATCCTTTCGAAGGACTCCGCCTCCTCGATCTCGTACGGGCTCTCCGCGTGGCGGTTTAAGTATCGGATGAGCGTGAGCGCCGAGGCGGGCCGTTTCGCGGGTTCGCTTTGCGTAAGACGCTCCAGAAGATCGGTGAAATAGCCGGGTAGATCCGTCCGTTCCGCCGAGATTTCCCGAAAGACGGCTCCGAGAGAATAGAGATCGCTCTGAGCGTCGTAAACGCCGCCGAGCACTTCCGGCGCCATGGTGTCCGCCGTTCCGACGGCCGCCGAGTCGACGCCGGACAGTCCCGCTTCCCGCGGGACGGCTCTCGCTGCGCTCGTAACGGAAGCCAGGCCGAAGTCGAGGATTTTGGCCTCGCCGTCGCGCGAGACGAGGATATTCGACGATTTCAAGTCGCGATGCAGGACGCCGCGCGCGTGGAGATACCGGAGGCCGCGGGCGACCTGGACGAAAAGGTTCAAAACGCCCGCCGCGTCGAGTCGGCGCGAGGCGGCATCGATGGGGGGGCCGTCCACGAACTCCATCGCGAAGAAGGGCTCGGTCCCCGAGGCGTCGTAGCCGTAAATTTTGACGAGATTGGGATGCGAGAGGCGGGAAAGAACGGACACCTCGTCGCGCAGAAAGCCGCCTTCGTCGAAAGGCACGAATTTAAGAGCGACCTTGCGGGCGGCGCCGGCGTCCTCCGCCAAAAACACCTTCCCCGTGGCGCCTTCGCCCAACGGCCGGATGATGCGATAAGGATTCAATATCGCAAATTGTACAAAATTTGCCTTCGAATGAGGACTTATTTTTGTAATATACTGAAATACTTAACTTATTTTGCGTGCTTTCCCTGGCACATCCCTTGCTCAACGGATGGACAGGGGGATGTATGGGGAATTCGATTAAGTCGTCCGATCTGGCTCAACAACTCAAGAACGAGGCCGCCTACGGTTTTTCCGGCGAGGAAATCCGGCAGGTCGAAGAAAGGCTCGATCTGTTGGACGGAACGCGGGATGGGCAGGTCAATCTGGACCGTGTCTCTCGCGAGACTGTCGCCGGAGAGTTGGGCAAGATCATCACCGCCAAGGCCGGACCCGCGCGCGGAGGGATCTGGAGAAACGTCGAACGGATCGCCGGCGTTTTGACGCGGGCCGAGGCGGCCGGAAAGGAAAAGAGCGCACGTCCAGTCGCAGATGATCCGGCCCCCGGTGTCGTGGAGCAGGTGGGCGACGACGCATGGAAAGAGTTGCAGGAGTTCGGACTCGCTTTGGAGGATGGATTCTATGGCCGTTCTCCGGAATCGCGATATGCCGATACCGACCACTCTCAAACGAGCCAGATTCCTTCCGGACGCCTGGTGACGTCCGCTCCGGAGGAAGACATCCAGACCGCCGATCTCGGATTTCAGGTCATCAATCCGGAGGTGATGACTTATCAATCCGTCGCCAATCAGCTGCTGGTCGGATTGAACGGCCAGTTCGGAATGTCCCCCGAGAGGCTTTACCTCAAAGATACTCTGAGCGCGATCACCAACAACCCGTCTCCGCAGAATTGCACGTCGTTCGTCCGATACGCGTTGAACGCCGATCAAAAGGCGGAAATCGAAGGGATGAGCGGCGTGTTGCGGCAGGCCGCCGACAAGATCGGGCGGGGCGGCAAACTCTCGTTCGAAGAACGGGAAGGCGTTCGCGCCGCGACCTCCCGCATGCGCGATATTTTGGACGCCGCGAAGCCGGCGGCGCGCGGCGGGGTTTCTCAAGCGCGCATCGCCGTCTCGAACCCCGTTCAGATCCTCGCCAATCGGGCGCCGGAAGCCGTGATGGTTGCGGAGGAAGCCATCGAGCAGGCGCCGGTGATCGCCCGAAACCCCGTCCGCATCATCGTCAACCAGGCGCCGGCGGCCGTCAGGTCCGCCGCGCAGGCCGCCGAGGAGCAAGGGGCGCTCATCGCGCGCAATCCCGTTCGGATCATCATGAACAGCGGACCGGCGACCGTCGCGGTCGCGGAAGAGGTCGCCGAGGAGACTTTGGTGAGCAACGGCGTGAACACGCGGAACGTCTTGGTCGGAACGGGCGTCGGCGCGAGCGGGGCCGGAATGGCGGGCGTAATTACTGAAGTCGCGGCGTACGGCGCGGCCGCCGCTGTCGGAGTCGGACTCGGGGCCGCCGTCGTCTACTCCGGCGCCGGGGGATACATGCCGGTCCTGGGACCGATCACGTTCAAACAGGCCGGGGATTGGCTCGGCGCCTCCGCCTACCGTCTGACTCATTCGGAATAAGAACTTCGTAGGAAGGCCTCACATGCAATTTGTACAAAATACTCATTTAACAAAAATAGTATTTGGTAACTCATTGAAATTACTAACTAATAAAAGTGGAGAGCTTGGCATCAACCTTGCTCATTAGACCTGTATGTTTAATCCCTTCGATCCGATTTCAACCACCGCCGATATCGCCGGCGGCCTCGCGGGCGACGAGTTCACGTCGGGAGGCGGGACGGCCTCCGACGACGGCTCCAACGACGCGGCGATGATGATGTACCTCTCCGACAACAACAAGGCGATCGCCCTGCAGCAGATCAACGCGCAGATGTTCGCCCTTCAGCAGGGGGCGGTGGACCGCGAGTTGCAGCGCGCGGCGACCCTGGAGCTCGGGCTGGAGAAGCTGGACACGAAGTTGCAGATGTCGAAGCTGGACTACGTCCAGCGCATGACGGCGGAGGAGAACCGTCACGTGGAGAAGATGGCCGAGGCGCGGAACAAGCTGCACAAGATTCAAAGCACGCACAGCACGGCCTCCAGCATCCCCGAGCCCGATTTTGGGGGCTCCGACGACCGCTAGAAAAAACAGAGGGAGATCAGCATGAAAATTGCGGGAAAGAACGTCGAGGACCCTCTCGCCGAGGAGGCTCTGGAGAAACTGAAAAGGGCGGGCCGAGAGGTCCTAAGCGACGATGACGTCGGCACCGCTGACGAGGCGAATCGGTTGTTGAACGTGATCAAGGACGGGATCGTCAACGAGCGCGACTTTCAATCGCTCAATGCCTCGTTGGGGACGGATCAGAAGTTGACTCGCGAGGAATTCGGGGCGCTCGCTCGCGAATTCCAAATCCGCTTCCCGGCCGCAAAACACGGCCCGACCTTCGCGGGGTTGAGCCGGTTTTTCGCGGCCTCGCCGCTCAAAAGCGCGGCGCCGCCTCGGTCTCAGGAAGAATGGTTGCGGACGGTCGAGCATCAAATCGAGAAGGCCTCCCCGCGCGATCTCGCCAGAGCCATTATGTACGTCATGGGAGGAGTGCGGTTGCCCCCTTCGGGCTTGGACATCGGCAATATTGGAAGCACGAAGGATCGCATACGACTTGCCAACGAGGCGGCCGATCGGCTCTTGGCGCTCCTCGGGAAAATGTCGGCTAAGGAGTTGAAGGACTTCGATGCATCCGATTCATTGAAAGACATCAGGAACGCCGTCCGGAATATTCGGACGTTCACGCCGGAGGGGCCCAACCTCTTCGATCGCCATTACAGTCCCGAGATCGGAGATCCGTTGAAAGCGGCCAGACACAAGGATTTTACGGCGCACTCGGAATAATTCTTAGAAAGGAAGTATTTTATGCCGGTCCCGAATCTGTCTTTGAAAGTCGAATGCCGAAAAGAGCTGTCGAAGGAAAACGACGGCGTTCTCGAGAAGCTCGCGGAACGGTATCCGAACGTCGATCCCTCGGTCCGCGAAGAGGCTCTGGACGCCTCCGTGGGCATCGGTTGCGGACACGCGGATACCAACCAACCGAAAGACGTCTACGTCGCCGAGGCGCGGACCCGGCGCGATCAGGCCCTGGATTCCGAAATTCGCGACGCCTCGATGCGGGCGAACAACCGGACCGCCGTCGCGCGCTTTTTTCAAGGCACCGTGGTGGGCTTCTTAGTGGACGCGCGCGTGATTCTGGACCTCTGAAAAAAACGGAGAAAAATATGAAAATCGCCGGACAAGAAATCAAGGATCCGCAGGTCGCGGCCGCGCTGGCCAAACTGAAATCGGCCGGCCGGGAGGAGTTGGGCGACGACGAGGTTCAAAACGAGTCGCAGGCGGCCGCGCTTCTCAGTCATATTGCCGACGAGGTGGTCTATTCGCCTTCTTCGCAGGACCGAAAGTTCACCTGGGGCGATTACACGACCCTGGCGAGGGAGTTCCAAGCGCGATTTTCCCCAGCCCAATCCAAGGCGGGCTTTGCGGGAGTGAATCGTTTCGCCTCATGCCTCGAAGCCGGTTTCGGACGCGGCGAATGCTCGTTCGAGGAGGTCGGATCGGGGGCCTTGCGCGAGGTCGGTCCGCCGCCCTAGGCGTCCCTTGACGCCCCGCGTCCTTAAAGCTACTTTCGCCGGCCATGCTACCTCAAAGAAACACCCGCGAAATCACCGTCGGCCGCGTCAAGATCGGCGGAAACAACCCCATTGCCGTGCAGAGCATGGCGGCCACCCGGACCCAGGATCTGGAAGGGACGCTCCGTCAGATCCGCATTCTGGAAAAGGCCGGCGCCGATCTGATCCGCATCGCGGTCGACTCCGACAAGGACGTCGAGGCACTCCGCCATCTGCGCGACCAAACCGACAAGCCGCTCGTCGTCGACCTCCAGGAGAGCTACCGCCTGGCTTCGAGCCTCGCGCCCATCGTCCAAAAGATCCGCTACAACCCCGGCCACCTGCATCATCACGAGAAGCAGAAATCCAAAAAGGACAAGGTGGCTTGGATCGCGGAGCAGGCGTCCAAATACGGCTGCGCGCTGCGCGTGGGCGTGAACTGCGGGTCGATCGATCCCGAATGGATCGAGAAGTTCGGCGACAACGACGAAGAAGCCCTCGTCCATTCGGCCGCCGAGCACTGCGAGATCCTAGATAAATTGGGTTTTACGAACTACCTCGTTTCGCTCAAGGACTCCGACCCGAAGAAGGTGATCGACGTCAACCGTCGCTTCCACGAGATGCGCCCCGACGTTCCGCTGCATCTGGGCGTCACCGAAGCCGGGCTGCCCCCCGAGGGCGTCATCAAGACCCGCATCGCCTTCGAGCAGCTGGTCTCCCGCGGCATCGGCGACACCCTCCGCGTCTCGCTCACCGTTCCCTTCGACGACAAGGGCGAGGAGATCCGCGTGGGGCGGGCGATCCTGCATGACATCGAAGAAGGCCGCTTCCGTTCGGTGCCGGATTTCGGCGAAAAGAAGCTGAACATCATTTCTTGCCCGTCCTGCTCGCGCGTCGAGAACGAAAAATTCGTGGAGCTCGCCATGCAGGTGAAGGAGATGGCCCAGTACGCCAAGGAGCATCAGGTGACCATCGCCGTCATGGGGTGCCGCGTGAACGGCCCCGGCGAGACGGATGACGCGGACTTAGGCCTCTGGTGCGCGCCGACCTTCGTGAACCTGAAGAAGAAGGAAGAAGAACTCGGCAAGTATTCCTACGAAGAGATCCTGCCCCGACTGAAGTCCGAACTCGACAAGCTGATCGCTCAAAAGACGGCCCCGTAACCTTTAAAGAGCCTCCGTCAATTTCCGCAAAGACCATCGCGCCTGGGTCGAAACCATGTGGGAGGGGTCCTTGGTCCGCTCTTCCAGGGCCGGAACGACGGACTCCCGCAGCAGGGACGCCCAGCGTTCCCTCTCGTCTCCTCTCGAACGGGAGACGGGGACCGCGTACCAGCCGAGCGCACGGACGGCGGCGAGCCGGTCCAGCATTTCCTCGTTATCGAGCAGGGCCAGCAGGCCCGGTATTTTTCCCCGATCGCCCAGAAGTCCGAGAGAGACCGCCGCCTCTCGTCGGACCCGGGAGTCTTCGGCGCCGTCGAAGGCGATTCTCCACAGGTCTTCGAGCGGGCCGGGGGAGCGCGGAGGATGCAAGGCCCTGACGGCGGCCTCCCGCACCGACGGAGCCTCATGCCGGAGAAAGGAGACGATTTTGTCGACGGCCCGCGGTTCTCCGATGCGCCCCAAGGCATGGAGGGCGGGAACGAGGGCCTCGGGAAGTCGATCCATCAGGAAGAACAGCGGCTCGACGCACCTTTTCTGATAAGTCTCCGCGACTCTCTTTCCCATCGGGTCGTACTGCAACAGCGTGAAAATATTTTCCAGGAGGGGGCGCATCAGATCGGTGGGAACGGGTTCGTCCGCGGGGAGCAGAGGAAGGGACTCCGAAAACCGGTTCGCCAGGAAGAAAAGCGCTTCGATGGCCGTCTGGCCGTAGGTTTCGACGATCGCTTTTCCCGAGGGGTCGCTGTCCTGAATGGAGACGAGGTCGGACAGGAACGCGCGCGCCAGGGTCTGCGGGATTTCGATCTCCGGCAGGGGAAGCGCCTTTGGGGTGAAGACTTCCTCGTTTCCCTTCCGGAGGAGGTGGATCGCGAAGCCGCGCGTCTGCGCGATGCCTTGCAGCCAGGAAAGGGCCACGGGAGACGGTTCGGCATTCAGATGCAGCATATCGATGATGACTGTGTGGTTGCTCGAGACGCGGATCGCCTGCATGACCTCGGATACCGAAATCTGCGCGACGGGTTGCACTCGCGGGCTTTGCATGGACATGATGAAGGGTTGCAGGCCGACAATGGGTGACATGGGACCTCTCCTGGATGACGTCTCGTATCGAAACGGGACGCCGTAAGATTCGAAAAATTGACGCGGGCCCGGAAGTATCGTCCACGCCCGTGGAGGAAGGCCTCTTTTTCCCCGAAACTGGCGTTCACCTCCGTGACGATATTCTGGTATGCTTTCCTTAATGGGGCGCCTTTCTAATGCCTTGATATTATTGACAGGTCTGTCCTTGGGGGGGTGTCTGCCCCAGGCGACCCATCAGGCGGCCCCCACGGGAGGCTCGGAATTAGGCCCGTCCTCGGAGATGCCCGGTGATTCGGATCTCGCCAAGGATTCCGGGGCGGACACTACGGTTACGGACGAGACCGCCAACCAGCCGGGTCCGGGGGGTTCGATGCCCAGCGGCACGCTCGCGCCGCATCCGCTGATTCCCGTCAATTTCGCTTTCAGGGCGGAAGGTTCGTACTGCCGTTTCGAGGACAATCCCTCACGGGCCATGATTTGGGGGAGGCTCTTCCGGCAAGAAGGGGCAGGGCAGTTTGACTCCGAGTCCACGGAATGCACCGAACGCTGCCAAGGAAAGGGTCTTGGCATCAATTACCGGTATCAGGGGGCCGAAGCCTCCGAGGCCTTGACCTTGGACGATGCCCCCCATTTCCGGTTCGTTATCGACATCGACGACCCCAAACAGTTCAGCCTCCATCTAAGCCTCCTGCCGGTCGTCGCTGACACCGATCTCACATCGACAAAGACCAATCCAAGCTCTTGGGTCGACGTATCCGATTTTCAACCCTATGCCGTCGATGGTGCCCCGGCTTTCTGTCCCACGAACATACTGATGAAGGGAATCACCACCAGGCCTATGGCCCCGGTAAGCCCGCCGGTTGAGATGCATAAGCTGTCTCCGCAGCGCTAAGATATTCCGCGAAGAATGAAAAAACTTTTTCCAGCGCTTCTTCTCCTCATAGCGACCGGACTGCCTGCCTGCCTGCCCGGGGCTAACCAGACGACGGCGGCCACGGGGGGCGCGGAATCGAACCCTCC
The DNA here is from genome assembly GCA_036274695.1 of bacterium. Lineage (GTDB taxonomy): Bacteria > UBA10199 > UBA10199 > JACPAL01 > DASUFF01. Next base: position 5,115 of record DASUFF010000047.1, on the reverse strand, counting down.
GTCGGAGATCAAGCCGGTGGACGTCGCCGCGAATCAGCCCGGGCCGGGCGGTTCCATGCCGAGCGGCACAATGGCCCCGGGTCCGGAATTGGGCGGTCCTGAATTCGTCGCTCTCGTGACCGGAACCATGAACATCGATTGCGCCGACGGGACCACGGGGAAGCTCCGCCTGACGCTCAAAGGTAAGGTCTTGGAGAAATATAAGGACGGCTCGACCGGCGAATGCACTCATTGTTACCAACGCCAACTCAAAGTCGTCTACGAGGAGCAAAGCGTGAGGCGCTGGCGCCCGATCGCGCTCGACGATCAGGGGAACTTCACCGACGAACCCTGGGAGGTCGATTGGAGCACGGTTCGCCTCTTCTTCGATCGAGTAAGGTTGTGGTCGCCCGGCGAGACCAACGAATGTCCGGCGGATTCCTGCGTGGAGCGTGCCTCGCCAGCGGAGCTGGATCTGGTTCCGTATCCGGCAATCGATGAAGCGCCCCAGTGCCCCGCAGGCCCGGAACCCAAAATCAGCGTCCTCGCCTCGGGCAAGGCTCCTGTGCTCACGTTTTTCGGGACCCGGGAAAACGTCTGTCGGATGAGCGGCGGGAAGACGAAGGTCACCGTCCGGGGAATGTTGTCCTGGTTCAACGAGGTGACCGGCATTGGCTCGAATCATTGTCCCGGCCAGACGCCTGATTGTCCGGCAAACGAGACCATCTTAGAGAGCTGGCGCCTGCGCATTGCCTACAGTCAGGGGGGAGGAAAGGGACCGACTCAGACCGTGGACGCCGCATTCAAGCTGCTAGCCTGGGACATCGGCCAATTTCTTTGGGCGGATGCGAATATCGTCACGAGCGATCCTTCCTCGATCCGCTTTTTCATCTTCGACACCGCCGAACAAAAGGTCATCCACAATCTGCCCGCTCGTCTCCAAGAACAGGGTCCCGGGACCTTGGACGCCTGTTTCCAGCCCGAACTCATGACTTCCCAGCCGAAATAGGGATGCCGTCAATGGCGGTTGAGGATAGCTTTACTCAGTTTCCTTTCGCCTCGGATCACGGCGACTATGAAGACGCGTTTTCTCTGAACCCTATAAAAGGCCCGGCATGGCGGGATGATGAGTTGACGGTAGGGAAGGTCCTTCAGCTCCGGAGGCACGCCCCCGAGCCGGGGGAAGCGGGCCAAAAGTGATATTTGTTTGAAAACTTTTTGCACCAGGAGCCTTGCCGCGAGCGGTTTGTCCAGTGCGATGTAATCCGCGATGGCGTCCAAGTCCTGCAGGGCGGGTTCCGTCCAGATTATTTTGCGAGCCATCGCCTCATCTTCCGCCTGGCCTGATCATGAGAAAGCGTGCGTTTATCTTGGATCGCCTTTTCGCCGCGGGCGATGGCCTCCAAGATTCTCATGCGGTTTTGGAGGCCTTCGAACGCGGCGACGCTGAGGAGGTAGGCGGCCTTCCTCCCGTGTTCGGTGATGACGACGGGAGAGGAACTGCGGCCAAGGTCCCCGATGATCCTCGTGGCTTGGCGTTTGAGATTGGTGACAAGCTCCGTTTTCATAGTGATACAAAAGTATCACTTTCAATGCACCGCACGCAACTGTTTGCTTCTCCGTCCACGTATACGGAGTGTGGAGGCTCACACCGGGCTCTTGGCCGCCTGCGGATTGTTCGGTCTCGCGTAGGGGCTCGTCCGACTCCACAATCGTCCACGGTCGAGGACAAGTCATGCGGATTCCACAAACTGCGCCAGCAGTGCCTTCTTCTTCGGAATCCCGTGCTTCTCCATCCACGTGTAGAGGGTCCTCAGACTCACCTTCAGCTCCTTCGCGGTCTCCTCCTTGTTCAGATGATGTTTACGGAGCGTCGTGACGACCAGGTTCCGGTGCGCGACGTCCTCCGCCGTTGCGGGCGCGGGACGGTCCGTTCCTGTGACGGGCGCCGCCGCCATCGACGACGCCTTGATCGTCAAATGATCCGGCCCAATCGGTTTCCCCTTCGCGAAGAGGAGGGCGTTGCGGATCACGGCCTCCAGTTCGCGGACGTTCCCGGGCCAGCTATGGGCCATGAGCGACTTGAGCGCCCGGTCCGTCACCTCGGCCTCCGGAAGGTTGAACTCCTTGGCGATCCTTTTGGAAAAATGCCGGACGAGGAGGGGAATGTCTTCCTTCCGGTTCCTGAGCGACGGCAGGTTGATGGTGAGCCCGTTGATTCGAAAAAAAAGATCCTGCCGGAATTTGCCTTCCTGAACCATCCGATCGAGATCGCGGTTCGATGCGGTCACGAGCCTCACGTCGATCTTCACCTTCTTGGAAGAGCCGACGGGCCGGACTTCTCCCTCTTGCAGCACGCGCAGCAGCTTGGCCTGCATGGCGAGCGACATGTCCGCGACCTCGTCCAAAAAGAGAGTCCCGCCGCTCGCCTGTTCGAAGAGGCCGACGCGGTCCCGGTCGGCGTGGGTAAAAGACCCTTTCTTGTGGCCGAAGAGCTCGCTCTCCAAAAGCGTCTCGGGGATGGCGCTCACGTTCTCCGCCACGAAGGGACCTTTGGCGCGAGGGCTGTTGACGTGGAGCGAGCGGGCGATCAGCTCCTTGCCGGTGCCGGATTCGCCGTGGATCCAGACGGGGATCGTCGTCTCCGACACGTCGTCCAAAACCTGGAAGACCTTGAGCATCGCGGGCGACTGGCCGACGATTTCTTCGTAGCCGTAGCGCAGCTCGCCTCTCTTTTTGGTCAGCTCCTCGGACATCGCCTCGATTTGTTCGGCCTGGTCCTTCACCTCCAGCGCGAGTTTGTCGCGCGAGCGGGTCAGCTCGTCGATCAACCGCGCCTTTTGAATCGCCAGCGAGGCCTGGGCGGCCAGGGCGTTCAACAGAGCCAGGTCCTCCTCGGAAAAGCAGTCCGGTTGGTAGCGATGATCCAGGTAGATGACGCCGAAGACCTTGCCTTCCTCTTCGAGGGGAACGACCAAGACGGAGCGGAGTCGGTAGTCCATGACGCTCTTCTTCTCGCTGAAGCGGGGATCGCTCAAGGCGTCGTCGGTTAAGACGTAGGCGGCCTTGTCGATGGCCTGTTTGACCAGAGAGAGAGAGAGCTCGAAATCCCCGCCCTTCAGCATCTCGCGGTTCAAGTTTCGGGCCACTTTGACGTCGAAGCCGGCGATGGGCGATTTGGATGCCTTGACCTCCTTCAAGAGGATGAAACCGCGCTCGGCTCCCGTGATCTCGATGGCCGCGTCGATGACGCGGTCCAAGATCTCCCCCATGTCGCTTTTCATCGCCATCTGTCGGTTGATGGCGCAGAACTGGCGGAATCGGGAGGCCGAGATCTGGCCCTTTACGCCTCCGCCGGAGGCGGGCGCGGCTTTCGGGAGCAGCTCCCCCAGGCTTTCGTTGAGTTTTTTCAGGTCGGGGCGTTTTTCAAAGTCCATTTTGAGTTCCTCCGGTAGTTGTCGTCGGATGTTTTCAAGTTCTAAAAAGGCCGCGTTGCGAAGCGAGAGGGCGATGCGGTCCAGGCCCGCGGCGCCCAGGGCTTCGGCCAGGCGGGCGTGCAGGTCGGCGCGCAGTTCCGGGGATTCGAGGGCCCCGATCGACGCGAGGGTTTCCTCCAAGCGCACGGGGTCGGGGGAAGGGGCGCGTTGGCGGCGGATGGCCTTGAGGGATTCCAAGGCCTCGGGCGTCGAGCGGCCCAGCCAGGCGTCCATCCAGGCGTCGTGGTCCTTGAGCAAAGAGCGGTCCAAGTCGGTGCCGAATGAGTCGAGAGCATCGCGCGCCTTTTCCCGCTCGGCCGCGGCCTCTCCGTAACGGCCCAAATCCATCAGGATGAGGGCGCGGTTCTCCCGGTAGCGGGCGGTTTGAAGGATCTCCCCGCCTTCTTCCGAAAGCCGGACCGCCGTGCCGATTTCCTCCAGGCTATCCTTAAGCCGACCCAACCAGCGCAGCGACATGGCGATGCCGTTGAAGCTCGTCGCCTCCGCCTGGGGGCTCCCGCCCTCGCGGTAGCGGGCGGCCGAGACGTGAAAATGCCGCAGGGCCGCTTCGTCACGGCCGAGACGTTGCTGCTGCTCGCCCATCCGGCGCTCGATCTCTCCCAGAAGGAGGGGCTGACCGGCGGCGAGTTCCGAGGCGCGGCTTAAGTGTTCGAGGATCCGGTCTTCGCCGGTTTCCAGGGTGCTGAGAAGGATATGGGCTTGCGCGTGAAAGGGACGGTGATGGGCGTGCTTCGCGTCGTCTCCCGCTTCGAGGCATTCCTTCAACCTTTGCAACGCCTGGTCCTTCCGTCCCGCCGTGGTCAAGGTGAGACCGGTGAGGTAACGGTACTTCACCGTCTCCACGCCCGTCCCGTCGTCGGGTTTGTTAGCGTACCATCGGTCGTAGGCGCGCAGGGCGTCGTCGTAGCGGCCCAGGCGGTAGAAGACGGGGGCCTCGTAGGCGTGGACGATGGCGCGGTCCATCGGCGTCTCGGCGATCGCTGCGAGCCTCCCGCAGAAATCCGCGACCCGGGCCCATTGCCCGGTTCGGGAATAATGCTCGACGGCGCTCAAGCCGAAGCGGCGCGCCGTGGGGGAATCGCCCGCGCCGAGGGCGTGCTCCGCGATGAGAGCCGCGTTCCGGGACGGCGCGCCGCTTTCGGCCTCGGGAGTCAGGGCGGCGATCCAGGCGCGGTGGGCTTCCGCGAGCGTCTCGGCCGTCAGCGCGCTCCGGTAGGCGGCCTTCAAAGAGGGATGGCGCAAGTGAAGCCGGCCCTCGCCCGCGGCGGGGGCCAGAATGCCCTCGGATTGGAGCTCGATGCGGGCGTCGGCCAGATCGTCGGGGGTGAATTCCAGTTTTTCCATCCACATCGTTTCGGGAGGTTCCGTATGCGCGGCCACGAACGACAGCAAGCGCCGCGCCGGGGCCGACAGCCGCTCCGCCTTGGCGCGGGCCGCTTGCGAAAAATCGGAGGGAACGGATTCCCCGCGATGGCGGAGATAGTCCAGGACGAGAAGGGGCCTTCCGCCGCAGGCGCGCACGATCCGGTCCTCCTCCTTTTTTTCTGGCGCGCGGTCCAGAAGGGCGTTGCGGATGAGGCGCCGGGTCTGGGCCTCGGTCAAATCCTTCAGGGCGATCGTGCGCATCCCCGGCCATGTG
>DASUFF010000046.1:0-4679 GCA_036274695.1 bacterium | reverse complement strand
GGCCTTGTAGATGTGAAGGGGATCGCCTCCGCGTTCCAAGGTGACCTCACCAGCAGGAAGCGTCTTCTTCGATTTCTCGAGTGTGAAGAAGTCCTTCTGAATCGCCTTTCGTAAAGTATCTCGGCTCCATTCCTCCATGGCAGCATGCTGGAGGTAGAACTGCCGTTCCTTCTCGTCCTTGATCGAGATGAGCTCGACGTAATGAGCCCAACTCAAGGTCACGGACTCCTCGACCTTGGGAATTCCATCAGGCCATGTCCGGTAGAACTGGAAGACCCGGTAGAGGAGGGTCTGATCTAAACCCAGGCTTTCCGCCAAACGGGCGATCAAGGTGCTGGCTTCGTCGGCGTCGGCCAACTCCTGCAACTCGGCCATCCGCTTTCCCATCTGCCAGTAAGTGGTCACGCGGATTTCGTTCACAGCATTGAGGGCGGCTTGCTGGCCCTTGGCGATCAAGTCTTTCAGGTCGATGACAAGTTTGTCGTAGGTCTCACCTGTCGAAACCAAAGCAGTTTCAGGCATGTAGGCCTTCTAACTTATTGAATTTATTATGTCTATTATTTTCGCTGACTGCGCGGAAGCGCAGTCAGTCCAGCGCACGGCTTTACTCGGGCGCGCCTATCGGCGCGCTTCCCTTTCAAAAGGCCGGGGTGGTCAAGGGAAAGATCAAAAGGCAGCCGGGGGGGCGGGGAGGCGTTGGCCGGGTTCCTTGCTGTAGTACGGCCAGCCTACGCGACCGGAGCGGAGGCGGAGGGCGCGAAGGGCCACCCAAGAATGACCGCTCAGTCGAAGCCTGGCCGGCCGGAGGCCGGAGCCCAAGCCCTAAGTTTCCGCCATGGATCGGGTTCGGAGGGTGCGGGGGGAGAAGCCGATCCGTGGCCACGGCGACCCCGGCCATCTTTCCCTGCTTTCTTTCCCGAGTCGCTGGAGCCGAGTGCTGAGCTGCTGCGTGCAAGCCGCGTGCTCTGCCGAAGGCGGGGCGCGCGGGTTGCGACGCCGAGAGGACACACGCGGAACTGCAAAACCCGTGACGGCCGAATGGCCGGCGCGGGTTTTGCGTCGAGAGACAAAGCTTCGGGTGTCCGGTTGAGAAAGTTTATTTCCCGTCCGGATCGTTCTCTAAACCCTGTCCATTTTTTCTATAGAAATTCTCTTGGAAGAAAGTTCGGATCTCTAGATACAAGGCCCACAAACTCAAAAACACAAAAGCCGCCGAACAGTCGTTCGACGGCTTCTTTACTTTGTTGGAACTTCCGCTCCTGCCGCAGCACCCGCTACTTCTTGTTGTTCTGGTCGCCGAGGTAGACCCATTGCGTGTGCTGGGTCATCCCGATGAAGCGATACCGCTTCGGACTGAGTGCCCGGAAGAAGAGCTTCAGGTATCCCTTGAAGCCCCGCATCCGGATGATCGTCATCGGGTGGAGGAGGACGTCCTTGGTTTTGATCACTCCGACAAACATGGATAATCCCTCCAACCATTAGATGCAGCAATCAAGGTGCCAGTGTCCAAAAAAAATAAGGCATTGATATTACTTGCGAATTTCCACCATGCCGCGGTGCGGCCTGGGTAAGAGGCGACCCTTCTGTCGGAGGATGGTGTCAAAAAATGGGACTCTTTTAGGGACGCCTTAAGCCCGACGGGTCCGGGAGATTGGGAAACGGAAGCGAGGGCGCGGTGCGCAACGCCGGCTGGTCTTCGAGGACCGGCGCCAAGGCGTCTTCATCGCCCGATTTGGCGAGGTTGGGGCCGGGGGTGACGGCCTCCGGCGCCACGGACACTTGAAACAGGGGGGCGCTGACGGTCGTCGTGGCCACCCGGCTCGCCGCGAATTGGACGAAGTTCCGGGCGAAGGCCGGTTGGTTGCCGGACGGGAGGCGGATCTGGGTGCCGGAGGGCAAGGAAAAACGGCCCTCCAGGACGGCATCGGAATAGGCCGGGTTCAATTCCTTCAGATTCGAGGGCGTTGCCCCGGACAGCGAGGCGATCTCCGGGAAGGTCATCGTCACCGGCAACTCGACTTGGTCGAAGGTCCAGGGGGCCTCTTTGCGGATCGGGCCGAAATACTTTTCGTGGTTCTCGTAGACGTCCAAGGCGGCCAGGAAGGACGGATAAAAGTTGCGGGAGGCGAAGGCGTAGCTGGCCGTCTTGAACTCGGTGACGATCCGGCCGATGTCCTTCGTGCCCAGTTTCTGCACGGCCTTCTGAAGGTTGCCGGGGCCGGAGTTGTAGGCGTTGATGGCCAGCGGCCAGGTGCCGAGCAGATCATGATTGCGGAGCAGGAGGCGCGCGGCGCCGTGAGTGGCGACCACGGGGTCGTAACGCTCGTCCAGATTCGGATCCACCGTCATGTATTTCTTGGCCGACCCCGACATGAACTGCCAGAGGCCCGCGGCGGCGACCTTGGAGAGGGCGCGTTCGCGGAACATCGATTCCACGAAGGCCAACCGCGTGATCTCCTTCGGGACGCCGTAGTAGGCGAAGACTTTTTCGAACAGCGGCAGGTAACGTCCGGAGCGGCGGACGGCTTCCGCGAAACGGTTCTTAAGGCCGGTTTGAGACCTCAAGGCCTCCTTCGCCTTTTTGTATTTGTCCTTGGTGGGGAGGTGTTGGAGCAGGAGGGCGATGCGCTGGGCCTCCGACGACAACGGGCGGATTCCCTGCCATTCCTCCAACTCGCTCAAGGCCGATTGGATCTTCGCCATGCCGGCGTTGATGCCCGCGTCCTTCGCCGCCTTTTTCTCGCCGTCCGAAAGACCCTGTTTGTCGAGATCGGAAAAATCCAGGACGCCGTATTCGATCTCCAAATGATCTTGATCGTGGAGGACGACGTGATCGGAGTCGTAGACGCCGTAGACCTTTTTCCAGAATCCGACGATGGGGGCCAGCGCCGGCGTGACCTCGAAACGCTCCGACACCGCGAGTCCGCCGCGGCTGAAATCGGGAAGGCGCGAGGGAGAGAGGAGCTTGCGGCCGGTCAGCGGGTCTTCGGCGGCGGAAGAGGCGTCGCCGTCATCAAAGGAGGTCAGGACTTCTCCGGACCTTTTCAGCGGGATGGCGGCGGTGGGCGGACCGGGATCTTCCTCGCCAGCCGGAAGGCTGTCCTCGGCGACCTCCTCGAAGATCGGAGGCGGGGCCACGCGTTCCTCCCGGGCCAGGTGGGGAAAGAGGCGAGGGAGCTCGCCGCCCAAGCGGCTGAAGGCCTGATGCAGTCCCAAACCCAATCCCACGATGAGGACGGGGACGAAAACGGAGCGGCGGTTCATGCCGATTTTATACGGGAAACTTTAGAATTCGTCGAGGACGGTTTCCAGAATCTCCTCCTCGGCCTTGGCGATGTTGTCCATCGGCACCCCGAAGTCGTTAAAGAGGAAGGAGAAGGCGAGTCTCGCCTTTTCGTCGAAGACGTAGCCCGAGAGGGCCTTCACGTCGTTCAAGGTGCCGGTCTTCGCATGCATTTTACCCGTCACGCGCCCGCCGTGGAACTTGCGGGCGAGAGTGCCGTCGACGCCGGCGATGCTTAAACTCGCCACGAAGTCGTCCCTCCAGGGCGAGACGTAGAGGTCGTAGAGCAGTCGGATGAAATCCGAGGCCGAGACGCGCGAGAGGCGGGTCAACCCCGAGCCGTTGTCGAGCGTGAAGTCCCGTTTGGGGATGCCCAGGGACTCCAGGTAGTCGCGCAGGGCCTTGAGTCCCTTGGGGATGGAGCCCGGAGGGCCGAAACGCTTGGCGGCGATGGTTTTCACCAGCTGCTCGGCGGTGAAGTTGTTGCTGAACTTGCCCAAGCTCTTGAGGATCTCCGAGAGGGGTTTCGAGCTGTGGGTGAAGAGGAGGAGGGCGTGCGCGGGCACGGCCTCGCGCTTGAGACCTCCTTTGATCGTGATGCCCCGGCGCTGCAGGGCCTCCATGATGACCGTGCCCGTGTAGACGGCCGGATCGGGAACGCCGCGCTGGAAATTGTAGTCCTTGATGGTGTTGGGGATGGTGCCGCGGATGCGGATGACGTTGCGGTCTTTGGAAGCGACGGAGACGGCAGGGCTTTTCTTTCTTTGGACCTTGGACTTTGGACCGGTCTCCGGCGCTTCTTTCACCTCCGCATCCAGATCGACGTTCGCGCCCGCCCAAGCCGTCTTCGCCTCGTTCTCGACGGAGACGTACTGGGTGGGCGGATCGAGGGTGATCTTCGGTTTCTCGCCCAGTTTGCGCGCGGGCTTGGCGTGAATCTTGATGCTGTTGTAGTTGAACGAGAGCGGGCCGGTCATGATGCTGTAGAGCTTCTCGTTCACGTCGGCGATGTAGGTGGTCAGCCCGTACCGGTCGAAGTAGGTGTCGTCCACGTAGACGTCCCCGTCGATGCGCTTCAACCCCGCCGCCTTCATCTGCTTCACCAGGTCCTCCAGCTCTTCGGTGACGAAAAGCGGATCCCCGTAGCCCTTGATCCACAGGTCGCGGATGCGGCCGTCCTTGCCGATCAGCGAGTCGGAGTAAAATTCCGTGGGGAAGGTGAAGGACGGGCCCAGATCCTTGAGCGCCGTCGCCATCGTGATGAGCTTGATGTTGGAGGCGGGATTCAAGGCCCGGTCCGGATTCTTGGCGTAAAGAACGCGGCCGTCGGGGATCGAGACGATCTTGATGGAGAGATCGCTCGTCTGGAGGCCGTTGCGCTTTAAGATCCAGTCGA
>DASUFF010000045.1:0-2269 GCA_036274695.1 bacterium | reverse complement strand
GGCGACGGCGCCGTTTTGGAGGGCGAGGCCTGCGACGACGGCAACGCTGCCGATAGCGACGGCTGCTCGAGCGCCTGCGCCGTCGAGGACGGATTCACCTGCGAAGGATCTCCCTCGGTCTGCACGCCGGAAGGCGGGGCCACCGGAGGTACGGCCACGGGCGGCGGGACGGCGGGAACTGCGACGGGCGGCGGCGACTCTGGCGGAGGCTGCAGCTTGATCCGTTAAGGATTTACTGGCAAAGGCTGTCCGCCGTCGAAAGGACGTAGCCCGTCTGATACTCCGCGGTCAGCGAGCCGCTGACCGGCGCATCGTAGCTTCCGTTCAGAACGCCCCCTCTCCATCTTAAGAAGGAGTGCCCTTCCGGCAGCGTCACCGCCTGGCCCGGAGTTCCCCCGGCGGCGGCGTTCACGACGACAAAGCCGTGGCTGTAGGTCCGCATGCGCGTCTTCGAACCCGAGATCTCCTGCATCGGCTCGCACGGATGGCCGATGGCGACGTCCAACTGCGGATACAGGGGCGTCGAGCCGTCGTCCCAAAGCGGGGTCACGTAGAAGTAGGCGGAGTGCTCCTTGACCAAAAGATAAGAAGCCAACGCCCACTCAATCTGGCGGGCCGTCGGAGGCGTTTGATAATCCGCCGTGGGGAAGGCGTTTTTGGTGAAGTACGGTTTACCAAGAGCCTGCACCGCCTTGACGTAGCGGGCGTAATTCGACCACAAATCAAAATTCCCTACGTAGCCGGGTGAACAATTGTAGGCCCCGTCATAGGCGAGCCACTTGCACGGATCGCTCGTCTGTCGCTGCCCGCCCCCGCTGAACCCTCCCTCGTCAAACACGCCGTCCACGATGCCGAAGATCTGCAGCAACGCCGGATCGTCCGACGCGATCGGGGTATAAGGAGGGATGCTTCCCGAATAGCCGATGTTGATGATGAGCGAGACGCCGTCCTTGTGCATCTCGTCCCGCAAACGCTTCAGCCAGGCGAGTACGGCGTCCTTCCAGGCCGTGTCGCAAAAGCCCTGGGCGCAGTGGGCCGGGTCGTATCCTTGCGCGCCGCTGAAGAGCGAGGCCCAGGTGCCTCCTTTGTACGCCCCGGCGACGCCGTAATAATTGGCTGGAAAAACGACATCGAGGGAGAGCGCCGAATAAGAAACCCCGTCGAGGTTTTTCCAAAAACGGATCCGCTTCAGCATTTCGTCCATGACGTCGGGATTCGTCGGATCGAACGGCATCGTCGGTGAATCCCCCCACCAGGCCGGATCGGTCTTGTTCGATCGGTAGACGATCCAACCGGGCTTTGTCCCCTTCCAGTAAGCGAGTTCGGCAACCTGCTGTTGCTTGATGCTCATGTAGCAGAGACCTTGGGCACAGTTGCCGTCCCCGCCCGCGCAGTCGGAGGCCTGCGTGCAATGCTTCTGAGCGGAAGCGTCCGTCGCCATGCAGACCTTCTCCCCCACGTAATAATACGCGGGACGATAGGTGGTCGGCGGAACGGCGCACTGATAACCTGGCTGGACGCAGTCGCTGACGGAGGAGCAGTGGACGAATTCTCCGTTGTTGAGTCCGTTCATCGGCATGTAGTGGCCGATCGTGAGGCTTGGGCCCGCCACATTCAACTCCGTCGTCTTCCGATCACCGCTCCAAATAAAATCCAAACGGGGTGCCTTGGTCGAGACATCCTGAAACCCGTCCGCGACGGCGAAGCGGTGGACGTTCTCCCAGCTGTCGGCGAAGGGCTTCAAGGCATACAACGTCACCGAGTCGGCCGCCTGACCGTTCGCATCTGCATCCGTCTGCGCGGCGCTCTTTTGGAAATTCTGAGAGGGACACTCGAGAGTTCGGCAGACGGCGGGCGAGAGGAAGCCGAACGAAGCACCGGGCCAGACGACCTTCACGACGCCCGCCCAAGCGCTCCCGTCCGGGCGCTTTATGTCTTGGAGGGAGGCGGTTCCCAATCCCAGCACGCAGAGTTGGTTGGCGGAGCCTGGGTCGGAGGCATCGAAGAGCCAGAGGCCGGAGGAGGCGCAATCGCCCTCCCCTCCCGCGGAAGCCGCCCCGCCAGATTTGCGCGCCTCGAACTCAGCAGCCTGCTGCGTCCGTGTGATCTCTTCGGTGGAAACGGTATGGGTCCCGTCGGGTTTCAACTGAAGGATGGTGCGCGTGAACGTCGCCGGAGGCGAAGACGCCGGCCCGCCTTCCGGAATCGTCGGCGCCTCCGTTGCGGTCTTCGATCCGCCGGTCATTCCCAGGGCCCTTTTCATTTCTTC
>DASUFF010000044.1:0-74878 GCA_036274695.1 bacterium | reverse complement strand
TTGAACTCGTTCTTCGTGAGATCGAACTCGTCAGTGCGAATCCCCCACCCTTTCGATTTTCCGGCCTCGTCGGAGGCCTGCGCCAGGGCCAGGCCCGGCGCCAGGAGCAGGCAGAACAAGCTTAGGCCCGCGAGACATCGTTTGCGTCCGGTCATGGAAGATCCCCCTTAACGCTTCTTTTTGTTCTCGAAGATCCGGTAGACGCCTCCCGCCAGCGCCGCCCCGCCGATGGGCGCGGCCCAGAACAACCACAGTTGCTCCAGCGCCCAGCCTCCCACGAAGATCGCGGGACCGGTGCTCCGCGCGGGATTGACCGACGTATTGGTGACGGGAATGCTGATCAAGTGGATCAACGTCAGCCCCAACCCGATGGCGATGGGGGCGAAGCCCTGCGGCGCCCGCACGTCGGTGGCGCCTAAGATGATAATCAGGAACATGAAGGTCATCACGGCCTCGGTGATGAAACCGGATTCCAGGGAGTAGCCCCCGGGCGAATGGTCGCCGAAACCGTTGGAAGCCATTCCTGCGGCGACGTCGAAGCCGGCCTTGCCGCTGGCGATGACGTAAAGAACGCCCGCCGCCGCGACCGCTCCGGCCACTTGAACGACGATGTAGGGAATCAGATCCGATCCTTGAAACCGTCCGCCGGCCCAGAGGCCGACGGAGACGGCGGGATTGAGATGACATCCGGAGATGTGCCCGATGGCGTAGGCCATCGTGAGCACGGTGAGCCCGAAGGCGAACGAGACGCCCAAGAGCCCGATCCCGACGTTCGGAAACGCCGCGGCGATGACCGCGGAACCGCACCCGCCCAGCACCAGCCAGAACGTGCCGAGGAACTCGGCCGCCAAACGCTTGCTTAAGGACATGGGTCCCCCCTTTCCCCGAGAGCCTTTGGTTGGATAAATTTTTTCCTGGAAACGAAGTAATATCAGAGATTTAGAATAAAAAAAAGGCCGCCTTTATAAGGCGGCCTTTTTTCCGATGCGGAGGGGGAGGGATTTGAACCCTCGGTACGCCTTTTGAGCGTACAACGGTTTAGCAAACCGTCCACTTAAGCCACTCGTGCACCCCTCCTTTTGAAATAAGGAGAGATACTGCTCTCTCCTTATTTATCCTCATCTGATATCCGCGAACGTATCGCTCGCTACGGAAGGGAACCTTCCTTCGCTCGCACTTTGCGGAGCACAAGAAGAAATCATCGCTTCGGGTAAATGTCTAGGGGTTAGAAGGAGAAGATGAATTCGGGAACTTCGACGGCGACGACGATCCGATCGAGAACGCTGTGGGAGTATTCGCTCCGCCAGAAGATGTCGGCGGCGCCTCGGATGAGTTGCACGGCGACGGAGTGGTCCATTTCCCCGAAGAAGGCGTCCTCCGGAACGGCGAGAGCAAGGGATCGCAGGCCCATTTTCTTCGCGTCCGTGAAAAGGGCGATCGCCGCCCGCGTGATGCCGGCCATCTGGTCCTTCAGAGTGACGTCCCGAATGCGCGGCAAAGGCAGCAGAGGACATCCCGATCGCGACAAGGGCGAGGTCTCGAGGGACGCCACCGCATAGCCGTCCACGGGAACGCGGCACAAGTTCCCGACGACGACGCCGAAGGCCTGGCACGACGGAATCGGTCCGCCCAAAACCACGGAGCGCGCGAATCCCGCGGCCGCCAGGGAGCTTTCAAGATTCAGGAGCAAGGCGCTCATGTCGGCGGATCTATCGTTCAAAACAGCCGTAAGTTGCTAGTCGGAAGAAGACGGCTACTTGCCTCCCAAAGTAATGGTCGTCCCCTTTCCGAGCTCCGCTTCTTCAAAACCGCTGTAGATCTTCGGATCGATCGGCGCCTTGGTCGGCGGTTCGGGAACCTTTCCGCCGCCCGGAGGAGGGACGGGATCCTTCGTTGCGGCGGTCGTCGTCGAAGTCGTCATCACGGGAGCCGCCGCCGGTCCCGATTTCGCCCCAGGGAGCTCTGTGGGAGGCGCCGGAGGTTGACCCGCCTTCGTCCCGCCTTTGCTCCCGGCAGAGGCCATCGCCCCCGCCGCCACGCCGGCCGCAAGCCCCGCGGCCAATCCGCCCACGACGGGGCCCGCGCTCGAGGGAGCGGCGGCGGTGGAAACGGGAGCGGCGTGCGACTGACCGCTCGCCATCAAATGGATCACGTTCATAATATCGTTGCCCGTCGTCGCCGCACCCGATCGAACGATGGCCGAGATCTCCCCGCCGCCCATCGACAGGTTTCTTTGGACGGACGCCAGGACGGGATCGCTTTCCAAGGGAGGTAAAGGTGCCATACAGTCTCCTTTCCGGGAGGAGCTGCAGGACCAATGCCATATTTAATTATATGATATTATTAATTTAATTAAATATTCCGACACAAAGAGCATCACAAAATGCTTCCCTAAGGTTTCATCTTGTAACCACTTAAAAAAGCCACCCGGCAATCATCTTGACCAGGTCGGCCGTCGCAGCGGCGTCGGAGGGATCGACCGGTTTAGCTTGTTTGGCGACATCGATCTTCGGATCGGCTTGGACGGCCTTGGCCGTTTTTTTCGGTTTCTTGACCGGGGCCGGCTTGGGCGCTTCCGGCGACTTCTCGGCCTTGTCGTTCTGAACGACGACGGGTGCCGCATTCGGTTCCGGTTTCGCTTCGGGCTTCGGATTTCCCTGGGGCGCCGCCTGAGGATCCGCGGCAGGTTTATCCGCCTTGACCGGCGCCTGCTCCGGCGCCTTGGCGGGCGGGGGAGGCGGAGTCTTCGACGCGACTTTCGCGGCGGGCGCCGCCGGCGTCTTGCCGGCAAAGGATCCGGCGATGCTGGCGCCCGCTCCCAAGATCCCCAAACCCGCGCCGATCCAGGCCCCCGCGGACGATCCGCCGCCGGAGTCGGCATGCGTCTCGACGGGCGCCGGGGCTTGGGGCCGTTCCGCCATCAAATGAACGAGGGCGTTCATGACGTCGCCGCCGCCGCTGTTGGCGCCGTTTCCGGCCATGACGATCTTGGAAATCTCGTCGCCCTGCATCAGCAGGCCCTGCTGCACGCGCATCAGGACCGGGTCCTCGTCGATGGGAGGCAAGGCGTGAGTTCTCGAATCCTCGTTCAAAGCGGAAAGCTCGGAAGCCATGGCGATATCTCCTGTACCTCCTGCTTTTGCAGGACCGGTGCCATCGCTTTGCCTCGGTACTATTGGGGTTTTCGGCGCGACGGTCGCCGGGCGGGGAAGGCCAAGCCCCGATGCGTTTCCTAGAATAAACATCCGTCCTGTGGCACACTGTTACTCGTGTCCCGAGTCCGCTTTCCTTTCGAAACGCCGTACGTCAACACGATCCCGGCCCCGTCCCAGCCCGCGTACCCGGGCGACGAGGAGATCGAGCGGCGCATCCGAAGCCTGATCCGCTGGAACGCCATGGCGATGGTGGTGCGCGCGAACGCCCGCGAGCCGGGCGTCGGCGGGCACATCTCCACCTTCGCCTCCAGCGCCAACCTTTACGAGGTCGCCTTCCACCATTTCTTCCTCGGGCACGGCGCGTCCTCCACCGGAGGCGGGGGGGGCGATCAGATCTTCTTCCAGGGCCACGCGGCCCCCGGCATCTATGCCCGCGCCTTTCTCGAAGGGACCTTGACCGAGCATCAGCTCCAGAATTTCCGGAGAGAATTGGCGGAGGGAGGCGGGCTGTCGTCCTATCCTCATCCCTGGCTGATGCCCGAGTTTTGGGAATACCCGACCGTCTCGATGGGGCTCTCGCCCCTTCTGGCCATTTACCAAGCTCGGCTGAACCGTTACCTGCGCGACCGGGGGCTCAAGGACACCGACGGCGTCCGCGTATGGGCCTTCATGGGCGACGGCGAGATGGACGAGCCGGAATCGATGGGGGCGCTGACCGTCGCCTCGCGCGAGGGGCTCGACAACTTGATCTTCGTCGTCAACTGCAACCTGCAGCGGCTGGACGGCCCGGTGCGCGGCAACGGCAAGATCATCCAGGAATTGGAGTCGGCCTTCCGCGGCGCGGGATGGAACGTCATCAAGGTGGTGTGGGGACGCGATTGGGATCCGTTATTGGCGGCGGATTCGAGCGGCTTGCTGGTGGAAAGAATGACGGAAGCCCTCGACGGCGATTATCAAAAATACGTGGTGGAACCGGGCGCCTATACGCGGCGACATTTTTTCGGCACGCACCCTCAACTCTCCTCCCTCGTCCAGCATCTTTCCGACGACCAGATCCGCAAACTCGGCCGCGGCGGCCACGACTCGCAAAAGATTTACGCGGCCTACCGCGCGGCCGTGGATCACAAGGGCGGTCCGACCGTCATCCTGGCCAAGACGATCAAGGGCTACGGCCTGGGCGAGGCCGGCGAGGGACGCAACATCACTCATCAGCAGAAGAAATTGAACGAGCAGGAGCTGAAACAATTCCGCGACCGCTTCGACATCCCGATCGACGACCGGCACTTGAAAGACGCGCCGTTCTATCGCCCGGAGGACTCCAGCCCCGAGATCCAATATCTCTTGGAGCGCCGCCGCGCCCTGGGCGGCTTCGTTCCGAGGCGCCGAGCGGCCCGGGAAAAACTCCCGGCCCTCGAAATCGCGGGTTTTGAGGAATTCCTGAAGGGAACGTCGCCGGACCGTCCCGTCTCCACGACGATGGCCTTCGTCTCCCTTCTCTCCAAGCTCCTCCGCCATCCCCAGCTGGGAAAACGCATCGTCCCCATCATCCCCGACGAGGCGCGCACTTTCGGCATGGATCCCCTGTTCCGGCAGGTCGGCATCTACTCCGGCGTCGGCCAACTCTACGAGCCCGTGGATTCGAAGATGGTCCTCTACTACCGCGAGGCGAAGGACGGACAATTGCTGGAGGAGGGAATCACGGAGGCGGGAGCGCTCGCCTCCTTCACCGCCGCCGGCACGGCCGAGGCCTCGCACGGAATGGCGCTGATCCCCTTCTTCATCTTCTATTCGATGTTCGGTTTCCAACGGGTCGGCGACCTGATCTGGTCGCTCCAAGACTCGCGCGCGAAGGGATTCCTCTTGGGAGCCACCGCAGGTCGCACGACGCTCTCCGGCGAAGGGCTTCAGCACCAGGACGGACACAGCCTGCTCTTCGCCAGCGCCTTTCCACGCGTGCGCGCCTACGAACCGGCCTTCGCCTATGAGATCCTGACGATCGTCCGCGACGGCATCCGCCGGATGTATGCCGAAGGCGAGGACGTCCTCTATTATCTAACGCTCCAAAACGAGAATTACCCGATGCTCGCCATGCCCCAAGGCGCGGAGGACGGCATCCTGCGAGGGCTATATCGACTCGGCGAGGTCAAAGGGGCGAAGGTTCGGCTGCTCGGCAGCGGATCGATCCTGGCGGAGGTTCGCCGCGCCGCAGCCCTCCTAGGGGAAAAGTACGGCATCGCCGCGGAGATTTGGATCGCAACGAGCTATTCGGAGCTTCGACGGGAGGCGCTGGATTGCGAGCGCTGGAACCTCCTCCATCCGGACGAAACGCCGCGCCCCCCCTACGTCAGCGTCGCGCTCGAAAAGGGTTCGCCGGTGATCGCGGCCTCGGATTGGGTGAAGACCGTCCCTGACCAGATCGCACGCTGGGTTCCCGATCTCTATACTTTAGGCACCGACGGGTTGGGCCGGAGCGAATCGCGCAAGGATCTCCGCCGTTTCTTCGAGGTGGACGCGGAGTCGATCGTCGTCGCGGCGCTGTCGCAATTGAGCCGGCGTGGAGACGTCGGAACCGACGTCGTGAAAAGGGCGATGGAAGAGTCGGGCATTTCTCCCTCCAAGCCCGATCCCCATCATTCGTAAGATTAAAATTTGAATTTTAGGGAGAGAATTTTTTTCGGATTCGGACCGAAATCGAGGCTCATGCTGTCGTTGAGGGCGACGCGCGTAATCTTGTTGGTCTGAACATCCGATGTTTTCTGGGTTTCCGGCGAGGTCGATACTTGGGACCTCGTCTGAGTGCGGGAGATTTTCTTGGGCGCCGTCGTCTTCGTCATATTCGAAGTGTAGCAATCTTCCCGAATTCGTGGAAGCCATCAAAATCGCCGGTCGCCGATTCGCCGTTTGACTTGCCCCGTCCGAGTGGGTCAACTTGAACCCCATGAACTCCTTAAAGAAATTGCCCAAGCGCCACGGACTCAAGAATTACAAGCTCCCCGACAAATACGGTCAATGGCTGGGCTACAAGCCCGTCAACTTAAACCGAAAAACGCACGAGGCGGTGTTGGCGCTCAAGCTGCGCGACGATCACCTTTCCCCCGCGGGCCGCATCCACGGCGGCGTCATTTCCGGTTTTTTCGATTTCGCCTGCGGCGCGGCGGTCTTTTCGACGATGGAGCCGGAGGATTTCTGCTCGACGGTGGAGCTGAAGGTGAACTACTTCGCCCCGCTGAATTCCGGCGACGCCCTCACCTGCCGCTCGAAGGTGATGTTCCGCGGCAAACGCCTCTGCGTCGTCCACGCATTGCTCTACCGTAAGGGCCAAAAAAAACCCGTCGCGATGTCGACGGCGACGTTCAACATCGTGTCAAAAAAATAAAGAGCGAACAAAGCCAGATTTATTCTGCGTAGTGAGCGCTGATTTCGTGATAAATCAGATGGGGTTTCAGGGGAGAGCGGTTATCTCCCCTGACTCCAACGGAGGGGTGGCCGAGTGGTTGAAGGCACCAGTCTTGAAAACTGGCATACCGGTAACGGTATCGTGAGTTCGAATCTCACCCCCTCCGCCATTAAGCTTTAAGCTGTCCGCAAAATCCTCACTTTGGTCAAAGTGGATAAAAGTGTTCTGTCACGTTTTGTCCCACCTCTCATGCACAGCCCATGCCAAAGTTAAGTTACTGTAATTATAATGTGAATGTTGAAATCTCGATATCAAATGAATAAATTTGTTCTATTTAAGATCATAATATTACATGGATAAACAAATAGCCCAACCTATTGTTTTTTAAGCTTTTTTTATTTTGCGCTGTCTATTCCTGTTCCGATTTGAAGCGCGATGGTTTAGTCTCAAGGCGTGATAACAACTCCTCAAATCCTTTTAGTGGACGACGACCGCGTCTTTCTGACGCTTCTGACCAAGAAGCTTTCGGAACAGGGGTGGCAGGTAGCGACGTCCGAAAACGCCACCGACGCCCTGGAAAAAATCCGGAAGAATCAGCCGGACATCCTCCTCCTGGACGTCTTCCTCCCCGACCGGTCGGGCATGGAGACCGTTTCCGAGGCCAAGTCGCTCGCTCCGGATCTTCCGGTCGTGATGGTGAGCGCCTCGGGAGACACGCGCAACGTCGTGGCCGCCATCAAGAACGGCGCCTCCGACTACGTCAAGAAACCGGTCGACGAGGACCTCTTAGTCGCCAAGATCCAGCAACTTTTGGAGATGCTCACCTTAAAAAGGACCCAGAACGAGTTCCGCGAAAGCTCGGAACTCAAGCGTCTGATCGGCGGCTCCTCGACGATGAAGCGCCTGGTGCGCGAGATCAGCAAGGTGGCCAACTCGGACGCCAGCGTCCTCCTGTACGGCGAAACGGGCACGGGAAAAGGCCTCGTCGCCGAAGTCATTCACGGGCTGAGCCGGCGCAGGAATCAGCGCTTCATCTCCATCAACTGCGCGGCCATCCCCGCGAGCCTTCTGGAGAGCGAGCTCTTCGGGCATGAGAAAGGGGCCTTCACGGGGGCGATCCGGGAAAAGAAGGGCATCTTCGAGCTGGCCGACAAGGGGACGATCTTCTTGGACGAGATCGGAGAGCTCGCGCCGGAGCTCCAGGTGAAATTGCTCCGCGTCCTGCAAGGCCGCGAATTCGAGCGCGTGGGCGGCACGAAATCCATCAAGGTGGACGTCCGCGTCATCGCGGCCACCAACCGGAATCTCGAGGAGGCCATCAGCGAGGACCTTTTCCGCGAAGACCTCTTTTACCGCTTGAACGTGCTCCCGATCACCGTCCCGCCGCTGCGCGAGCGCAAGGAGGACATCCCCGTCCTGCTCAACCATTTCATCCGCCAATTCAGCGAAAAGGCGGGCAAGAAGTTCGACGCTCTCTCCTCGGACATCGAGGAATATTTGAGCGCGTATCCCTGGCCGGGCAACGTCCGCGAACTTCAGAACGTCATCGAACGCGCCGTGGTCTTCGGCAAGGAGCCGCGGTTCACGGCGGCGGATTTCAACGTCGCCCCGCCCCGCTACCCCGCCGCCGGAGCCGGCGCTCCCGCCGCGTCCGCTTCCAGTTCCGTCTCCTCCCTGAAGGAACTCGAGCTTCAGCTCCTCATGCAGGCGCTCCGGCAATCGGGCGGCAACGTCTCCCGCGCCGCGCGCACGCTGGGCATCAGCCGGGGCACGGTCTACCGCCGCCTCGAAAGGTACGAAATCGGCCTGAAAAAATGATTCTGTTGGATTATACGCTGTTCGTCGTCGCCGCCTTGTGCGGCTTTTTGGCGATCGACGCGTGGCTGCGCCGTCCCGCTCGTTCCGGACGTGTGCCGGCGGGCGCCTGGCTCCTGTGTCTTTCCATCCTCTTCGCGGGATTTTTTTTCGTCAAAGGAGCGGAGATCTACGAAAAGCGGTCCACCGAGCGGATGCTGGAGGGTTTCGCTCCCACCTACGCCCAGGAACTGACGCGCATGGGGCACGCCGCCTTGACACCGCAGACTCCGCCCGACGACCCGGCCTACCTGGAGATAATCGAAGCCCAGAAGCGGTGGCTTCAGGTGAACCCGGTCGTCCACGACATCTACACCCTCCGCAAACTCTCCGACGGCAGCAACGTCTTCATCGCCGACTCCGAGACCGATTACGACCGGAACGGACGCTACGAAGGCGAGCGGGAAAGCCGGACGGAAATCGGCGAAAAATACGAGGAGGTGGACCCGGGGCTCGAACGCGCCTTCCAGGGGTTCAAGACCTTCGACGACGTCCCGATGACCGACCGTTGGGGCACCTGGGTCAGCGCCTTCGTGCCGATGTATGATAAGGCCGGCCGCGTCGAGTCCGTCTTGGGCGTCGACTACGACGCGCGCGACTGGGCGACAGCGATCCGCCGCGGAAGGCTGGCGGCGATCGGCATTCTGTCCGTCCTCCTCGCCGTCCTCGCCACGGCGGTGGCCGTCATCTCGAACCTGAGGTCCCACATCGGCCGGCGCGAAAAGGCCGAAAAGGAGATGGTCAAGGCCAAGATCGCCGCCGAGTCGGCCAACGTCGCCAAGAGCGAGTTCCTGGCCAACATGAGCCACGAAATCCGCACGCCCTTGAACGGCGTCATCGGAATGATCGACCTGCTCACCCGGACTCCGCTCACCTTGAAGCAGAAAGAGTTTCTCGACGCCCTGAGGGAATCCTCGCTCGACCTCACGACCCTTCTGAACGACATTTTGGATTTTTCAAAGATCGAGGCCGGCCGTTTGAGCCTCGAAGCCGTCCCCTTCTCCATGCGGGAGACGGTGGAAGGCGCCTTGAAACCCCTGACCTACCGTGCCCGGTCGAAAGGTTTGACCCTGGCCTCCCATATCAGTCCTAACTTCCCGGACCGGTTGATCGGAGATCCCGGCCGCTTCCGCCAGATCCTCTCGAACCTGGTCGGCAACGCCATCAAGTTCACGCAGTCCGGCGGCGTCACCGTCGAGATCGTGAGCGAACTGGAGAGCGAGGACACGGTGCGCGCCCGGCTGACGGTTTCGGACACGGGCATCGGCATTCCCAGACACAAACAGGGAGCCATCTTCGAGGTCTTTACGCAGGCCGACAGCTCCATCACGCGCCGTTACGGCGGGACGGGGCTGGGACTCGCCATCGTCGCCCGGTTGGTCCGGCTCATGGGCGGCCGGATCTGGGTGGAAAGCGAGGAGAAGCACGGAAGCCGCTTCCACGTAACGCTCAACTTGGGGCGCGCGACCGGGGACGCCCGAGACGCGGATGCCGTGAAAACGGCGGCCGTGGAAAAACACGCCACGAATCTGGACGTGTTGCTGGCGGAGGACACCGCCGTCAATCAGATGGTCACGGCGAACTTCCTGGCGCAACGCGGCCATCGGGTCACCGTCGCCAACAACGGCGAGGAAGTGCTGACGCTCCTCAAATCCCGCGATTTCGACCTGATCCTGATGGACGTTCAGATGCCGGACATGGACGGACTCGAGACCACGCGCCGCATCCGCGCCGACGAAGCCGGAACGAAGAGACACATCCCCATCATCGCCATGACGGCCCACGCCTTAACCGGCGACCGCCAATCGGCGATCGACGCCGGCATGGACGATTACCTCGCCAAGCCCGTCGACGGAAAGATCCTGCTGTCGGCGATCGACCGTCTGGCCGTCCCGCCGCCGGAAAACGTCTCTTCGCAGGAGTGGGACACCCGTTCGTTCAAGGAGAAGCTCGGAGACGACCGCGAGCTTTTGAAGAGAATCGTAGCCCTCTTCGAAGAGGACCGGCAGCGCCTCCAAAACGAAATCCGGGAAGCGGTCGAGCGCCGGGACGCCTCCCGTCTGGAAAAGGCGGCCCACGCCCTGAGAGGCAGCATCGGGAATTTCCGATTCGAGGAGGCCTACGCGGGAGCGTCGTTGCTGGAGACGATGGGCCGGACCAGGAACATGCACGGATCGGAGCAGGTGGCGGCCGATCTGGAAGTCAGCCTCAACCGCCTCTCAGAGATGCTTCAGCACCTCTAGCGCCTCGTCGACGTGTTTTTTCGGCTGGAACTGAGAAGAAAAGACGTGCCGGACGACGCCCTTTCCGTCGATCACGAACGTCACGCGGCCGGACCAAAGGCCCATCATCGTGTAGACGCCGTAGGCCTTTTTGACGCTTTCGTCCTCGTCGCTGAGCAGTTTGAAGGGAAGCTTGTTTTTCTTCGCGAACTGTTTGTGCGATTCCGGGGAATCGGAGCTGATGCCCACGACGGCCGCCCCCGCGTCGGTGAAAACCTCGAAACTGTCCCGGAAGGTGCAGGCCTCGGCCGTGCAGCCCGGCGTGTCGTCCTTGGGATAGAAGTAGAGGACGAGCGGCTTGCCCTTGAAATCGGACAGCCGGACGACGGCGCCGTTCTGGTCCTTAAGGAAAAAGTCGGGCGCCGGCTGTCCGCTTTTCAAACCCATGGAACATCCTCCGAGACTAAGCGATGCGATCGACGCCCAAATAAGAGCGAAGCGCCTCGGGAACAATGACGCCTTTTTCATCCTGATAGTTTTCCAAAATGGCCGCGACCGTCCGGCCCACGGCGAGTCCGGAGCCGTTCAACGTGTGCACGAACTCCGGCTTGTCCTTCGCGCCGCGGCGGAAACGGATGTTCGCCCGGCGCGCCTGGAAGTCCTCGAAGTTCGAGCAGGAGGAGATTTCCCGGTATCCGCCGGAGGCGGACTGCGAAGGAAACCAGACTTCGATGTCGTAGGTCTTGGCGGACGAAAAACCCATGTCCCCCGTGCACAACGCGACGGTCCGGTAGGGCAGCTCCAGCCTTTTCAGCACTTCCTCCGCGTCGGCCGTGAGCTTCTCCAGCTGTTCGTAGGATTCCTCGGGCTTGGAGAATTTCACCAGCTCCACCTTGTTGAACTGGTGCTGGCGGATGAGTCCGCGCGTGTCTTTCCCCGCCGCGCCGGCCTCGCTGCGGAAGCACGGCGTGTAGGCGGTGTAGGAAATCGGCAGGTCGTCGGCGCTTAGGATCTCGTCCCGGTGGAGATTGGTGACCGGAACCTCCGCCGTCGGAACCAGATAATATCCCGCGGTGGTCTTGAAGAGATCGGCCTCGAACTTCGGCAACTGCCCCGTGCCCAAGAGACTTTCCGCGTTCACCAAGAAAGGCGGGAGGATTTCCGTGTAGCCCCGCTCCTTGACGTGGAGATCGAGCATGAATTGGATGAGCGCGCGTTCGAGGGCCGCCCCCAATCCCTTGGAGACCGTGAAACGCGTTCCGCTGATCTTCGTCGCCCTCTCGAAATCGAGGATCCCCAGCCCTTCTCCGATTTCCCAATGGGGCTTGGGCTTGAAGGCGAATCGTTTCGGCTCGCCCCGCTTGCGCACTTCCACGTTCTCCTCGGCGCCTTTGCCCAAGGGCACGGACGCGTGGGGAAGATTGGGAAACTGGAGGAGCTGTTCCCGAAGCTTGGCCTCGACGGCCGCCATTTTCTCGCCCGCCGCCTTGACCTCCTCAGAGAGCTGCTTGGTTTTCTCCAGGACGGCGTCGGCCGGTTGTTTTTCCTTCTTGAGGCGGGCGACCTCCGCGGAGATGCGATTCTGCTCGAAGCGCAGATCGTCGTACTCCTTTTGAAATGTTTTTCTTTCCTGGTTCAGGCGCTCGACCTCGGAGAGGTCGTAAGTCCCCCCGCGCGAGGCGAGGCGCTCGCGAACGGCGGGCAGGTTGTCGAGGACCATTCGAAGGTCGAGCATGAGAAGGCTAGTTGTTCGAGCGAAGCTCGTCGTCGATGATTTCCTGGAAGGAGGAGAAAGGGCGCGCGCCGGAAACCATGCGACCGTTGATGAAGAAGGCCGGAGTCCCGCTGACGCCGACCTTTTCTCCGTATTCCTGGTTCTGCTTCACGATCTCGGCGTACTTGTCGGAATCCAGGCACTGGTTGAACTTATCCATCTTAAGCTTCAGATCTTCGGCGTACTTCTTGACGTCCTCCACCTTGATCGCCCTCTGGTTATCGAAGAGTTTCTTGTTCATCTCCCAGTACTTGTCTTGGTCGCCCGCGCAATGAGCGCCTTCGTGGGCCTTGATCGAATCCTTGTGGAAGGACAGCGGAAAGTCCCGCAGCACGTAGCGGACCTTTCCTTTGTATTGGGAAAGGATCTGGTTCACCGTCGGACGGGATTTGCCGCAGAACGGGCACTGGTAATCGGTGAATTCGACGATCTTGATGGGCGCGTCTTTGGGGCCGATCGCCGGATTGTCGCCCTCCTCCACCTCGACCTTGGGGGCGCTGATTAAGATGGCCACGTTGGCCTTCTTGCGCAGGCCGGCCAGCAGGTCGCCATACACCTTCTGGTGCTTGTCCCGGTAGAGATAGCCGCGGATGTTGCCCTTCAATTCTTCCAAGGGCTTGCCCTGCATCTGGGCCTTGTTCTCGTTGTAGAATTTTTCGATCTCCTTGTCGTCGATCTTGATCTTGTCGAAAACGTTCTTCTTCAGGTAGTCGGCCTTGGCGATCCCTTCCTTCTTCGCCGCGTCTTCGATCAACTGGTCGTCGATGATGCCGTCGATGGCGTCCTTGCGGGCGTCGTACAGATCCATCTCGGCCTGCTGGAGCTTCGGTCCCGCTGACTTGCGGACGTCCTCATCGGTGATTTCGCGGCCGTTGATCTTGGCGAGCGCGGAGCCGGCCGCGGAGGCGCAGGGCGCGGAGGCGGCCGGAGCCGCGGCGGCCGCGGGGGCGGCATCCTTGTCCTTCTTGCACATGGCGTCGCATCCGGACAACGCGACCACGACCGAGACGGCGAGGAGGGCTTTCTTCATGACGTTCATCTCCTTGATTTAGGGAGGTTGAATGTAGAGGAAACCCCCGTTGTTGTCAAAGGCGGGAGCCGAAAGCGAAAGCCCCGGGATGGGAAATCCCGGGGCTTTTCAAAGCGATACGAACCGAGCGCGCCTATTAAATGTCGAAGTACAAGGCGAACTCGTGCGGAACCGGGCGCAGACGGATCGGGTTGAGCTCGTTATCGGTCTTGTACTCGAGCCACTTCTCGATCAAGTCCGGCGTAAAGACTTCGCCCTTCAGCAAGAAGGCGTGGTCATTGCGCAAGGCGTTGAGGGACTGCTCCAAAGAGCCCGGCATCTGAGGAACGTTCTTCAGCTCTTCCGGAGACAACGAGTAAATGTCCTTCTCAAGCGCCGATCCCGGATCAATCCGGTTCTGAATGCCGTCCAAACCGGCCATCAACATGGCCGCGAAAGCCAGGTATCCGTTGGAAGACGGATCCGGGAAACGGACTTCGATGCGCTTGGCCTTCGGCGAGCTCACGATGGGGATGCGGACGGCGGCGGAACGATTGCGGGCCGAGTAGGCGAGATTGACTGGGGCTTCGAAACCGGGAACCAGACGGCGGTAAGAGTTCGTCGTCGGGTTGGTGAAGGCCGCGATCGTCTGGGCATGCTTCAACACGCCGCCGATGTAGTGCAGGGCCAGCTCGGACAGTCCGCCATACTTGTCGCCGGCGAACAGGGGCTTGCCTTCCTTCCAGATCGACTGATGGCAATGCATGCCGGATCCGTTGTCTCCGAAGAGAGGCTTCGGCATGAACGTCACCGTCTTCCCGTAGCGGCGGGCCACGTTCTTCACGATGTATTTAAACCACATCAAATTATCGGCCGTGGCGGTCAGAGTCGAAAACTGGAAGTCGATTTCGCACTGCCCGCCGGTCGCCACTTCGTGGTGCTGCGCTTCGACGGTCATGCCGACCTTTTGCATCTCCAGACACATCTCGGCGCGGAGATCGACCAAGGTATCGTTCGGGGCGACGGGATAATAACCGCCCTTGTAGGCCGGCTGATATCCCAAGTTCCGGGATCCGTCGGGAAGGGTATCCTTGCCGGAATTCCAGCGGCCCTCGATGGAATCCACCTTGTGCCAGGCGGAATTGACGGTCTGATCGTAGGACACGGAATCGAAAACGAAGAACTCGGCTTCCGGACCGAAGTTGATCGCGTCCCCGATGCCCGTCGTCTTCACGTAATTTTCCGCTTTCCGAGCCACGTAGCGGGGATCGCGGCTGTACGGCTGTTTGGTGATGGGATCCACGATATCGGCGATCAGAGAGAGCGTGGGAACCTTGGTGAAAGGATCCATCCGGGCGCTCTTCGGATCCGGGATCATTCCCATGTCGGACGCATTAATCGGCTGCCAGCCGCGGATGGACGATCCGTCGAAGGCGTAACCGTTCGTAAAAGTTTCCTCGGAGAACTGAGAGATCGGACAGGTCCAGTGCTGCCAGGTGCCGGGAAGGTCGGTGAACTTGATATCCACCATCGCCGCTTTGTTTTCTTTGGCGAAAGCTAAGACTTCTTTGGGTGTCATCGTTACTCCTCCTTGAAATAGGGTATGTTTTCGACTCAAAAAACCTGAGCTAACTAGCATGCCATTTTTGGGCGTGTCCAGAGCTTAAATGGCGGATTTGCCGGTTTCTCCGGTGCGAATGCGGACCACGTCTTCCAAGCTGGAGACGAAGATCTTTCCATCCCCGATCTTGCCGGTCTTGGCCGCCTGAACGACGGCCTCGACGACGCCCTGGACCTGGCCGTCGTCGACCACGACCTCCATCATCACCTTGGGCAGGAAGTCCACGATGTACTCGGCGCCGCGATAGAGCTCCGTATGACCCTTTTGCCGCCCGAACCCCTTGACCTCCGACACCGTCATGCCTTGGATGCCCATTTTTTGCAGGGCCTCTTTGACCTCATCGAGCTTGAACGGCTTGATAATGGCTTCGATCTTTTTCATAAAAACCCCTTTACCTCTTACAAGAAGCAATGCGCGTGCCGGGGTGCATTCGCTGTAAAGCCCTGAAATAATTTATGACTCTTCTTATGCCTCGATCATGGGCAAGCCCGTTTGGCGGGCATCGCTCACAAAAAAAGCACCAGGCCCCCACCCCATTGTGGGGGCCTGGTGTGAGAGAGCCACTCGCATGCTCTCCGCTCGCAGTCGTCTTAGTCAGGGGAGATACTGCTCTCCCCTGAAACCCCATCTGATAATCGTGAACGTACCGTTCACTTCAGAAGGGAACCTTCTTTCGTTCACTAGATGGCCGCCTTCCCGGTCTCGCCGGTACGGATGCGGATCACGTCCTGTAACGCCGAGACGAAGATCTTTCCGTCCCCGATCTTGCCCGTCTTCGCCGCCTTCACGATCGTCTCGACGGCGGTCTGCACCTGAGCGTCGTCCACCACCAACTCCAGCTTCACTTTCGGCAGGAAGTCGACGATGTACTCCGCTCCTCGGTAGAGTTCCGTGTGGCCTTTCTGCCGACCGAAACCCTTCACCTCCGACACCGTCATCCCCTGGATCCCGGCCTTCTGCAGCGACTCCTTCACCTCATCCAGTTTGAACGGCTTGATCACCGCTTCTATTTTTTTCATGGAAATCTCCTCTTAGTTTAAGCCGCAGCGCGTCCCTGCGACGAGACGGTTTGGAAATCCGGATAAGCGCGGTTTCCGTGCTCTCCGAAATCCAGGCCTTCGACTTCTTCCTCCAGGCTCACGCGCATGCCGATCGTGTACTTGATGAGGGCCCAGCCCACCAACGAGATGACGAAGGTGAACGCGCCGACCGCTGCAACGCCGATCAGTTGAATGACGAATTGTTCCGCTCCACCGCCATAGAAGAGCCCGATTTTCGGCTGCGCATTCCCACCGGCGAGGCCGGGAGCGGCGAAAAGGCCGACGCACAACGTGCCGAAGATGCCGTTGACCAAATGGACGGAGGTGGCTCCGACCGGATCGTCGATTTTCAGCTTGTCGAACATCATGACCGCCAAGACGACGATCACGCCGGCAACGGCCCCAATCGCCAGGGCGCCGGCAGGTGTCACCCAGGCGCAAGGGGCTGTGATGGCCACCAGCCCGGCCAACGTTCCGTTCAAGATCATTCCGAGGTCGGGCTTGCCGAGAAGGACCCAGGCCGTGATGGTCGCGGTCAACGTCGCTACGGCGGCCGCCATGTTCGTGGTGACCGCGATATGGCCGATCAATGAAGCATCCGCAGCCATCGTCGAACCCGGATTAAAACCGAACCAGCCCAGCCATAGGATCAAGGCGCCGAGGGTGGCGGTGGACATATTATGTCCCGGAATCGGGTACATCTTGCCGTCGCGATATTTGCCGTGCCGGGGGCCGAGCATCAGGATACCGGCCAAAGCGGCCCAACCGCCCATGGAGTGAACGACCGTCGAACCGGCGAAGTCGAAGAAGCCCTTGGAAGAGAGCCAACCGCCGCCCCAGATCCAATGGCCCGTGATCGGGTACATGATGCCGACCAAGAGGAACGAGAAGACGATGAAGGAAACGAACTTGATGCGTTCGGCCACGGCGCCGGAGACGATCGTCGCCGCCGTGCCCGCGAAGACCAATTGAAAGAAGAACTTGGTCATCAGAGGAACTCCGGTCCAGCTTAAGGCCGAGTAGGCTCCCTGATAGGCTTCGCCGGTGGCCGGGCTGTTGTCGGCTCCCGAAAGAAACCAGAGGCCTTCGGTGCCCATAAAGCTGGTTCCGTTCCCGTACATCAGGCCGTACCCGATCACCCAATAGGCGATGGAGGAGATTGCGAAAACGATGAAGTTCTTGGCCAGGATGTTGACGCAGTTCTTTTCTCGGCAGAAACCGGATTCCACAAGGGCGAATCCCGCGTTCATCCAGAAGACCAGCATGGCCGCGATGAGGGTCCACATCGTATCCATTGCCACCTTCAAGGATCCGAGGTCTTGAGCGTAGACGGCCGTCGGGGCGGATACGGCTCCGAAGACCGCGGCCACCACGGCGATGAAAAGATTCCTTCTCGTTGCCAGTGACTTAAGTTTATTCCACATAACTTCTCCTTAAAAAAAGTTCGTTAAAGTCGTTTTAGAACGCGTAGACCACTTCGGCCGCGATCGTATCCTGGAACTTGCGGCCCGTTCCGTCGGACTTGAGGAAGGCCGCGCGGTCCGCCTGGTCATGACGGAACTCGATACGGGTCTCCCATCCGTCGCTCAGGTAGAAGTGAGTGGTCAGCGTGCCTTCGCCCACCGTCGCGCTCGGCCCCAGGAGCAGGCGCGATCCGTCGTCCTGGAAGAACTCGCCGCGCAGCGTGAAGCCCACGGAGTCCCAAGGCTTGAAGTGGACATAGCCTGCGACGCCCTGCCAGTTGGCGAAGCCGCCGCCACCGATGCCTTCTTCCTTGCCCAAGTCGTAGTTCAAACCGACGATCCACTTGTCGTTCGGCGTCCACGTCCCGACGAAGTCGATGACGCCGCGCAGATTGCCGTCGGAGCCGCCCTGCTCGGGACCGAAGGTTCCCTGCAAGGACAACGTCAACGTGTTGATGGGCTTGTAGACCAACTGGCCCAGGATCGTTTTGCCCTTGTTGTTGTCGCCCACCACGTCCCAGCCGTTCACCACGCCGATCATGCCGGTGAACTTATCCGAGAACGGATAGGTCATCGTAACGCCTGTGTGGGTGAAGGGGATGGCGAAGCCGAAGAGGATGGAGCGCGAGAAGTTCAAGTTGTACGCGCTCTCGATGACCTCGTAACCGATCGGCGTCACGAAATGGCCGACGCGGAAGGTCAGGCCGTTGCCGACGTTTGCCGTCAGGTCCGCGTAGGCCTGCTGCACGCCGAACTCGTCGATGCCGATGACGCCGCCCTTGAGGGAATCGACCACGGCGACGTCTTCGCCGAAGTTGAGGTCGAGACGGAACTTCGCCCAATCGGCCGGGGAGTTCTCGATGGCCACCTCCGCGAAGTTGAACTCGAAGTTGTTGTGCTGGTTGTCGAAGACGCGAAGCGTGTTGTTGGCGCCGGCCCGGAACGGAATGGCGGCGGCCCCTAAGGGCGGGTTGTTGAAGTTCCAGTTATAGGACGCGTCGAAGGATCCGGTGACCTTCGTTTTTTCCCAGAACGACGTCGAGCCCTTGTCGTCTTCCGCGAACGCGGTGGAAGACAGGGCCAAGATCCCCATCGCCACCAGCGCCAGCGCCCTGCGAGTGTGACTACTCCTGCGATTCTGCATAACGACCTCCTTATAGGAATGAGTGAAAATGAATCGTTGCCCCAAAATCTTTTCTTGTCAGGAGGCCATATGCAACGTCCGTGCCATCATGCGTCATGCCGCAAGTGGTTAAAATATAATTAATTTTGGACAGAATGTTTGGAAGAAGCGCTGCCGCAAATTTAGGCAGAGCCTACTTTTTATACGGATCAGTGGGGGTGTTTGACGCCGCGGTAGACCATGACCTCGGACACTTCTTCTTCGCGCTTTGCGGGTTTGTCGAAGAGAAGCACGGGAAGAATGACAACGGAAAGTCCCCCGAAACGCAGGCGGCGCTGGATGGCGTAGGCCGTTTCGTTGTGCAGAAGACGGTGATACCAGCGCGGCTCCTGGAAGACGAGCTCGCTGCCGAAGAAGACGGCGCCGGAATATTCGCGCGAAACGTGAACGCACAGGTCGGCGGCCTCGCTGACGACGTCCGTGCCGACCCGGTGGGCGGACTCGGCGGGAATACCCAAACCATGCGCCAGATCCACGTAGAACTGAAGGGACTCCCTGACCTTGTTTTCCATCTCGTGGATGCCGTGCTCCCCCTTGAAGAACTCGGAGTTGATCACGCCGACGGAGAGGAAGACGACGTTGTGAAAAGTGTGAGGGAACAGGCGAAAGATCGTTAATAGCGTGTGGATGCCCATGCGGCTGTGCCCGCCGCCCACCAGGATCACGGCCGTCGGCTTGGTCGGATCCACCTTTGGCACCGGCCCCTTGGCGTTCGAGACCATCGGGATGCCCTCGAACGTTTCTCCGATCTCCTGAACCAGCTTGGCGACGTTCTGATAATGCTTCTTGATCCCCTTGCAGAGCAGGATCAGGGCCGCGGTGACGGCGATCGTCACCCAGCCACCCTCCATGAACTTCTCGACCACCATCATCAGGAGGATGGCGGCGCACAGCACAAAGCCGATGCCGTGGAGAAACAAATTGCGCATCCACGGCGAGCGCCGGCTGGCCTTCATCTTCTGCACCCAGAACCGGCACATGCCGAGTTGGGAGAGGGAGAACGTGACGAAGACGTTGATCGAGTACATGACCACCAGCATCCGGACGTCGCCGCGCGTGTAGGCGAGCGTCGCAAGGGCCGCGATGCCCATGAGGATGACGCCGCGCTGGATCGTCAACCGGTCGGAGAGCGTCGCGAAACGGCGGGGAAGCCAGAGGTCGGAGGCCAAATTCGCCATGACGGGGGGCCCGTCGATGAAACCGGTCTGGGCGGCGACTAAAAGGAGAAGGGCCGCCGCGAACATCGTCAGCCACACGAACCAGTGGCCGATGGGAACGCCGCCCGGCGCGAAGGAACCGAACAAAGCGGTGGCGAGCGTTGCGTTCAAGGTCTGCCCTTCGACCGGATGGATCCGGAGCAGCATGTAGCTCAGCAGCAAGCCGCCCGCCGTCACCGCCAGGGAGACGGCCATGTAGACCATGGTCTTCTTTCCGGTCTCCACCTTGGGCTCTCGGAGGACGCCCATGCCGTTCGAAACGCCTTCGATTCCCGTATACGTGCCGCCGCCCATGGAATAGGCGCGGATGAAGACCAGGAAGAGACCCCAGGCCCCGAGCGACGAGAGGCCTTCCCCGTACCGCTGCCTCGTCTCGGCGACGACGCCGCCGACGTCTCCCAAGTGCAGGAAGACGCTGCCTCCGATCACGATGGCGTGGGTGACCAGGAAGAGGAGGAAGATGGGAATCAGCATTTTGACCGATTCCTTCACGCCCCTTAGATTCGTGATCATCAAGACCAGGATGGTGACGAACTCGACGGCGATCTTGAAGCGCTGCCATTCCAAAGGGAGCAGGCTGAAGACGGCGTCGCCGCCCGCCGAAATCGAAACGGTGATGGTCAAAATGTAATCGACCAGCAGGGCGCAGCCTGAGACGACACCCGCCGTGTTGCCTAACAGCTTCGTGGCCACCAGATATCCGCCGCCGCCCTGGGGAAAGTGCTCGATGATCTTGCTGTAGGACAAGGAGATGATGAAGATCGTCAGCGAAGTGGCCAACACCAGAAAAGGGGCCAGGTACGTATGCGCCCCCAGCGCCCGGAAGGCCTCGTCCGGACCGTAAGCCGACGAGGACATGCCGTCGGCGCCCAAGCCGATCCAGGCGAGCAAGGGGACCAGCGAAATGTGATGGCCGAGGGAGGGATCGTAGACGTTACGAGGGGGCCCCAAAATCTTATGCCGAAGTCGGGACCAAAAGCTTTCTGGGAGATATCCCCCCGGCGGCTGAGAATTCGGCACAGTGGAAGGGGGTCCTACGTGAAGTGTTAAGAAAGTGTCAAGACGACCGTGCAGAGGACGGGGGTAGCCCCGTCCCTATTTGAGGCTGGTGAGGATGTCGTTATCCCACGAAAATTGAAGAGGTTTTCTGGATTTTGCGAGGTTCTTCTGAAGGGCGTAACCGACCAAAAGCGGCAGCGCCACCGACGGCTCGACGAAGGCCATCGCCTTGTTCGCCTTCGTCCCGATCTTGCCCCAAGAGGTCGCCTCGTCCAACGTGCTGCCGGACAAGCCCCCCCAGTGAGGGACGTCGGTGGTGATCTGGAGGGCGTAGGTGTGCCCCCCGGTGTCCTTATTGAAGATGTAACCCATCACTACGGAATCGTTGATGTAGTTCTTGGGAACGCCGCCGGCCACATAGATGGCCGCCGTCTTCTTGGACTTCACCACGCACTGGGTAAGCTCGTAGTTGTCGCGGATCGAATTGATGATGACGCCCTCGCGTCCTTCCTTCACGCAGCGGTGATAATGCTCGGTCAAGCCGATGCCGATGGAGGAGTCGTTGATGGCCGGGGAAAAGATCGGGATGCCCATCTTGACCGCCGCCCCCAGGATCGAACCGTCGTCCTTCACCGTCTGACCCAGCTTCTCCAGAAACAGGCGCGAGGAATAAACGCCCGGAGGGAGCGTGTCGGTGAACTGGCCGATCCAGCAATCCGTCTCCCAGAATTTCTCTTCGTCGACGTAGGTGTCGTAGATCCGGTCGATGTAGAGATCGCGCAGCTTCACGTCGTCGGCGTCCGGCGTTCCCTTGTAATGCTGAAAGCCGCGTGCCTGATAAAAATCCTGATAAAGGATGGCGCCGGTGGAAACGAGAACGTCCACCATGCCTGAGAGGATCATGTCGCGGATCGTTTTACGCAGACCCGCGGCCACGAGAGGACCGGCCATGCCGAGAAAAACGGTGGGACGCTCGGGATCGGTCAGCATGTTGTCCAAAACTTCCGCGCAGCGCCCGATGCGGCGCGCCTGGATGGACATGTCCTTGAAGGAATCCACCAGGTCGGCGATGGTTTTCGTCTTCTCGAGATCGACAGGCTTCACCGTCTCGGAAAGCATTTCCTTCTTCTCGCGTTTCTTCGCGGGATCGGTGACTTCAACCTGGTAAACTTGCGTCGGATTTTTTTTCATGCGGAAATTTTTCTCATAAAACCATTTCCGACACGAAATTGTCAACGAAAACCCTCGCTTTTTCGCAGAGAAACGGAGATGAATCGCAACCGCATGACGGAAATTTTCGACATCGTCCTCCATCTTGACGCGCATCTGAATCAATGGATCGCATCGCTCGGACCCTGGATCCATGCGGTTCTCTTCGCCGTCATCTTCTGCGAAACCGGTTTGGTCGTGACGCCTTTTCTTCCCGGCGATTCGCTTCTCTTCGCGCTCGGCGCCATCGCAGCGACGGAAGGATCGCCGCTTCGCATGTCCACTCTGATCGCGCTTCTTTCGACGGCGGCCGTCCTCGGCAACACGCTCAACTACGCCGTCGGCCGCCATCTGGGGCCCAAAGTGTTCCGCGGGGAGCGGCGCTGGCTGAACAAAAGGCATTTGGAGGAAACGCAGCGCTTCTACGATCGGCACGGGGGGAAAACGGTCGTCATCACCCGCTTCCTTCCGATCGTCCGCACCTTCGCGCCCTTCGTCGCCGGCGCCGGCGGGATGCCGTTCGGGCGTTTCACGGCCTTCAACGTCGCCGGAGGACTGTTGTGGGTGGGGGCGTGCTTGCTGGCCGGCTACTTTTTCGGTAACATTCCGTTCGTCAAGCGGCACTTCGACA
The DNA here is from genome assembly GCA_036274695.1 of bacterium. Lineage (GTDB taxonomy): Bacteria > UBA10199 > UBA10199 > JACPAL01 > DASUFF01. Next base: position 52,104 of record DASUFF010000044.1, on the reverse strand, counting down.
TCGTGGTGGCCGGCATTATTTTCGTCTCCATGATTCCGTTCCTGATCCGCGTGGTCTCCGGGTATTTCAAGAAACGGAAGGCGCATGACTCCGTTCCGGAACGAAACGTCGGCTGACTTCAACGCGGCGGCGGTCTCCGCGGCCGAACCGGATTTTCCTAAACGAAAAAAGAATCTTAGAGACTCATCCGTCGAGGACGCCGTTCAGGCCGTCTCCCGCGCGCGGAAGGCGGCGCCCGCATGGAGCCGCGTTCCCGTCGCGGACCGCGCCACCCTTCTGCTTGCGACCGCCGGCCTCCTGCGGAAATGCCGCCCCGAATTGACCGCCCTCGTCCTTTTGGAGGTCCGCAAGAACTGGAAGGAGGCCGACGCCGACGTCTGTGAGGCCGTCGACTTTCTGGAATACTACGCCCGAGAGGCGCTTCGAATCTCCAAAGAAGGATTGATGACGCCTGCGGGCGTCGCCGCGGTGATCGCGCCTTGGAATTTTCCGCTGGCGATCCTCACGGGAATGACCGCCGCCGCCCTGGTCACGGGCAACACCGTCCTGATGAAACCCGCAGAACAATCGCCGGTGATCGCCTCCCGCCTTTTCGAAATCCTTCTCGAAGCCGGCTTCCCCGAAAACGCCGTCCAATGCCTCCCCGGCCCCGGGAAAACGGTCGGCGACGCCCTCGTCCGCTCTCCCGAGATCGATCTGGTCTGTTTCACGGGCTCCAAAGAGGTCGGCCTGGCGATCGCTTCCCGGAAAAAGCGGACCATCGCCGAGATGGGCGGCAAGAACGCCATCCTCATCGACGACTCCGCGGACTTGGACCGCGCCGTGGAAGGGGCGGTGCTTTCCGCCTTCGGATTCCAAGGCCAGAAATGCTCGGCGTGCTCGCGCATCCTCCCGCTTCCGGGAGTCTATGAGGAATTCAAAAACCGCTTCGCCGACGTGGTTTCCAACATTTCGCTCGGCGATCCGCGTGATCCGGCGAATTTCATGGGGCCGGTCATCGACGCGGAGGCGGAGGCGAAGTGCCGGCGCTACATCGAGATCGGTATGAAGGAAGGAAGACTGACGGTTCAGGGAACGGCGCCGAGAGAAGCCGGCTTCGTGCCCCCGACGGTCTTCGAGGACGTCTCGCCCGACGCCCGCATCGCCCGCGAGGAGATTTTCGGACCCGTCGTCGCCTTGATCCGTGCCCGCGACCTCTCGCACGCCCTCGAGATCGCCAACGGCGTCCCCTACGATCTCACCGGCGGCCTCTTCTCACGCAACCCGGAGGCCATTCAGAAAGCCCGCAAGAACTTCGAGGTCGGCAACCTTTATATCAACCGCAAGATCACCGGGGCCTTGGTGGCCTGCCAGCCCTTCGGCGGCTATCGGGTGTCCAGCTTAGGGTTCAAGGCCGGAGGTCCGGAGTATCTGTATCAATTCCTTAGGTCCCCGAAGATGCCGGAGCCCCCGCCCCGCCGGGATCTGCCGACGGTGGCCGATGACGAGCGGAACGAACTGCTTACTCGCCGGGAAGGGCCGCGCCTGCTGAGCAAGACCGTCTGCGAAAAGATCCTCCCTTAATTAAAAACAAATCTTCGCGTCTTACCGGAAATGTGATAAGAATTTCGGTCACTTATGGGATACTTTTTCGGTTTCCTGGGGGTCATCGCCCTCATCTATTGCCTCGTCCGCTTAAGCAGCCTCTCGGATCAGATCAAGAAACTTTCCCGGAGAATCTCGGATTTGGAGGCGGGGGGCGTCAGCCCTCTCCCCAAAGAGACCCCGGTCCCGGCGGCGCCTCCGCCACGCACCGTTTCCCCGCCGCCGGCGGCTCCCACGGCGACCCCGACTCAGCCGCCTCCTTATATACCGCGGGAAGTCCGTGAGCCGGTCAAAAGAACGCCCCCGCCCCCGCCGGCACCGCGCCCGCCGTCGCCGCCGAACCCGGTGGTCGAGGCGATCCGCGGTTTCTTTACCGGCGGGAACCTGGTCGTCCGCATCGGCTTGATCGTCCTCTTTCTGGGCATCACGTTTCTTTTGAAGCTCGCCATCGACAACGGAATGATCCCGATCCAGTTGCGCCTCGCCGCCGTCGCCTTGGGCGCACTGGCCTTGATCTTTTTCGGCTGGCGTTTGCGCGCCAAGCGTCCGGGCTACGCCTTAAGCCTCTTAGGCGGGGGCATCGGCATCCTCTATCTCAACATCTTCGCCGCCTTCCGGCTCTACAAGTTGCTCCCGTCCGGACTCGCCTTCGGCCTTCTGCTGGCGGTGGTGGTCTTCTCCTCGCTCATCGCCGTCGCCCTCCGCGCGCAGTCCATGGCGGTCATCGGCATCTGCGGCGGATTCCTCGCGCCCGTTTTGACTTCCACGGGCGGAGGGAGCCACGTCGCCCTCTTCAGCTATTTCCTGGTCTTGAACTTGGGGATCTTGGGCATCGCCTGGTTCCGGGCCTGGAGGGCGCTCAATCTCTTGGGCTTCTTCTTCACGTTCACGATCGGCTTGAGCTGGGGCGCCAAGTATTACACGCCCGAATTCTTTGCGACGACCGAGCCTTTCTTGATCGCCTTCTTCCTGCTGTACTCGATCATCCCGATCCTTTTCGCCTCGCGCGTGGGCGACCGACTGAAAGGTTTCGTCGACACGACGCTCGTCTTCGGCACGCCCATCGTCGCCTTCGGGCTGCAGATGTCCCTGGTCAAAAACATCCCGCACGGGCTGGCGTGGAGCTCGCTGGCGCTGGCCGTCTACTACATGGCGCTCACCTTCGTGCTGCAGAAGAAGGCCCCGGCGGTTTACAAGATGCTCATGGAGGCGATGCTCGCCATCGGCGTCGTCTTCATCACGCTCACCATCCCGCTCCGGATGACCCACCACTGGACCTGTCTGTCGTGGGCGCTGGAAGGCGCGGCCCTGGTGTGGATCGGCGTCCGCCAGAGCCGCTACCTGCCGCGGCTCTTCGGCGCCCTCGTGCTCTTCGCTGCCGGTTTCGCCTACAAGCCCTTCGTCGGCGATCTGGCGGCCCGGGGACCGATCCTGATCAATCCGTATTTCGTCGGCGCCCTTTTCGTCAGTCTCGCCTCCCTCTTCGGCTCCTACTGGCTGACGCGCCACGAGGATCGCATCCGGCCCGAAGAGAAGGCCATCGCCCTGATCTTGTATGTGTGGGGGCTCGGCTGGTGGTTCTACGGCGGCGTGTGGGAGTTGGGCGACCAGATGGACGCGCGCCATCTCGAGCCCTTCACGACGAACGCGCAAATGCTTTTCATCATCGGTTCGCTCGCCATTTTCGAAACGCTTCGGGGGCTCCTGTCTTGGAAGGCCCTGCGGTGGCCGGTGTATCTGCTCCTGCCCGTCTTGGGTTTTTACTTTTCCTTCTACGCCTTCGAGGGTGATTATCTCCCGTTCGCGCGCTTCGGCTGGCTCGTGTGGCTTCTGGGATTCGCCGTCCACTTCTGGTTCCTGAAACGGCTGGATCAAGCGACGCCCCCCGTCGGCGGCGCCCTTTCCTTCTACCGGACGCTGCTCCATGCCGGCGGCCTCTTCCTGCTGGTCACCGTCGCGTCCTTCCAATCCGTGCGCTCGTTCAACTTCGGCTTCCAGGACGTCTTCTTCGACGCCGACAATCCGGATGAAGCCGCCTGGGAAACCGGACGGACGTGGTCCAGCGTCATCGGAAATTTCTGGGGCGTGCTGGCGACGGCCGTCGTCGTCTTCTTCCGCGACAAGATCCGCTGGCCGCTCAAGGCGCATGAAAAAGGCTATCTGGCGTGGGGGCTGACGCCCATCGTCTTCTTCCTCTGGATCTGGGTCTTCCGGTCGCTCGACCTGACGGCGGACCACCGGCTCCTTTCCTACGTGCCCGTCTTCAACCCCCTGGAGCTCCTGCAGGGCTTCTTCTTCCTGGCGGCGGTGGCCTGGATCCGCGCGGTGAACTGGCCGATCAAGAAGCTTTTGTACTTCGCGCTCGGCCTCACGGTCTTCGTCTGGATCAACGTCCTGCTCGCCCGCTCCGTCTCGCACTGGATGGGCGTGCCGTATTATTTCAACGACCTCTACAACTCGCTCCTCTTCCAGACCTCGCTCACGATCTACTGGACCGTTCTGGCGATGACGGTGATGGTGATCGGCACGCGCAAAAAACTCCGCGGCGCGTGGATGGTGGGCGCGAGCCTGCTGGGACTGACGGTCTTGAAGCTCCTCTTCGTGGATCTGTCGAAGACGCAGACCATCGCCCGCGTGGTGTCGTTCGTCGGCGCCGGCTTGATGATCCTGCTCATCGGTTACTTCTCCCCGCTCCCGCCCAAAACCAAGAAGGAGGCCGTGGCGTGAAAATTTTTTCTTTAAGCCTGATCGGCGTTTTCGCCCTCGTTTCCGCTTCGGCGATGGCGGACGGGGCGCTCAAACCCAACGACTTCGCCTACGGCGTCGTCCTGGACACCGACGGACAATCCTCCGTCTACGAAGCCCCGCTGCCCAAGGACGTTTACAAAGACCTCCTGCGCAACGATCGCGGCGACCTGCGCGTCTTCAACGCCGAGGGCAACGTCGTGCCGCACGTCTTGGCGGCCGGCGGGGCCACCGAGGAGGAAATGACCGCCCAGCAGGGATTGTCCGTCTTTCCCGTGCGCGAAGGCGTGAACCAAAGCCCGGACGCCCTCTCGGTGATGATCCGCCAAGGCGGCACCGACTCGGAAGTGAACCTCAAGACCCAGGGAGACGGGGAGCAAAAGAAAAAGATCGTCGCCTACCTCCTGCCGGCCTCCGAGGTCTCCGGGGAGATGCGTTCGCTCACCGTCAACTGGAGCGGCATGGACGAGACCTTCCTCCTCCCCGTGACGCTCGAGGCGAGCGACGACCTGAAGACCTGGCGGATGATCGACGGCGACGGCCTGATCGCCCAGCTCTCCCCGAAGGAAGGCGGCGGGATGACTTTGAAGAACCGGCTCGATTTTTCCCCGACGAAGGCGGCCTACTTGAGGCTGAAACTCGAGGACGCCGAGCGCATCGCCCCGAACCTCTCCCTCGATTCGGCGAGCGTTTCCTACGTCACCGGCAAGAAGGCCGCGGAGCGCGAGTGGACGACCGTCAAAGGCTTCTCGAACTCGCCCAAGGTCACCTCCTTCGACCTGGGAGCCCCCCTGCCCGTGGACCGGTTGGAGATCGTCCTGCCCGAGGGCAACCGCGCGATCAACGCGGAGATCTCCTCCAACAACCGCCCCGAAGACGCGAAGACCTGGCAATTTTCGGGATTGATCTACCGCCTGAAACAGTCCGGCCGCGAGGTTTCCACCGGCGTCCTCACCCCGAGCAGCGCCTACGAGCGCACGCCGCAACGCTACTGGTACCTGGAGGCCAAGGACGACTCCGCCGGATTCGGCGACGCCGCGCCCCAAATGAGGGCCGGATGGGTGCCGGAAAAAGTCGTCTTCGTCGCCGAGGGCAACGGGCCCTATACGCTCGCCTACGGAAGCGCGACGGCCCGCAAGGCCCGCTTCGATGAAAACGCCTTGCTCAAGCTCCAGGAAGGCGCCGGCTTCCCGCGCGGAGCGGCGATCGCCGGCAAAGCGGAGTCCCTGGGAGGCCCCGGCCGTCTCACCGCCCCGCCGCCGCCCCCGCCGTCGATGAAAGAGGTGTGGGGCAAACGCGCCGCCTTAGCCGGCATGGTGCTGGCCACCGCCCTGCTCGGCTGGATGGCCTACCGCGTCTCCCGTCAGATGGCGGGATAATGGTCGCCTTCGTCCCAAAGCTCTGGTATAAAGGGGTATCCCTAAAACAAGGTGAACCGTGATCACACTACGCGAGAAGGCTTCCAATCGGCTGATCGGGCAGGTCACTGAAGAACAGTTCCAGTTCCTGAACGACCACCTCGAGGAAGAGTCGGAAAACGACGACGATTACTTCCTGACGCCCGATACCATCGACATGCTGGCCGACGACGGCGCGGACGAGGCGCTGGTGGAGCTCTTACGCAACGCGCTCGGCGAGAAGGACGATTTGGAGATCCGCTGGGAGAAAAAGTAGGGACCCATGAGTTTCTGGAAACGCCCCAAATTCATCCTCTGGACCCTGGCCGTGGTTCTGGTCGTCACCGTCGTCCTTCAAAACGTGGAGCCGACGCGAATCCGTTTCCTCTTCTGGTCCTTCCTGGCGGTACCCAAGCTTGTGCTGATCCTGGTTTCGATGCTGGTGGGCGCCGTCGCCTCTCTCCTGATCGGATGGAGCTTCGGATCGGGAAAAGATCCTTCGGACGATAAAGAGGATACGAACTCCGAAGGCGTCTCTCCACCAACACTTCACTGAGACTTTCCCCTTTTCGATTTCCTTTTTCGAATCCGGCTTTCGATCCACGCCGTCAGGAAATAAAGCGCGGCCGCACAGGAAAGGACGGAGAAAGCCACGGCGACCACCGTGTAGGGGCTCTCCAACCGATGATAGAAATCCGGCCGCGGCAACCCGATCTTCGGCAGGACGGCGTCGACCAGCCAGCAGGCCGGCAATGTCGCAAGACAAGTTTCGATCCCCCGCAGGTCCAGCCACCCCCCGCTGGGGGCCCTGAGGAGATCGTAACCCGACGCCGCGACGGCAAGCGCGGCATAGACGAGGGCGACGACCAGACCGATTCGCGAAAAGCGCCGCGTCGACATGGACGCATCCTGATCCAACCCGCCGGCGTTGTCACGCGTGACATTGTCACGCGCTTCGCTCCTATGTTATGAGCCGGGCGCATCCCATGATCTCCCGCGCCGTCACGATCGTGAAACACGTCAAGGGCTGGTGGGACGCCTACGTCCGCAAGGATTTCACCAACAAGTCGGCGAGCCTCTCCTTCTTCACCATCATCTCCATCGTCCCCCTGGTCTTGGTGTTGGTCACGCTGCTCGGTCACCTCGTGCCCCAGGACGTCTTGGTCAGGGAAACCGTCCGCCTGATGGAGCAGTTCTTTCCGCTCCAAAACCCGGTTCTTCTAAAAACGATCGGTTCGCTCTTCGCCAAACGCAGGACCTTCGGATGGTTCGGATTGGTGACGCTCTTGTTCTCCTCCCGCCTGCTCTATCTCAACCTCGAGCATTTCGTGAACGACCTGCTCAAGATGGATAGGCGGAGAAACTATTTCCTGCGTCGTCTTTTCTTTCTCATTTGGGTCACCGCCGGCATGCTCGTACTCCTGACGCCGCTCCTGCTCGGGGGCTTGAGGAAGTCGCTGGGCTATTTCGGGTTCGACATCCCGGGCATCTTCGCTTCGAAGGGCGCCTTCCTCTTGCTCTCGTTTCTCATGTTCCTGATCGTCATGCTCGTTCTGCCCACGCGGCGCATCCCTATCCGCCGTGCCGCCGTGGGCGGCGTCATGTTCTCGGGCGCCCTCACGCTGGGCCAGTGGGGCTTCAAGGCCTTAACCGCCCGAAGCGTCTCGCAATATAATGTCGTCTACGGCTCGCTGGCCTCTCTCATCTTGGGGGCCGTCTGGATCTTCTATTTTTACCAGCTGTTCTTGGTCCTGATCTATTGGACGGGAAGGAATTTAAAGGACGTCTCGCAGGAGCCTCCTCCCAGTGTAAGAGAGGATTACGCCCCGTTGCGCAAGAAAAAATCCTTAAAGTAACAGACACTTACAACTCACCACGAAACTTCCGTTAGACCGCCGTCGATAACCAAAAAGCTCATCACATTAATCGCATCAATGTAACGCCAAGGAGGTCTTCCCATGGGTGAACCGACTTCGTCCGTCTCCATCGACGACGGCATGCTGGTGTCCCTTTATAATACGATTCAAGACGAGCCCAACGTCGTCTCCGACACCCGCGTCGTCGAGACGAACCGGTTCATCGCCCAAGAACGTCCCCTCCTCTCGGCCGCCGACCGCGAATACGCGAACGCGCACGGCTTCTTCGAGACCGGGTTTCCTTCCGCGCTCCAACGCCCCCAGGCCCACCAGATCCTGCTCGGATCGGTCTCGCACCGCTTGGAAGGATTGGGCTATACCGTCAACAGCGTCACCAGCTCCGGCCACGGCTACGAGTTCCATCTCTCGATCAACGGCCGCCCCGTCACCGCCACGCTCTATCCCGCGAACGCGGACAACGACGGCGACGCGAGCTTTCTGACTCGGCTGCAGTATACGGCGGAAATCCTCCAAAGCCCGGCGGGAGCCACCATCGCCTCCGTCGACCTGGAGAGCCACACCAGCAGCGTCTCTTTTCGTCTCGCGGACGGGGGCTACGTCTTTCTGGACAACCATTACCTGTCCCCGACCGCTTTCCAAAACGGGTCCCGGGCCTATCGCGCCCTGCGCCTCTTCGGCGCCTACGGGGAAGGCGGATCTTGGAGTTCTCCCGGCCGGCCGGTGTTCACGGGCAGCGTCGCCATCGACCAGAACGGGACCTTGAGCGCGAGCTACGCCTACCCCGGCCACGGCGACATGCCCCACGCCGACCTGGGCCGCGCGGCGCAGATGGGAGACACCGCCGCCATCCGCGCGCGCTTCGGCGAGGTGGTCGACGCGAGAATCGGCGAGTAATCAGGGATCCTTCGTGATATGATGAGCGGCTTGTAAACAGGGAACCCCATGTTCGTCGAGGCCATCGAAACCGTCGCCAAATTCGTCCGCCCCATCCACACGATCACCCGAAACTACGGCACCACCAAGGTCCACCCCGTCTGCGCGTCCCTCTTCTTCGTCAACGAGGACGGCTGGGCGCTGACCTGCAAACACGTCACCGAATTGGTGTCGAACTCCGACAAGGTCAACCGCCGCTACCGCCAGTTCCTGAAGGAGGCGCACGACATGATCGTCCGCAAGCGCCGGGCGGCGGTGAAGGATTTGGAGAAAAAATACGGCTACTCGGAGCGGATCACCGTGGAGATCCGGAACAATTTCGTCAACTGCATGGACGGCAAGCTCGACGTCAAAATCATCCCGCACGAAAAACTGGACCTGGCGCTCATCAAGTTCTCCAGCGGCAGGCTTTTGTGCGAGAACTTCCCTTCCTTCCCGGCTCAAACCGCCGGCCTTAAGCCGGGCCGGATGCTCTGCCGTCTCGGCTACCCTTTTCCGGACTTCACCAATTACCGTTATGACGACGAGAAGGACGCCATCGAATGGACGCAGGAAGGCCGACTGCACACGCCTCTCTTTCCCATCGAGGGCATGGTCACGCGCCTGGTCCTCCAATCGGGAAACGGCGAGGGCCAAAACGGGGGCGGCATTTCCGGGTTCGAGATGAGCACGCCGGGGCTGCGCGGCCAGAGCGGCGGCCCCGTCTTCGACGCCGACGGCAAGGTGTGGGGCGTGCAGTTCGCCACCGGGCATCTCTACCTGGGATTCGACATCCACGAGGAAGTCTACAAGCTGGGCAAAAGCGTCACCGTCTCCGACAACGCCTTCCTGCACGTCGGGCGCTGCATCCACATCGATCCGATCAAGGCCTTCCTGAAGGCGAACAAGGTCTCGTTTCGCGAGGGCTGACTATTCGACGTTTTCGGCGGTGACGGGGATCGTCCGCTCCCAGTCGAGGAATTTTTCGACGTCGGTCTGGATCGCGCTCAGCACCCAGCCGATGAAAAGGGCGTCGTCGATCAACCCCACGGGCAGGAAATCCGGCACGAGGTCGAAGGGATTTAGGAAATACACGAGGGCGGCGGCCGCCGCCACGAGCGTGCTCGCGGGCACGCGGCGGTACTCGCCCTTCGCCCACGCCCGGATCATCCGCGCCAGCGCCTTGAGATGGGACCAGACCCGGCGGATCTTGGACTTGTTGCGGTCCGCCTTGACCACGGCCTCCTTGAGAAAGCTTTCCAGCCTCTCCTTATCCTGCAGGACAGCCTTGGCCTTATTGGTCCATAGCTTCAGTTCGGGTTTCATCGCGCACCTCTCTTTTTCACTGTAACTCACTCGAGGATAGCCTTCAACCTCTCGCCCCGGAACCCGCGCCCGAGCTTCTTGAGCGCCTTCTCCTCGATCTGCCGGATGCGTTCCCGGGTCACGCGGAAGGTCTTTCCCACCTCTTCCAAGGTGTGCTCCTGGTCCTCGCCGATGCCGAAGCGCAGGCGCAGGATCTTCTCCTCGCGGGGCGTGAGCGTTCCCAAGACCTGCATCACCCTCTCGGACACGCGGTTCTGAATCAACACTTCGCCCGGATTCGGCGCGTTGGGATCGGCGATGAATTCGCCCAAAACCGCGTCCCCGTCCTCGCCGACCGGCTTCTCCAGGGAGACCGGCTGGGCCACCGTGTGCGAGATCGTCTCGATCCTCTCCGCCGTCAGCCGCATCTCCTCGGCGCATTCCTCCGGCGTGGGCTCGCGGCCCAGCTCATGGAGAAGGGAGCGCGAGGTCCGCGCCAGCTTGGACTGGGCCGCTAAGATGTGCACCGGAATCCTGATCGTGCGCGAACGGTTGGACAGCGTGCGCGTGATGGACTGGCGGATCCACCACACGGCGTACGTCGCGAAACGCGTCCCCATACGGTAGTCGAACTTCTCCACCGCGCGCATCAACCCGATGTTGCCTTCCTGGATCAGGTCCGGCAGCGGCAACCCCGCGTTTCCGTAACGCTTCGCCACGCTGATCACGAGACGCAGGTTTTTCCGGATCATCTCCTGCTTGGCCTCGTGCACGTCCTGGCGGATCCGGCGGATTTCGCACCCGAGCTTGCGCGCGATTCCCCGCTTGGCGAAACGCCGCCGCTTGGCCGCGAGCTTCGGAATTTTTTTCTCCTGCTCGATCCTCTTGGCGAGCGCGATCTCCTCCTCGTGCGTGAGCAGGTCCCTCGCGCCCAATTCCTTCAGGTACGGGGCGAGGATCTCCTCTCCTCCGAGCGGAGTTTTCTTAATGGTTTTCATATGTTGCAACGCTTTTACTTCCGGTGAGGGCAGAGACGGCACTTCAGGCGAGAAGGTACTGCGAACGACCGGACTTAAAAAACGTCCCCCTTTTGGATGACCCTTATACCACGAAAGGCATGAACTGCCAAATCGTCAAGCCCCCCTCTTCCTTCCTGAAAACGGGATAGGGGAATCCCCGAGCGCGGCGCGAAAAATCCCCGATCCCCGTAGGCTTCTCCCCCATCCTAAAATCGGAGCCCGCCCGATATTCGGAATTTTCCGGTTCGCGTAGGATTCTCATCATGGAAACGATCACGCTTAAAAATTCATGGTCGATCATCCGGATCGACGGCATTTGCTCCTTCTTCCTTTTTCTGATGCACCGCATGAGGCGGCACGAGCCCTGGCTGGTTCATCAGTTCCACCGTCAGACGGAAGGAAAGGAAAAGGAAGGCTAGGAGGGGACGGCGGAAAGGGCGCCGGTTAAGATTTCCGCAAAGTCCCAATGCACCAACTCCTCGAGGGTCCACGCTCCGGAGGGGCGATTTCCCCAGGTGCGCTCCGCGCCTTCCATCAAGTCGCCAAAGGTGTCAATGAAGGCCGGGACGGTTTGGCGGGTGAGCTGGGTCGGAGAGCCCGACGTCGGTGCCGGAAAGGAAAAGGTTCCTAAAGTCGGCAGAGGGCGCCAAACATCCAGGAAACTCAAGGGAACCGAAACGGGCGATGTGGAAAAAGGCATGGCGTGTCTTCGGCCGTAACTCGGTTTTGTTGCCAATGTTCTTGCCGCTCCCGGGGGATCGTGGGAAACTTGCCCGGTGCCCCGCCTCCTGCTCATCAATCCCAAGTTTCCCGAGAGCTTCTGGAGCTTCACGTGGGTGTTGGACAACGTCGCCAAGGACAAAAAGGCCGTCAATTCCCCCCTGGGATTGGCGACGCTGGCCGCCCTCACGCCCGCGGATTGGGACATCGCCTTGATCGACGAGAACGTCGAGCCCATCGACTGGGATTTCGAGGCCGATGTGGTGGGCGTCTGCGGCATGGGCGTCCAGGTCCCCCGCCAGAAGGAGATCCTGGAGCATTTCAAGAAGCGCGGGATCTTCGTCGTCGCCGGAGGCTCCTACGCCTCGCTGTGTCCGGAGGATTACGAAGGCTTGGCCGACGCCGTCATCGCCGGGGAGTCGGAATACATCTGGCCCAAATTCTGCGCCGACTTCGCCGCCGGTTCGCCCCGGGCCCTGTATCAGGAGACGGGGGAAGTGGATCTGACCGACTCCCCCGCGCCGCGCTACGACCTTCTCAACACGGACCTCTACCAAAAGGTTTCCCTGCAATTCTCCCGCGGCTGCCCTTTTCGATGCGAATTCTGCGACATCATCGTCATGTTCGGCCGCAAGCCCCGCACGAAATCCCTGGAGCAGGTGGAGCGCGAACTGGACATGCTGAGAAGCCGCGGCGTCACCAGCGTCTTTTTCGTGGACGACAATTTGATCGGCCACATCCACAAGGCCAAGGAGCTCCTGGCCTTCCTCGCGGACTACCAGAAGCGGCACGATTACCGCTTCAGCTTCGGCACCGAGGCCTCCATCAACATGACGGGCGACGCCGAGCTGATGAGCCTCTTCCAAAAGGCCAACTTCGAGTGGGTCTTCATCGGCATCGAGACGCCGAACGAGGAGAGCTTGAAGGAGACGCTGAAGAACCAGAATCTTCGAAGCGATCTGCTGACCTCCATCCGGACGGTCTACGCACACGGCATCGACATCTTCGCCGGCTTCATCGTCGGCTTCGACCACGACGACAAGACGATCTTCGAGCGCCAATATCACTTCATCGTCAACTCCGGCATCGTCGTCTCGATGGTCGCCCTGCTTTGCGCCCTGCCCAAGACGCCTCTCTTCGAGAGGCTGCACAAGGCCGGGCGCTTGCGGCAGGAGGCTGCGCCGGACAACACGCGCCCGTTCACCAACGTCATCCCGCTCCAGATGTCGCAGGAGGAGCTGATCGTCGGCTACGAAGACCTCCAGCGCCGCCTGACCGACGATCGCGCCATCTACGAACGTATCCGCAACAAGTTGAAGCACCTGAAACACCCGCTTACGTCTCCACACTTGAGCTTCCGTCAGAAGTTTTCCTACGCCTCCGGCCTGATGCTCCACGGCATCCTGCCCGGAGGCCCGAGACGGATCGCGTATTTCCTGCGTTCCTGCCTCTCCGCCGCCCGGAACCCGAAGACGCTCGCTGTGATCATCACCGACTGGATCGCCGCCCTGTCGCTGAAGAGCTACCGCGTGCGCCATTTCGACAAAACGGCGACCCGCGTGGAAACGGCGCGTCTCAAGCTTCAAGCCTTCTTGCTCCGCGCACGGGACGGATTGGAGGGCGTCTCGCTCAAGATCGCGGCGTGGGACGGGATCGACCGTCTGCGCGTCGAATTGAAGGGGGCGATGGAGATGAAAAAGGTCCTGAATCTCTCCAAGGCCCTTCGGAAGACCTTGAGGAAGACGCACGAGGAGGTCGTCATCGACCTGCGCGCCTTCAAGGAATCCGGCGCCGAACAGACCCGCCTCCTGCTCAAACACCTGCGGCGCTACCGCCGCCAGGTCTACATCGAGATCCCGGAGGCGCTCTACCGCGCGCTGCGGAGCGAATTGTCCCGGTTCCAGTACACCCTGGTCAGCCGGACGGTTTAACTCGCCGCCCTCAATCGAAGAACTCCACGAAGAAGGCCTGCCAGTTGCCCAACTCGTAATCGAGCTCGCTCACGGAATCGGGGGTCCCGTCGGCGTCGTCGTCACTGACGAACCGGACGGGATATCCGAAGGCGTTGATCTCCTCCGTCGAGCGCCGGTCGATCGTGCCGTCGTTGTCGGTGTCCTCCTCCGTGAGGATGGGATTGCCCACATCGTCGTAGGCGCGGGTGACCATCCGGTCGGTCGTCCCGTCCCCGTTTAAGTCCGTCTCCGAGCTGATCTGGTTGCCCGCGGCGTCGTAGGAGAAAACGGTGACTAAGTCCGGAACTCCGTCCGCGTCGAAATCGTTTTCCGAGCGCAGACGGTTGTTGTTTTCGTCGTAGGCGGTCGCGGAGGTGGAGTTCACCGCTCCGTCGTTGTCGGAGTCCGTCGCGCTCGTGAGCTGGTTGTGGTTCGCATCATAGGTCGACGTCGTCGAGGAATCGAACGTCCCGTCGCCGTCCACGTCCACCTTAAAGAACGTCGGGTTGCCGTTTTCGTCGTAGGCGAACTCCTCGACCCGGTCGGTCGTCCCGTCGCCGTCGTCGTCCCGGACCGTGCGGACCTCGTTCCCCAACGCGTCGTATTCGTGCGCGGTGACGGAATCCGGTGCGCCGTCGGCGTCGTCGTCCACCTCCGTCAGGATCAGCCGCCCGGAGGCGTCGTAGGTCAAGTCCGCCAGAACGTCGAAGGTCCCGTCGTTGTCCGTATCCTCCTCGGTGTGTGTGAGACGGTTGCGCGCGTCGTAGGTGAAACGTTCCACGCGGTCCGCCGTCCCGTCACCGTCCGTATCGAGCTCCTGCCGTTCTTTCAGCCCGGCGGCGTTGTAGGTGGTATGGCGGATCTGGTCGAAGACGCCGTCTCCGTCCGCGTCGAAACGCGAACCCACGCTGCGGTAGATCCCCGGCGTCAGCCCCAGCGAAGCGTACAGGTGGTCGAGGGCGTTGGGATAATCCGTCTCGAAAGGCCCCGCCGTGAACAAGCCGGCGGCGGCGCCGGCGTTGATGAAACCGCGAAGGCTTGGATTGTGCGGGAAAAACCTGAAATTCTCGTCGAAGGGAAGGCTGACGCCCGAGGTCAGCTCCGCCATCCCCTCGGGCACGACGATGCTGTTGGAAGGATCCTGGTCCCGATCGCTGTTTTGCAGGAACAAGCTGATGTTGGCCGCGCGCTCGAAGGGATGGGAGTGCCGGTTGAGGACTTGGTGGAACATCGCCCGGATCTCCCGCGCGTTCGTCAGAGGCTCGATCCCCGCCAGGTCGAAGGGAGTGACGACCATCTCGCCGGAGACCGTGCCCAGATCGATGTCCCCCAAAAAGAACCGGACGGTCTCGTCTTGATGAAATCGGAAGGCGCCCTCCTCGTCGGTGACGCCGGCTTCGCTCTCCGTTTCATACGAAATGCCTTGAACCGGCCCGTCGATCAGCGCCCCGGTCAGGGTCTCCTGCCCGCAGCCGAGCCCCGTCAGCGTCGAAGCCAGGGCGATGACGGCGAGAAAATGCGTTTTTTTCATGGTTTTCCTTTGCCTTCATTCATTGGAGCCCGAGTGCCGTCGGGATTTCAAGGAGAGACGGCGAGCGGAGGGACTTTCCGTATTCAGTCGGTAACACGAAGAAAATACTTTTTCTCCGAAGTGGTTGTGCGCCCGTTTGCGACCCGCTATGTTTGGCTTCCTACCAACGATTGCTTAAGGAGGACTCATGGCTCGCATCGTGCGTCGCATTTTTATCTCCGTGGTTCTCGTCGCCGTTTGCGTCCCGCCGGCCTTCGCCGCTCCGGGCGACCTGGACCCGGCCTTCGGGGACGGCGGCATCCTCCGGCTGGAATTGGCCGATTTTTCGAACGCCGACACCGCCTTCCCTCTTCCTTCCGGCCGGATTTTGGCCGGGGGAGCGATCGGGGAAACGGGCCAGGGAGGCACGCGCGACTTTCTTCTGATGCACACGACGACCGACGGAGTCTTGGACGCCGCCTTCGGCACGGACGGCGTCGTGGCCGACAGCATCTTGGACCCCGGCCCGGAAGAGCTGACGCGCCTGCTGGTCCAACCGGACGGGAAGATCGTGGGGGTCGGATTCGGAATGGACGGCTTGACCTTCGAGAACATCGTCGCGCGCTACAACACCGACGGCACGCGCGACTCAAATTTCGGGGAAGACGGCGTCATCTTTCCCTCTCCGGGCTTCGCCATCGCCCTGGACCAGGACGGCAACATCCTGATCGGAAACAACGGCGCGGCGGACGAATTCACCGTCACCCGTTACACGCCGGAAGGCGTCTTGGACGCCGGTTTCGGCGTCGGCGGAACGGTCGCCAGTAAAGTCGGCCCCGCGTCGACGGTCGGTCTGCGCGCCTTGGGCGTGGACGCCGAAGGCCGCATCGTCGCCGTCTCGAAGGCCGACGACGTCGACGCCGTCGTGCGCCTCCTCGCAGACGGGTCGCCGGACACGGATTTCGGAACGGGCGGTTTCACCTTCAATTTCTGCAACGACGACGATTCCCCCTCGGACTTCGGCTTCCAATCCGACGGACGCATCGTCGTCGTCGCTTCGACGCGGGTCGGAGGCAACAACCGCCTCTGCCTGCTGCGCTTTACCGCGGAAGGCGGCGTCGACAACGACTTCGACGCGGACGGCAAGGTCATCTCCGACATCCCGGGCGTCACCAAGGAGACGCCGGCGGGGTTGGACATCATGAAGGACGACCGGATCGTCGTCGGAGGCGAGGTGGACGCAGCCGGGGGCGATTCCGCCTTCTTCGCCGCTCGTTACGAGGCCAACGGAACGCCCGACGCGACCTTCAGCGGCGACGGCTTCGCCTTCGTCGACGTCACGCCGGGAGACACCGATTTCGGCGCGGACGTGGCCGTCTTGAACGACGGCCGGGTGATCGTTCCCGGCGCCTCCATCCGCGAAGGTTCGGTGGGCCTGTTCGACGCCACGCTCGTCGTCTTTCAGGGGGACTTAACCGATCTCTCCCTTTCGGTCCTCGCCAGCCGCACGGAGGCGACAGTGGGAGACGGGGCCCCCGTGACCTTCACCGTCACCGCGGTCAACAACGGCCCGCTCGCGGCCCACGGCGTGCAGGTCGTCGATTCCGTTCCTTCGGTCTTGACCGTCACCTCGGCGTCTTCGACGCACGGCGCCTGCTCCTCCGGCCCGAAGGTCGTCTGCGATTTGGGCATCCTCGAGCCGTCGGAAGACGCGACGGTCATCGTCAACGCGACGCCTTCCTCCGCGGGAAGCGCTGTGAACGCGATCTCCGTCTCGGGCCAGATCGGGGACTTAAGCCCCGGCGACAACGCCGCCTCGGCGACGATCACCGTGTCCGCGTCCGGCGGCGGAACGGCCTCCACGGGCGGCGGAGGCGGAAGCGGCGGCGGGTGCCAGTTAGTCCGCTGAGGCCCGGGCCCCGTCCATCTTCCGATTCATCCTAAGCACGAGAAGCCCGCGCAGGCTCCACGCGATCGTCCGGATCCAATTCGTCGCCACGAGGCTGCGGTGGGCGGTCTCGTCGAAACCCTGGGACAAAAGCCGGTGCAGGGGGACTTGAAAGAAAAAACTGGAGGACCAGATCACGATCAGGAGGACGAGCCCGATCCACACCGCGGGCGCCCCGACGCCTTCCGGACGCTTCCAAAGGAGGAGGACGCCCGTGGCTCCCTCCGCGAACATCACCGGCGCCACCAGCGCGATGGTCTTCCAGACGTGCGCGATCTCGTAGGACGGCGAGAGGGCGGCGGTGACGTGATCGAACAGCGGATAGTGGACGAGCTGAACGAACCAAATGAGCCCGACCAAGAAGAGCGTCGCGGCCAGGTGCAGGGAGAAGATCGTTCGGGACACGATGACCCTCCTCGCCTACGCCTGAGATTCCAACACCTGCATGTTGTTCAAGAAGCGGGCCTTCTGCTCCTCGCCCACGTAAGGCTTGGTCACGTACTCCTTATAGATCTCCAACGCTTCCTTCGGACGCTCGAGACGGATCAGCAGCAACGCCTTGTTCTCCGCCACGTTGGAGCGGCAGTAGAGCCGCTCGATGGCGATCCCGCGGTCCAGCCACCGCAGAGCCTCGTCCGTCTTTCCGCTTTTTTCATAAATGGTGGCCACGTTCAGGCACATGATGGCCTTGTCCACTTCGGCCAGATCGCTTGCGACGAGGTCTTCGAAGACACGGATCGCCCCGTCCACGTCCCCCGCATCGAACTTCTTCGATCCTTCCTGCGCCCGGTCGTAATAGGTTTGGTAGTCCATGGGAGTTTACCTAAGCCGTCGGGCCGGCCTCTTCGGGGGCGCGGTTTTCCGAATCATGTTTTTCCTAAGCCACGCCAGCTCCTTGGGAAGGAACATCCGGGCGAAAGGCGCGCCCGCGTTCAGCAAGAGGTAGTGATCCGCCGGCAGCGCCTCCAAGAGGGCCCCCGGACCCAGCGAAATGAACTGCGTCGGCGTCTTGAACGCGCGTTGGAGGCGCATCGGCGTGTCGAAGATCATCAGGATGCGCCGCTTGCCGAGGAGCTTGACGCGGAAAGAAAACGTCCCGCGCAGGACGGCGCGCTGCGCGTTCGGCTTCACCCCCGGGAAATCCTTGATGGGAACGAAGATCCGGGAGCGCAGGAAGAGGCTGTAGAAATCCGCCACCTTGTTCTTGCCCTCGCGGGCGGCCTTCACGGCTTTGTCGAGGGGCGTGACGGGAGAAAAGGTCTTCGGCATGCAGCGGATTATACACGGCTCGACCGCCGGAACAAGTATCCGCTCGGAACTTTCGTCCGCAAGGAAAATGAAGTTTCTTGACTGGCTCTTTGCTCGCGTTCAAAATTTCGCGGAACACTATGATTTCCAGTCTCAAGCGCGAACTCCTCGCGGCTGTCTTTCGCGTCTCCCTCGAAGCGGTCAGTTTGGAGGACCTGGGCTCCCAAGTCCTTCCCCTTTTGGAACGTTTCTTCGATACGAGCGCCTCGATCCTTTATCACTGCCCTCAAGAAAGTCCGATGCCGGTCGCCGGCAATTTGATCGAAGTCTGCGAAGAGTACGCCCGGCGCGGCAACGCCGCAGACCCGCTTTACCCCGAGGAGAGCCAATCCAACCTCCCCGTGGCCGTCCTCTCCCGCCTCGAGGCGTGGAAGGACTACCTCAAGTCCGAGGCCTTCCATGAGTTTATGCATCCGCGGGACGCCGATCATTTGGTGCACATCCGCCTGACCGATTCGGAGTACCATTCTCCGGGCATGGTCGGGTTGGTCCTGGCGCGCTCCTTCCGCCAGCCTGATTTCAGCCGGGAGGAGGAGAAGGCGCTGCATCGGATCCTCGATCCGCTCCGCGCCGTGGCGAAACGGAACCGCCGGTTGGAGGAAAAAATCGGGGTGGCGCACGCCATCCTCGAGGAAAGGCGCCGAGACGAGATCGCCTTGGGCCTTGACGGGCGTTTTCTTTGGTCCTCGCGGGGCGCACACGACCGTCTGGCCCTTCGACGCGGAGGGAAGGACCATCTTCCCCCGGTCTTGGTATCCGCCGCGCGGAAGTTGGGCGAGCTCGCCCGCGGCAAATCGGCCCCCGGCAGGTGTTTGTCCGAAATCGACATCCCCCGCGACGGCGGTCTTCCGATCCGCGCGAGGCTCAAGCTGGTGCGGGCGGTTTCCGGAGAAACTTTCGTGCTGGCGGAATTGGACGCCCACGAGATCCCGCCGGAGGCCAGGGAAAGGTTAAAACCCTTCCAACTGACCCCGGCGGAGATCAAAGTGCTGGGCTTCGTGGCCCAAGGCCTGTCGGACGGCGAGATCAGCCGGCGGCTCTTCGTGAGCCACGCCACCATCCGAACCCACGTGGGGCGCATCTTGGAAAAACTCGGCGTCGACTCGAGGGTCCAAGCCGCCCTGTTGACCCACGGGTTTCACCCCTCGAAAGAATCCTGACTATTCGTCCCCGACGGTTCCGCCGCTCCATCCCGTCACGCTGATGTCTTGGGCGATCTCGATAGTGCGGAGGAGTCCCGCCGTGATACCGGCTTGCACGACTTCGACGGACGTCAGCGGCACGAATCCCGTCCCCAGATCGATCTCGTAAGGAGCCTCGCGCGTGGGAGTGACGTGGAAGCTGCCGTCCTCCGGCTCGATCGGAGGGAAATCGGGATTGGCCACGACGGTGCGCGTATGGACGTTGCCCGCGTTTCCGTTGACCCCGAAGTCGACCACCAGGAAGCGGGCGAGCTTGCGATGCCCGAAGGGGACCTTGGTGGTCACGTGATCGTGGACGTAGGGATAATGGGGGTCCAGCGTCACATCGTCCAGCGGGTCGTCGGCGTTCACCGGACCGATGACGTAGACGTCCACGACTCCCGGATCGGCCGGTTGGGTGAAGACCGTTCCGTAGATGTGGCGCTGGCCGCCCGAGATCCAGGAGACGTCCTCGAAATCGTTGTGAGGAGCCGCTTGAATCGCGGGGCTGAGCAGGACGGCGGCGAGACCGAGACTGAGAGCGAATCGTTTCATGGGGCCTCCTTTTTGAATCCGGAGATTCTAAGGGGACCCGCCTTCCTTGGCGTCATCGAAACAGATGATTTTCGCCCTTTCCGCCGATCATTCGATCTTCCACGCCATCAGACTCTGGCAAATTCTCTTGAGCGGACGAGAGTCTCTTTCATTTTTTCGGCCGTGCATCGCGATTTCGAGATTCGTCACGAGATTGAGCCGAAGATTCGCATACGTGCCGTCGGGACAAAGGGCCAGCTTGTACATCGCGCGGAGGAAATCATGAGCCGCTTCCTGGCGGTGACGGGCCTGCAAGGCTTCCATGGTCTCCGACATCAAAGCGACCCATTCGTCCGGCGAACAGTCGTCGCCGCGACGCATCCCTTCCTCCAGGTTGTCCACGATCTCCGCCAGCTGATCGTCGTTATCTTCGCGTTGCCCTACTTGAAAGATCGGCTCCAGAATGCAGGCTTTCAGTAATTTTCCCGCCGCCCGATGCAGCATGTCTTCTTGAGCCCCATAGACGCTCTCCCTCGCTCGGGCCCGCAATTCCCGGATTAGACCGTGGACCGGCGGCAAAAAGTAATTGTCGGGATCCGCATAGGCATTGATGACCTTCTCCAACAAGTCTTCGGAAGGGGCATTGGCCACGTTCATGACGCTGGCGAAACCCTTCTCGTGATCGCTGAACCAGGCCCGAAGGAATCGGCCTCCGCGAACGGTTTCCAGCTCGTCCAAAGACCGGTTCGGATCCTGAAGGATGTACAAACCCAACACCACGTCCCCGGCCGCGGCGATCCGATCCGCCATATACTGAAGCCCGATGACTTTCGGAACCGCGGACCAATCGGAAGACCAGTGATCGAACATCCAATAGGCGATCTGCCCGTGGTGATCGTTGCGGGAGGATTCGTTGATCAAGCGATCGATCAGGGACAGCGGACACCCGATCTTCCAAAGCGAAGACCGGACTTCTTGAAAGGCATGATACACTTTCTCCTGACTCAAACTCGCGGGCGACGACCCGAGCGTCTCGATCAGGCTCTCCGTCGCTCCATACCATCTCAATTCCCTTTCCGAGTTGGTCTTGAGCTTTCCTGAAATCCGCCCCACCAACCTTTTAAGAGCCACCCTATTGGAAATTCCCGCCTGGGAGGCCGCAGCCAAAAAACGCAGCCAGTGAAAACGGAGCTCGTCGGTGGCCGCCTGCTCCATCATGGACGAGAGGGCTTCCGCGATATCCGGACCTCCTCGGAACCTTTGAAGGCATTCCCGCAGATCGCTCGAAGACATCCAGGGAAGCAGATACGTGACCCGGCTTCCGCGCTTCGCCAAGTCGGGATCGGCCGATCGCAGGAGCGAGTCCAGCTCGTCCATCGGAGACATCTCACCGTCCGTTTCCGATGGTTCCGGAGGGGCGGTGGGACTCAAGAGGCGGGCGGCATATGATTGCTGAAGTCGGACATGTGAGGTGGTCGCGGAAGTCAATCCCGTTAACGGCGGAGCCGGGTCGCTCGAGGGCGGAGGCGGCCGGGTGGTAATTAATGAGGCGTCGATCGCGCCCGCCGCTCCAACCGCCATCGGATTTAGGAGACTCACGAAACCGGGAAACTGCGGCATAGGCGCACCTCAACATCGAGGCGTTTACAGCACGTTGCCGCAAAAGCAATTCCCCAACATTTATCCAACCCCATCCGATGAATGGAGTATTTTTCGCCGGCGGTTTTGGGGTCATGCTATCTTCGGGCCATGATTTCCTTCCTCCTCCCCTTCCTCCTGATCGCCCTCTCCATCGCCTGCTGGCTTTTCGTGGTCGTCAAACGCGGAACGGAATTCAAAAAGTTAGTCGCGTCGGGCGTCGAGACCCTGGCCACGATCACGGTGAAAACCACGGTGCGCATGGGAAAGAAGCGGCGGCCGGCGCTGACGTATGAGTTCACCGATCCGACGGGGACGGCGCACAAGCGTCGGGTGTTCGTGACGAACGCCGTCTATGAACGTTTCCAGGAAGGCGGCGCGGTGCCGGTGGTGTATCTGCCGGAGAAGGCGTCCGTGAATGCGCTCAAGTGGGACGTCGAGGACGCGAAGGGGGCTTTGACGAAGATTTAGGGGATTCCCCTATGGAAACGTCCGCTTGAAAAGGAAGCGTTCGACGCCGGGAGGCAACGTCTCCTCCGTCGGACGCGACACCCTCGGCGCATAGCCGACGTTCACGTTCAAGTCTCCGGCCCGGTAGAAGGAAGGATGCCTCTTCGGCCGGACGCGGACGAAAAGGCCGGTCTTTCGATCATAGGTAAACGAAGACTCCTTGGGCGCCTCCTCGACGCCGCCCTGCTCCGCCCTGGCCGGCGTTTCAAGAGACCCGGCGAGAAAAACCAAGGACAAAAGGCAGGCGAACCGAAGGCGTCTGTTCATCGGAACCACCTCGAAAAGTGATTCTAGCGCTTCGACTGTAAGAAAGATAATGGGGAATTATTAACGCGCCCGAGGCACATGCCCTCCATGACCTCGGCACGCTTCATCTTGGATCCGAGGCATCCCGAGGAATGGCGAGTGGAGGCGTCCCGTGACTCCTTGACCTCACCCGGGACCTCCGTGCAGATGGTGTCCGGCATCGTCCGGCGCCGCGATCAGAGCTTCGCCTTAAGCCGCACTTTCTATCTCATCCAATTCTTCAACACGCTCGGAGCGGACAATATTTCGGAATTGCGCGAACTCCTTGCGATCGACGATCACGAGATCTCCGATTTCGAGTTGGGGCGGCAAATCGCCTTGGCCGCGAACGCGACCGTCTCCGACGATCCCTCCCCTCCTCAATCGGACGGTTTTTGGCTCACGACAATCGTCCGCGGCTCTTATGACGCCGGGCGAAAGCTCCAGCCGGTTTGGAAAAAAGCGGAGCGGCTCGCGGAGGCCGATCGGACCAAGGCGGCCGTTCACTTCGCGGGTCAAATGATGGCTCCTCGAGGGGACGACCCCGGAGAAACGAATAAGCGACGTCAACTTCAAAAAATCGCTTGCAGCGCCACGGCCAAGACCAACAGCACCACCACCGCCGGCGTGACGGCCCCTTGAAGCGACAACGGCCAATGCCCCGTCCAATACAGAGCCAAGACCGCCGCCGCCAAGAGAAGACACGCGCCGAAGGCCCGGGGCATCCATCCTTTCGCGGTAGAACCGGAACGGAGATAGATGCGGCCGGTGATGAGGGAGACCAAGGCCGGCCAGGCCAGAAGGAAGATGACGATGATTTTGAAGATGGGGGACAATTAGTGCCCTTCCAACAACTCGATCTCATACCCATCCGGATCGTCCACAAAGGCCATCTTCCGCTTACCCGACGGCGTCTCGCCCGGGCCCCAGCTTAAATCGTAGCCGTGCTCCTTCAGGCGCTTCTGGACGTCCGCGATGGAGTCCACTTGAAACGCGATGTGACCGTAGCCGTCGCCGTGGACGTAAGATTTGGTCTCCCAATTGTGGGTGAGCTCGATCATCGGGGCGTCTTTGCCGGAACCCGGCGGCGCAATGAAAGCGAGGGTGAATTTGTCCTTGGGGTAGTCTTCGCGGGAGATGAGGTGGAAGCCGAGGCCTTCGGTGTAGAATTTGAGGGATTTTTCGAGGTCGACGACTCGGAGCATGGTGTGGAGGTATTTCATGGGGAAACCGTAGCATTTCATGCGGCTCGTTTGAATTCCCATTTGAATTCGTAGTTGAGCATGGCCGCCAGCTCGATCAGGCGGGAAAGTTCCTTCTTGTAGTTCGTCGTATCCAAAAGTCGGGCTAGCTGGGTCAGAGATGTGCCGAGTCGCCTGGCCAGCTCACGCTTGGAAACCCCGGATTCCCGAATGAAGCGATTCAGCTGTTTGGTCACTTCAAAGAGCGTCGTTTCGCGGACGTACTCGGGGTTTTGGACGATATGGAGCGGCTGATCGTGGGGGACATAATCTTTCTTGCCGTTATTCAGCCTGAAATAAAAGGAATGCCGCCCCACTTCAGGATCCAGTCCGGCTTCGACCACTCTGTCTCGAATGCCCAGGGCGGAATAAGGGCAATCCACCTTTAAACCGGAAGAATACTCTAGATGAAAAACCCTCTTCTTGTTGTCGAACTCGACCTTTCTGAATTTGTTATGTTTCAAAAAACACTCCTCGCCCCCGCCTTATCCTGCCCACGCTACCTCCAATATGATACCTTTAAAGGTATCACTTGTCAAACGACCGGCTATTGATAGGAGAGCAAGACGCGGGCCAAGTGCGATGATGCGGAATGGCTAGGAAATATTGGCGATCACGGGATTGAAAGACCGGGGGAATGGACAGCTAGGTTTGATTTTTGGACGATGCGGATTTCTGAAACCTTTTCGGACTATTTTTCAATGGGGTCGACGCGTGTCCGACTTTTCCTTTGCCGCTTTAGGAAAAAATCGCGTGGCCTGAAGACTCGAATTTTCCTTCCGAACCACCGTGCGTCATCGCGATCGCGCCTTTGAAGATCACGTCATTCAGGAAGGCCGCAAAGTCCTTACGGAAGCGTTCGTAGGAATAGGAATGATGACGGAAGCAGGGAATGTCTCTTTCCAGGGCCCAATCGTCCCACAGGGAAAACAATTCGACCACACCGATGCGCAGATTTTCCATGATCATGAGGGTGGTCTTGGGATTTCCGTTCACCAACAAACTCGCGAACTGGACGAACTTTCCGAGAAACTCGGAGGAAAACAGACGGTGCGGAACGTGATAAAAAGAAGAAAAGAGATCGGGGTGCTTCTTGATCAGGTCGTTGATGTACGGGAGCCCGTAATATTGCGGGCTGAAAACGGAGAGTCCCGACGGCGTGGTCAGCTTATCCACGTAATTGCGATAGAGGTCCGTGCCCGTTAAAGCCGCCAGCTTGGAGAAGACGACCCACCGCGTGTCGAGGTTCTTATAATGCAGGGCCCGGCGCACGGTTTGATCGAAGTCTTCGGCCTCCTCATCGGGGAATCCCAGAATGAATGCCGTCGTCACGACGATTTCCAACTCGTTCGCCCGTCGTAAGATAGGCTCGAATCTATCGAACTGAAGCCCCTTTTTGATGACTTTTTGCATTCTTTCGGAACCGGTCTCGATGCCGAAAAAAAGGCCCTTCAACCCGACGGCGTGCATCTTTTCCAATCGGGGGATGTCGAGGCAATCCGTTCGAGAGGCCGCATGCCACAGAAAGTTTTTGGTGTTTTCGCGTTCCATGAAATCGCAAAATTCGCCCACGAACTTCTTGGAGGTCGTGAAGTTGTCA
Organism: bacterium; assembly: GCA_036274695.1. Lineage (GTDB taxonomy): Bacteria > UBA10199 > UBA10199 > JACPAL01 > DASUFF01. The sequence continues at coordinate 26,838 of DASUFF010000044.1, read as the reverse complement.
TGGACGAACTCGAATTCCGTGATGTCGTATTCCCGATGAAGGAGCTCCATCTCATCGAGAATCCTTCTGGGCGATTTTACGCGGAAGTCTTTTTGCCACATCAGGGCGGTCGAGCAGAACGTGCAATTATAAGGGCATCCGCGGCCGACTTCCACCGGCGTCGGGAATTTCTCCAGGTGCGGGGCGTAATATTCCTTGAGATCCAGCAAGGACCAATCGGGCATCGGAAGATCGTCCATGTCGGCGACGAGAGGCCTTTTCGTATTGAATTTGATTTCCTGGCCGATCCTGACGGCGACACCCGGTATTTCGGCGAGTGCGGCGCGGTCGAAATTGCACCGGACCATCTCTTCCAGGGTGACTTCTCCCTCGCCCGCGGCGACGACGTCGATAAAATCAAATTGTTCCAGAATCTGCGTGGGTATCGACGAGGGCTGCGGTCCTCCCAGGATGATCAAGGCGTCCGGGCAATATTCTTTGATCTTCTTAGAGATCCAGACGGCCATGGGAAAATTCGAGCAGAGCGACGAAATGCCGAAGATTTTCGTACCCGCAGAAACGACGCCGGCCTTCAGCAGGCGGCTGAAACCGGCCTCCGTGGTGTTCCCCGCCTTTTTGAAATAAAGATCGAAATCCCAGAGGGCCGCCTCAACGCCCAATTTCTTCAAAACCCCGCCCAATGTGATCAAGGCCATGGGGAAATAAACGCGGCGTTCCCAAGGAGCGGTGGTCGGTGGATTGATGAGGCAAATTTTCACTGTTTCGGCGCCTTTTCTTGAAGATCGCGGACCATCAACATCAGCGTATTCAACTGCATGTAAATGTCATTGAGCCGCGCCGTGTTTTGCACGCCCGCCAATAAGGAGAATTCTTCGGAGGTCAGGGCTTCCTTGTTCCTCAGTTTGAGCTCGATTCTGTTCATGGTCTCGTTGACCTGCTGGTTGGCCTCCGGGGTCAACTCCGGGTTCAGTGTGGCACTTCTTCCTTCCCTCTCGTTGATGTTTCCGGGTTCCGGAATGATTTTTAACGCGCGGGAATCGCCGAGCTGTTCCGTTTGAGCGGCGGTCGAGGTCCCCGTCGGTTTTTTCTGAACGCTTGCCTGATTACCCTGAAGAACCTCGCTGAAAATTTTTGCGCTTTGCTGGCTTCGAACGTCCTGAGCCCAGGCCGGGGCATGGCGCCCGACCAATGAGAAGAGACCTGAAATGAAAAGGGCCATTAAGTACGTGACGTAATGCCTGGCCCGCCGAATGGGTGCCATATATCCTCCATTTTTGAGAGCTAAGATAGCAACCACCATGCCACCAAAGGGTCTTGGCGACCGGCAGTCTAAGCACTTAATTATTAAGACTATTATTAAGAGTCTTCGGGGCGTAGGGAGTTAGAAAATACCCGGAATGATGCGGTGATTATCAAAAAAGCCGTGGATTTGAGCGGGGGTTCATCTGAACCGCCAAGACAACCGCGGCCAGGAGCAGGCAGGCGCCGAAGGCTCGGGGCATCACGTCGTTGGTGTTTGCTCGAGCTGACGAACGGATTGAAAAACGGCGCGTGGCGCCTAATCTCCTTCGGCACCGACGCAGACTGCGACGCCTAGCCGTTTAAATCTTCACCAACCAGCCGTTCGGCGCGCACGTCACGTTCATGCCGTAAGCGTCCGTGTATTTCGTGTCCACGAGGAAGCCCAAGCCGTCGATGGCCTCCGTGGCCTTGCCGATGATTTCGGGCGTGGGATTCGAAAACGCGTCTTCGATCACGAAATAATCCCCCTCCTGCATCAGGCTCGCCATGAAGGGAACCACGTTCTCCAGGTTCTCGTGGCAATCGTCGATCACGAGCCAGGGACGCGGCAGGGATTCCAAAAACTCCCGCTTCAAGGTGCTCAAGTCGCGCATGTCCGCTTCGTGAAAGCGCAAGCGCGGGTGGGAAGCGCGAGGATGGATGCACTTGTAGCAGAGCTCGAACGAATGCACTTCGCCCTGCCCGCCGCATAAAGCGTCCAGTTGATCCGCGAACCAAAGAGCGCTTCCGCCCTGGAGGCTTCCGAATTCCAAAATCGTCTTGGGTCTCAATTCCCAGATTAAGTTGGAATACAAAACCAAGTCGGTGGCCGGTTTTAAATTGATGAGCCCCTTGTAAGAACCGTAAGCGCCCGCCATGCGACGGTTCGGTCCGCCGCCCGCGCTTTCCCAAACCCCACGAGCCGCTCCCCACGGACGCTGACGAATCGACTGATAACGAGCCAGCGTATCGACGCCGACTTCATCGTAATTCCGACACCAATCGTCCACGATGCCGATGTGCAGCTTGTCATCCACCTTTTCCTGGGCCGCGCCCACGACGAAATGCGGGTAATGAGTCTTCAGAGCATCGATGTACTCTCGACCGACGAAGGTGCCACGCTCCATGAAATCTCCTTGGTTGGAGCCTAGTTAGCAGCAAGTTCCATGCCGAATAAATGATATTGATTTGATTAATGTTTTTAATGAATGAGAAATTGAGACTTCCGATATTGTGAAATCAAAAACCCTAAAATGGGAAATGATCACTTCTTTGCCAAATCCATGGTGAATCGAGGGGCCAGGACCGGATGGAACACTCGGGGGACTCGGAGTCCAAAGACTAAAGTCCAAGGTCCAAAGTCCAAAGCTGGGACTGATTTCAGAGTTTCAGTGGGGGCCTAAGAGAGAAGCTTCTTTTCGAGCCGGGTCACACGATCTTGCACTCGATACATATCTTCCGCGAAGACGGAAATATCCTGAGAAAGGGCTTCATAGACCTTGTCGATCTTGGCATTCAGCCTAGTTTCAAGTTGAGTGAAGCGGTCGTCGATCTCAGCAAATCGGCCATCGATTTCGTTGAAACGGCGTTCGTGGCGCTCGCCCTGCTCCTGGATGAGCGACACCAACTGTTTTCCCTGCTCACGCACGATCTTGAGAACTTCATCGAGTTTTTCGTCGGTCGCCATAACGGTCTCCCTCCTTAAGAATTCCTCTTTTCCACGTCAACCTTTCCGGGTCTCGAACACGGAAAAAGTGAAATGCAATCAAGGTGCCACGGCTTTTGAGCCTCTCGATCTACTGGATCGTCCGGAATTTTGGATGGAGGGGTTTGAAAAGAGGTCATCCAGCTGAAGCCCACCTAATGAACCCGTTTTAAAAAGTCGGTGTTTGCGGAAAGCCGGAGGGAAAGGTGACGTTCGCGTCTTGGGAAGGGAGAAGGAATTCCTCGCCGGTGACGTCGATTCCTAAGTCCAGACAATTGCCTTGCCCGACCTCGCCGCCCGTCGAGATCCGCGCGCAGACGTTCTCCTCGCTGACTTTTTTGGGATCCACGCCCGTGATGTCCTCGAGGTTGAAGGTCCCGCTCCAGAAATCCGCGTCGTTGCGGAACCGGCCGATGTATTGAACGATCGCCGGTCCGTCCTCCGGATCCGGGTTGAAGCGCTGGTCGAGCTTGACGGTCTTCTTCAGCGAGGAGGGATCGCCGGCGCCGGTCGCGTCCTCCTGGGTGACGAAGGCGTGAACATCGAGGCGATCCTTTTCCGCCCTTCCCGAGTCGAGCGTCGTGTCTTTGACGAAGAACTCGGTCTGTTTTTTCAAAAAGTCCGTCTCGTCCAAGTGGTCGTAGAAGACGCCGAAGGAGAGCGGGTTGGTCGTCCCGTCCGGCGCCGGCCGCGGGTTGACGCCCAGCCGAAATCGGCCCTCGCCCGCGTTTTCCTCGCTGGCCTCCGTCGCCGGGTCGTCGCGCACAGCGTAACGGTCGATCCGCCCGGCCGCGAACCGCACAAACTCGGTCTCCCCCACATCGCGGAGCCAGATGCGGTAGCAGACGGGCTTGAGCCGGGTCACGGGCGCCTCCGAGGGACAGGCGGTGAAGGACGGCGCGCAGCCCGTGGGGCACGTGCAGCCGCTGCAACCCTCGAGCGCCCCGTCGTCGTCGAGGTCGAAGTCCGTGAAATCGATCTTGACCACCGCGATGGCGCCGGGCGTGAAAGCCATCGGCCCTTCGAAGGTGGTGATCGTCGTGCTGACCGGAATCTCAAGATCGGAAAGAGGCCCCAGGAAGGCGTCCAGTAGGACGCTGAAGCCGTTGAAGATGACCGGCCCGAGGGAGATGACGTCTGAAAAATCCGTAATGTCGGACTGATCTTTTCGGGTCGCCTCGGTCCTGAGGGCCGCGGAGGGGCCTTCGCCCGCCTTCGAGACGTCGATGCCGACGCTCTGCGGGAAGGCGACGAGGGACGGGATCTCCGCGGGCGGGACGGGAGGGCCGCTCGGCGAGGGACACCCCCCGACGGAGGAGAGGGCCGCCAAGACCGCGAGCGCGGCAAACAATTTAAGTCGTTGCCCGGCCATAAATTATCAAAACGAGAAAGTGTTTAACATTGTACCAATTTCCACTCGTTATTCTAATCAATTGGAGTAAAATTTTTCACCATGAGGCGAGGCCGATTTCTTCTCTTTTTTGTCGCAGTCCTCCTGGGCTCCTTATCCCTGTGGTCCGCCGCCTGCGGAAAGGACGGCTCCACGACCGAATCCGCCGGCGATGACTGTCTCGCCAGCCCGCCGCCTGACGACTCCGATTGCGACGGCGTACCGCTTGAGGTCGACGACTGTCCCCTCGTCTACAATCCGAGCCAGATTGATGAGGACGGAGACGGCGTCGGCGACCTTTGCGAGATCGTCCCCTGCGGCGACGGGATCTGCGATCCGGCGGCGGGCGAATGCGACGTCTTCGCCTATTGCACGAAGGACTGCGACCGGAGCCTCTGCTTCGGGCTGCCCGAAGGCGAGACCTGCGGGGACGGGTTCTGCGATCCCTTGAACGGCGAGTGCGCCGACACGGATCCCTGCCTCGAAGACTGCTTCGATCCCGGTGTGTGCTACACCGGCACCTGCGGGGACGGAATCTGCCAGCCGTGGGAGGACGATCCTGGCGACCCCATCAGCTTCTGCTTTTTCGACTGCATCTGCCTCATCCCCAAGGACGTCGCCGACGAGTGCCACACGACCGCCGATTGCACGGATCAGCCCGGCACCATCTGCGGGCCGACGAGTTTTCCCATCGCCGAAAGCGAGGAGGAGTTGCTTCAGGCCCTGAAGCAGGTCTCCTGCGAGTGCGTCACCTGCGGGAATGGGGTCTTAGACGAAGGGGAGGGTTGCGACGCGACCGCCGGCTTCGAGGGCGTGCAGGAATGTCTTTCGAAGGGGGAGACCGCCGCCTGTTTCGTCGACACCTGCGAATGCGTGACCGTCGACGACCCGGCCGCCCCTCCGATGTGCGGGAACGGCGTCTTGGAGTCGGGAGAGGAATGTGACGAGTCCGCCGGCCAACCTCCCGACGGGGGTGCCTGTGGGGCCACCCGCTGCGTGGATCCCGGACAAACGGGGGCATTGGGCGAGCCGGAGTGCGCCTGCGAACCGCCTCCTAGCCCCTAAGTCCTCACGTCCTTTACTCCCAAGGGGAATCGGAATCGGCTTTCTGGGATTCACGTTCGACGCCCAGGGCCGACTGAAAGAATTGGCTGGGTTCCGTTTTCCGTCTTAGAGAGGCATACCTCCACGGTTGAAGCACTGGTCGTCGAGGCTATTCGACGATCGCCGTAAAAACGGCGACATTGTCGGCCGGATTGGGATCGATTCGATCCGACGACGCCGTAATCCCGTGTTCGTAAATCCCCGCAGAGGAGATGGTCTCGACGACGACGATATCCATCCGTGTCCCCTCCTGCAAAGGACTCGTACAAACGATATCGGTTTGACTCTCGGTTTGATCGACCGAGCAGGCGCCCCGGACGGGTTCGGTCGATCCCTGAAGGTAGAGGTCGACCGAAGCGATGGAGACGACGTTAGATCCCTGAGGGATGCGATCCACCACCGTGACGACGGCGGATGCGGAATTGAAGGGGTTGATGACCCCCGTCACACGGACAAATTGTTGCCCCCTCGCCACCGTCGCACTGGGAGGAATGGCGGAGACGTTGATATCGCTTGTACACCCGATGACGGCGCTGCAATCGGAATCCTGGCAATCGACGGCTCCGTCACCGTCGTTGTCCCGCCCGTCGTTGCAAGTGGTCTCCTTCTGTTCGTTGACCAAACACGTGCGGGCGGGATCCTTCGACGTCGCCCGGACGACCACCTGGCTTCCGCCCAGAATGGCCTCAAAGAAGACCTGTTGAAACGCCGCGATCCTGACAACGCCAGTTTCCAAGTATTCCTCCGGATCAAAGACCACGAGCGGGGCGATGCGAGGGCTGGCGGGATTGGAGGTGACGACGCAGGCGTTCGTTTGATCCCAATACGCGTCCGGGTCTTGGGCGATGAGATCCTTCACCCCTTTATTGGTCGGACCGACCATGTTCCCGTTTTTTTGGCTCACGACGTCGCCGACGGAAAGGGTCCGAGAGCTGGAGCCGGAGATATTCTCCTGGTAATCGGCGGCGCCCGTCTTTTCGCCCAGGTTGAGTTTCTGAAACCAACCTGCCGCGAAATGATCCGGAACGTCCGATTGTAGCGTCAGCGAATCCCCGACATTGAGCGGCGCATCAATCGCAAACGGCTTCACACCGGTCTCGGCCAGCGCGGTGGACGCGCAAAGAACCGTGATGGAAAGACACACGTAAAGGATGGGTTTCGTGGCTCGCATAGAACCCCCTCTCTCGAGTCTGAATCGATTTATTTCCGCAATAATTGTAGACCTATTGAATCGATGTTCAAACGCAATTTTAGAACTTTATTTTTAATTTATCATAATGATAATGACCTGCGAACCGAAATGGTATCGGCGCTAACGCCCGACTCCGTGATAAGGAGATCTCTATGAGCCTCAGAAAAATTTTTGCAGTGTTGATGGTATCGCTGATCTGCGCTGCCGCTCCGAGCCGTCTCCTGGCCAAAGCTCCCCCGTCGCCCGCAGACAAATGCGAGGACGCCATCGCCAAAAAAATGAAGGAGGCGGAAAAGTTAAAAAAGATCGCTTTCGTGAATGGCTCAAGAAGCTCCATCCCCCACGGCCCCCTGACGCATTACGCGGGCAAGGGCTCTTACGTAGCGCCCGGCGGCGAGCGGACGGAATTCGAATGGTTCTGCGACGTCAACGCCGCCTCGGGGAAACCGGGCAACCTCTACTACACGGGCTCCAAAGCCGACGCCCCCGCCGCGGCAGCGGCGGCGCCGCCAGCGACCTCCAAAGCCGCGCCCGTGGCCGATGAAACCTCGGTGAGCAAATGCCAGGACGCCATCACGTCGGAGATCAAGAAGAAGAACGCCCAGATGTCGAACCTCGTCTTTCATTCCGCCAAAGAATTTAAGGCGGGGAAAGAGGGAAAACTCTTGGAAGGCGACGGGTCTTTCCAAGGCAAGAACGACGCGGAAATGAAATTCGACTACCGGTGCCTCTACGATAAACTGGACGGAAAGATCACCGCGAAATCCGTCTTCATGAAATAACGATGCCCTCCCTCACCTTCACGCTCAAGGACGACTTCATCGAACTCAACAAGCTCCTCAAGGTCATGGACCTCTGCGAGTCCAGCGGGGCCGGAAAGGCGCTGGTGGCCTCGGGGGTCGTGAAGGTGAACGGCCAGGTGGAGCTGCGAAAGGCATGCAAGATCCGTGCGGGGTCGGTGGTGACGGTGGGCGAGGCGACGATTACCGTCGCGGGCGCCGACGTAGGTTAGGAGAGGGATAGGCATTCGCGGCTAAAAGAGGTAAAACCGGCCCATGCGCCACAAACTCCTTCGTCTTTCGGAGTTCGTCGCCGACAAACTGGAATTTTTAACGGGTCGCTGATGCGCATCCATCGCAACGTCTTTCTGCTCGGCTGCTTGAGCCTCTTCAACGACGTGACCGCGGACATGATCACGCCGCTTTTGCCGGCCTATCTGGCGACGATGGGACTGGGCGCCAGTTTTCTGGGCGTCATGGAGGGTTTGGCCAACTCGGTGGCCAACATGACCACCCTCTTCGCGGGCTGGTACGCCGACCGCAAGGGCAACAGCCGGAAGATGACCGTCGGCGGGTACCGGCTTTCCACCTTCGCAAGGCTTTTCCTCGCCATTCCCTATCCGGAAGTGACGCTCGCCGCCCGGACGATCGACCGGTTCGGCAAGGGCATCCACACCGCCCCGCGCGACCAGATCATCACGGCCTCCGTGGACGGCAAACATCTGGGAGAAGCCTTCGGCATTCAGAGGATGATGGACCACACGGGCTCGCTTCTCGGCCCCCTCATCGCCACCGGAGCCCTCGCCCTCTTTTCCGTCAAACTGCCCTTCCTTTTCCTCATCGCCAGCATTCCGGCCATACTTTCCGTCCTGATCGTTCCGCGTTTCCTGAAGGTACCGGCGATGCCGCCCCCGCCGAAGGCGGCGCCGTTGTCCTGGAGACGTTTGCCCAAGCCGCTCAAGACCTACGCGGCGCTCATGTTCCTCTCGGCCCTGACCACGCCCTCCGAGCTCTTCCTCATCATGAAGATGAGGGACATGGGCCTTCCCGAATATCAAATGCCCCTCGCCTGGTTCGTGATGACGTTCTTCACCTTAATCGCCACGTACGTGGGCGGGCGGCTGTCGGACGCGTGGAGCCGGAGGCGGACGATCGCTCTCGGCTGGATCCTCTTCGCTATCATCTATGTCGGGTTCGCCTTCGATGGGACGCTCACATTTTCCTGGGCGCTGATGGCCGGTTACGGCTTCCACACGGGGCTGATCGAGCCGGCGGAGCGGGCCTATCCGGCCTTGATCGCCTCCGGGGAAGCGCGGGCCACGGCGCTCGGCTGGTATTATTTCTCCTACGGGATGGGACTGCTGCCGGCCTCCCTCCTGTTCGGACTGCTCTGGGATCATTGGGGGGCAAGACCAGCCTTTCTCTTCAACGCCGCGCTGACGCTGGCGGTCACCGGGCTCTTGTTTTTCCTTCCGAGCGACCGGAAGGTCAAAGCCGCCTGAACCCCTTCTGGGCTCTGGGCAAAAGCCGCCGTCTGTGGTATGAAACGGCGCATCTTGCGCAAGCCTTATTGGAAAATCCTCACGGGCAACGAGGCCGTCGCCCGCGCGGCCGCCGTCTTGACGGACGCCGGCGACCGCTTGTCCTCCGTCGTCCGCGTCGAAGAGGCCATCGGCCTGATCCCGGCCTTACGAAAGGCCCTCGAAGAGGGCCGGCCGGCGGCTCTGCACATCGTCTACGACCATGCCTCCGATCTCTCGCCCTTCCTGGCCTTGGGATTGCCCGTCTTGATCTCCGGCTCCTCGCAGGAAGCGGCGGACTTGGGCGCGATCGCCTTGATCGCCGCACGCGCGGCGTCGACGCCCCTCCTGCACGCCTACGACCGGCGCTGGGTCGGCGAGGAACTGGCCAAGAGCGACGTTCTCTCCGAAGAGGAGTTGAAACATTTGGACCAAATCACGCCCCGCGGGGGGAAGGAGGCGTTTTCCGACCGCCTGGCCGCCCTCTTCCAACGCTTCGAGGCGTTGACGGGGCGGGCGTTGCGCCTCTGCCGATTCACCGGCCCGGCCGACGCCGCGCGCGTCTGCGTGACCGCGGGCGCGGAGGCGGAGAATCTCCGCGATGAAAAGACCGCGCTGGTCTCCTTGAAGCTGGTCCGGCCGTTGCCGGCGCGGGCCTTTCTCGAGGCCTTGCCGTCCACCACGCGCGAGCTGATGACCTCGGAGCTCCTGCGCGCCGACGTCCTCTCGGCCCTGCACGAGGGCATCGTGGGCGGGTGGTCGTGGTTCGTGAACCTGCCGCCCCTTTTGGCTCTGCCGCCGCTCGCCTCGGGCGACGGTCCCGCCGACGTTTGGAAGGCCGTCCTTCGCGCGCGGGACCCGGAGGCCTTGGCCGAGATGGAGGCCGCCGTCCGCGGATGGTTGGAGGATTTGGGGCCGCGATCCTCCTCTTATTACCAAGCGCATACGATGGCCGAGGCCTCGGGGGGATCGATTCACCTGCGCATCGCCCCGCACCCCATCGGCGAGCGCCGCCCCCTCTCGTCTTCGGACCTTCAAATCACCTGGGAAGGAACGATCCTGACGGTCTCGCCCGCGGGCCAGACGCCGCGCTCGATCGACTTGGACGCCATCGGCCGGGAAACCGGGCTGGGCAAGCGCGTCGGGCCCGTCATCACCGCCTGCCTGTCGGCCTCGATCGACGCCGAAAAGCAATTGGGCCTCGCGCGCGAGCGCGCCGAGGAGATCGTGCGCGAGGCGGTGGAAGACCGCTGGGGGGATTTCAGCGAGGACATCGTCGCCGCGCACCGCCGGGCCATGGACCGGACCCGGCAGGCCTTGGCCGACGCCGAGACCGTCATCCCCCTCCGTCCCTTGGAGAGAAAGGCCGCCTTGGGCGGGGAGGCCGCGCGGCCTTCGCAGGCGCGGGCGGATTTAAGGACGCGCTATTTGGGATTCTCGCTGCGCACGCCGCTGATCGCCTGCGTGCCGGCGGAGGCCTCCGAATCGGAGCGGCGCGCCGTGGCCGAATCGCCCGCCGGCGCCGTCTTTTTCGGGCCCGTCTCCGAAGAAGACTTGGACCGCGAGGCGTGGCGGACCTTCGAAACCCTTCACCAGGGCGTCCGCGGCCCCAATCAGAAGACGCGCCCGCCGCTGGAGCGCTACGCCGAGCTTTTGAAGGAATGGAAGGAGGCGGTGGAGGTGCCGGTCATCGCCGGGATCGCGGCCTCAACGGAAAAAAACTGGCTCGCCTTGGCCTTCGCCCTCGAGCAGGCCGGGGCCGACGCCCTCGAGATCGTTCTCAGATCGCGGGAGGAAGGCGGTCCGGCCGATCCGCTGCGCGTCATCTCACTCGTCGCCGCCGCCGTCCGCGTACCCGTCGCCGTCCGCATCACGCCGGAACTGGCCCCTCTCACCGAGCGCCTCGAGGACGCCGCCGGCGCAGGCGCCAAGGCCTTGGTCCTCTTCCATCCGCCGAACGCCTTCTTAAAGCACCCGGATACGCTGGAAGAGCGGCGGGAAAACCTCCTCGCGGGCCCCGAGGTCTTTCGTCTGGCTCTTCCGAAACTCGCCCGGATTTCTTCCGTCACCCCGCCGCTGGACCTGGGCGCCGCCGGTCCCGTCTCCGCCACCGGCGACCTGCTCCGCGCCCTGCTCGCCGGCTCGCACGCCGTCTACATCGCCTCCGATCCGGACACCGCTTCCCGCCTGGAAACCTCGCTCAAGGATTGGATGGGCGCCAAGGGTTTTGCCTACCTCCCTCTCTCCGATGGCGAAGTTCGGCGTTCCGTTGTAGAGTAGATCGGCCGAAGGAGAATCCCATGAAGATCAAGGATTGGATGACCGCCAAGGTAGTGACCGTGGCCCCTGAAACCTCCGTGAAGGACGCCTTCAAGATCATGAAGAAGAACGGCTTCCGCCACCTCCCCGTGGTGCGCGGCGACCGCCTGGTCGGCTTCGTCACCGACCGCGACCTGCGCCGCCCGGACATCGCGGACGTTTTCAAGGAGTGGAACGACCTCTACCGCCTGACCGACGAGCTGCACGTCGAGGACGTCATGATCACCAAGGTCTACAAGGTGGGCCCCGAAGACGATCTGAAAAAGGCGGCGGCGCTCGTCATCGACAAACACATCGGCGCCCTGCCGGTGGTGGAAGGGGATAAGATCGTCGGGATCATCACCGTTTTTGACTTTCTGAGGGCGTTGGTGGGTTAGGCGGGCCGCCCGGGACGACCTCCCCCCAACCCCCTCCTTAACAAGGAGGGGGCTTTTCGTGGACACAACTTGAATGGGTTTTGGTGACGATGATGGATTCGTCTGCTGTTTTGGAGACGGATGCCATGACGCATGCGCTTCGAGGGGATCGGAATAAGTTGGAGGTTAAGCGGCGGTTGCGCGCCAACATGACGCCGGCGGAGCGCGCACTCTGGGATAAATTACGGGCCAAACAATTTATGGGACTTAAATTCCGGCGACAGCACGGCATCGGCCGCTTCGTCGCCGATTTTTTCTGCGCATCCCAAAAATTAGTCATCGAAGTGGACGGCGAAATTCACGAGGATCCGCGCCAGGCGTTTCACGACGCTGAAAGAACCAAATATTTTATGGAACTCGGATTAAACGTGATCCGCTATTCCAACGAAGCCATTCTCAAAGACCTAGAAGCCACCCTCTTCCAACTAGCCAGCCATCTGAACCCCCTCCTTGTTAAGGAGGGGGCTGGGGGAGGTTCTTCCTGATCCTCTCCCCCTGAACCCGGTGCACCTTCTGATGCGCCCCCGCCAAGCACAGCCACTGATGGGCGTTTAACCTCCCGAACCAGGGATGTTTCAGCCGCGCGCCCGAGGCGCGGTCGCCCGCCTCCGTCATCACCTGCTGTTCGAAACGCTTCAGAAACTTTTCGTAGTCCGCAATCACGACGGAGCCTTCCAAACCGCCTCGGGGCTTCACGTCCGCCGTCGAGATGTCCCAGTCCGGGATGCGGCCGTGGGTCAATTCGACGATGCCTTCGCCCATGAGTTTGCCGACGATCATCAGGTGCTCCAGCACCATGGCCACCGACCAGTGGCGCGAGCTGTCCTCGATGCCCGGAACGCGCGGGATCAGCACGCGGATCGTCCGTTGGCCCTCCGGCAATTCCCGCGCGATGGCGAGCAGACGGGCGCCCTGTTTTTGGAACAGGGCGTGCGCCTGGTCCCAGGTCGTGCTTTTGCAAAATTTCGGGAACCAGTAATAGCGGGAGACCAGGTATTCGAGGAAGGGAAGCCCCGCGCCGGGCGCGGCGAGGCGGACGTTTTCCGGATCCATGCGGCGTGTCTCCTCAAGTCGAGAGCTTTCCCAAATCCCCTATCATGCATTTCACCGCCCCGCCGCCCTTTTTCAAAAACTCGGAGACGTCGATGGTCACCGGCGTCACGCCGCGCTCGCGGATCTGATCGAGCAGGGCCCGGCTCACGCCCTCGGGGACGATGAGCTTCAAACCCTCCGGCGTCTCCACCTGAAAGGAGTTGGCGGCATAGTAGAAGGCGTCCTTCGACGATAAAACGATCAAGTTCTCCTTAAAGATGTGGCGGCACCGTTCGCGGTCGGCCTCCAAGATGCCTTCCAGGTAGGCGATCAAGAATTCCCGGTGCGGGCCGAAGGAGCAGAAGACGGTGTCGCCGTGATAGTGCGACTCCTCGATCAGCTCGAAATCCAAGATCTCCGTCCCGGGGGCCAGGTATTTCTGAAGCTCGTACATCGCGTGTCGCTCCGTGCGGAACCCATAGACACGCGTCCAGGGCGGGATGGAAAATTGGGGTTTGAAGCCCTGCTGCTTGACGGCCCCGTAGGTGAAGATCCATCGCTTGCCGACCGGAAAGAACTCCGCCTCGCCCTCGAAGCGGCTGCGGATGGAGACGGTCTGTAGGCCTAAATTTTTCAAAAACCGCTCGTAGACCGGCCGCTCGCCGGCGCGCGTGGGCAGGAGGTTGGACAGGACGTAGGCGTTGCCCAGCCGCACGCCGTAGTTGGCGGGGTACACGAGGCCGGGATTTTCGTGGGATGCGGGGAGGGTGAGGACCTTGAGCCCCATCGAGATCAGAAGGTCGTGAAGGGCCTTCCACTGTTCGATCGCCTTCATGCGGTTGACGTATTTCTTCCGCCCCCACCAGGTCCGCGTGAAGGGGTTCGCGCCTCCGGCGATGTGAAACTCGGAGGGATCCCCCATCAAGACGGCGTGAACATCCATTTGATCTCCGTCTGTTCGAAGAGGAAATCTTCCACGACGTCGTATTTCACCGCGTCCTTCTTCGCTCCATAATGCGGCCCGCCGTCGAAGGGGTCGATCTGGCGGAGGTACTCGAATCCGACGGATTTGAGCATCTTCACCGCCCCTTCCGTCTCCGAGCCGACGACGCCGATGGACATCTGAGCCTCCTCCGAGAGCGAGCTGACGAGGATCGGCCCGCGCGGGAAGAGAGAGAGGACGAAGCGCTTGTCGCGCCGGGATTTTTCGTCGGCCTCGCGGTAGCCCATGCCGGTCAGGCGCCGGCCGAGCGATTCCCACAAGTGCGATTTGCCGTCGGGGGTGAAGGGCGGGAGGAACTCCGCCAGCAGGTCGTCCTTAAAGAGCTTGGGATTCCGTTTGATATAAAGGAGGCGGATCAGCGACAGGCCCTTGCCCAGCTTCGCCGGCTTGCCGCGGTAGGCCGGGTCCAGGATCAAGCCCCCCAATTCCGTGCGGCCGACGGGATCGGACTGAAAGTTGATCGTCCCCTTCTCCTCGTCGACCTGAAAATACAGGTGGGGCGAGTCTTCCGTGCCGTGGCGCGCGACGATGAGCGAGCAGCCGATCACGCGCCGTTTGCCCATGTCCTCCATCACGAAGACGTAGCGGCCCTGGTCGGGGTCCTTGAGCGCCCCCCGGAAGGACTGCTCCGAGACGGCGATCAACCGCTCCAACTCTTCGGGCTTGGCCGGGAGGGTGAGAAAGCCGCGGGCCGAGAGAGAGCCCGAGAGGTCGGACAGCGTGTCGGCGTCGAGCAGACGTGCGGGTCGGATCATGTAAGACATAAAGGCCACCTCCCCTAAGCCCCTCCTTATTAAGGAGGGGTTGGGGAGGTAGATTTTAGCAGAATCCCTTTAGAAACGCCGTGTAGAAATCCACGGCCTTGAGGATTTGGGAAACCTCGTTGTGCTCGTTGGGCGCATGGATGTTGCCGACCGACCGGCCGGGCCCGGTGACGACGGCCTGGGCCCCCATCTCCGCGAAGATCGGGCCCTCGGTGTTGCCGGACTTGACCACGAAGGCCTTGTGCAGACGGACGGCCGTCTGGGCGCGGCCGATGCGCCGCACCATCTCGGAGTTTTTGGCGGTGTTGAGCGGCGGATTGGATCGGATCTTTTCGATCTTCCCTCCGGGTACCTCGTGTTCGAAAGATTCGAAGATCTCCAAAAGCGTCTTTTCATCCGTCTCCGGGATCAGGCGGAAGTCGAATTCGATCTCGATGGTTTCGACGTCCGGCATGCGGACGACGCCGACGTTGTCCGTCGTATAAGGAGGATCGAAGTCCTCGTTCCGGTGCGTCTTCAGATAGGCCCGCGCCTTCTCCAAATACGCGAGGAAAGTGACGAGGAAGTTCGCGCGCGGGGCGGGCCCCTCCCCTTCCTGCACCGACACGCGGCAGGATTCAGGGACGACGTTGTGGACCGTCCCCCCCTGGATTTCGGCGACCTCCGTACCCTTCCGGTCACGCATCCAACGGATCGCCTTCTCGATGGCGTTTTCCCCGAGATGGGGCATGGAACCGTGCGCCGCCTTGCCGCGGAAGTGTTCGGTGATGAACGGCGACGAGCGCTTTCCTCCCACCTGCGTCTTAAACAGGGCCCTCATGTAAAGGATGCCCTTGTGGGCGACCACGGCCTTCAGCTCGCACGGTTCGCCGATGGCGGCGAACTTCGGAGTCAGCCGCCCGCTGTCCCTCAGCCAGCGCGCGCCGCCCAGGGATCTTTCCTCGCCGAACGTGCCGATCAAGGCGACCGGCGTCTTGAGGTTCTTCACCCCCACCTTTTCCAGGGCGAGGAGCTTGCAGAGAAAATCGAGTTTGGTGTCCGCGCTGCCCAGCCCGTAGAGCCTGTCTTCCTTCAACGTCGCCTTCCAGGGATCGCCGCCGGTCTCGGTCCAATACGCCGGCTCGCCGCCGGGCACGGTGTCCAGGTGCGTGACGAGGGCGAGCCCGCCGGGGCACAGGTTTTTGGAGCCCTTCCGGACCGTATGGGCCACCAGGTTCACGTCCGCCTCGCGGCCGGACCGGGGCCCCAGAAGTTCCGCTTTCAGGCCGATCGCCTCGCAATACGGAAGGAGATGACGGACGAGGGACCGGGTCCCTTTGGACCCCGAGGTGTCGATGCCGATGATTTTTCGGGATTCCGCGAGCAGGTCGAAGAGCACGTCCTCTTATTTAGCATTCGGATAGGCTTCGATCAATACCGCGAGGGCCAGCGCCGCATTACGGGCGATTTCCTGGGACGGCTGGTCGGAGGCTTGCTTGCGCGTCTCGATGATCCCGCGAAGGGTCGCGGCCTCGCGGCGGGCCTCGGAGGGGCTTAATCGAAGCGACTTGACGGCGTTCCAGTAGAGGGTCGTCGCCAGGATGCGTCCGTGACGGGAGGAGGCATCGGCGCCGGGGATCTGCATCTGAGTGCGCACGGTGTCCAAGATGGCCCGCTTCTCCGCGGGGCTCGGAAGAGGGCTTTCCGTCCAAACGGAGGTCCCCAGCGGCGCGAAGGACCGCACGATGCGGTCCAGTTGGGGCGTCCGGCTCAACGCATATCCGCCGTTAGGGGCGGGATCGGTGAAGACGCCGACTAGGGTTTGAGGTTTCCGGACATAAGGCCCCTGGGAGGGGTCGGCGAGGACGCGGACTTCCTGCGGGGAGGTCATCTCGAGCCCGATCCACTTCAGGACCCGGTTCAAGGCCACGACGTCTAGGTCACCCATAAAGACTCCTTAAGACAGTCCACCCGAGATGTCCTCCTCTTCGTCGGACCGGGAAGGGAGTTGCGCCGGATTTGGGCTTCCGCTTAATTTGCGTCATGGCCACCCGGATCCTCATCGACGGCTATAACTTCCTCTGGCAGGACCGCCTGTTCCGGGATGAGGCCATCCGCGGCCACGACAAGGGCCGAACGGCGGTCTTGGAATGGCTGGCGAAAAGGCCCCAATTGAAGGAGTTCGACGTCTCGGTGGTCTTCGACGCCTATAAGACCGACGCCTCCCGACCCACCGAATCCATCGACCGAGGTTTCCGCGTCGTCTTCACCGCGAGCGGCCAGCGGGCGGACGATTGGATCAAAGCCGCGGCTTCCCAATGGGGACCGGCGGCCATCGTCGTCTCCTCCGACATCGAGGTCATGCGGCACGCCGAAAAGAAGGGCTGCGGGGTTTTGAACTCGAAGGAATTCCAGATCGCAGTGGACCATCCGGAAAATTTCGAAACTGATCCCTCCCGGCGCTTCGGGCGGGCCAAACGGCGAGCCCTCGCGCGGCTGACGAAAAACCCGGATGACGGAGAATGAAGGAACAATTCCGACAAGGCGTCCGCCTTTTCAACGACGGCCTCTTCTTCGACGCCCACGAGATCTGGGAGGAGGCGTGGAACGACGCCGAGGGCAACGAGAAGCGCCTGCTGCAGGCCTTGATCCAGATCGCCGTGGCCTACCTGAAACGGGACAGCGGAATTCCGGGAGGCGCGGCCAAGATGCACAAGGCGGGTCTGGAGAAATTGAAAAACCTGCCGGACCGATGCCTGGGCCTGGACGTCCGCGAGATTGAAAGGAATTTTCGAACGTTTGCGGCTTTCAAGTTGAAGCCGGAGGGTGAGTGATCCGGCAGGATCCGGGTCGGGGCGCCGAGATTTGAACTCGGGACCTCTTGCTCCCGAAGCAAGCGCTCTACCAGGCTGAGCTACGCCCCGGCCCCGATCCTGCCGGAAGAGGCAGTGTACTTACTGAATGCCCCCGGCGAAAACAAATCTTTTCCTTCGGGGAGGCGGCTGCGTTAGACCGGGGATGTGACCGAACGTCTTGTCGAAATCGTCCTCCCCCTCGCCCTACGGCACCCCTTGCTCTACCGCCTCCCCGACCACCTGGCCGACCGGGCCCGGCCGGGCGCCGTCGCGCGCGTGCCCCTGGGGAACAAGACGGTCTCCGGCGTCGTCCTGGGCGAGCCTTCCCAACCGGACAGGGCCAAAGGCCTCAAACTGAGGGACGTCGCCGAGATCTCCGAAACCACGCTGCTGATCCCGTCCCAGATCAAGCTCTTGCGATGGGCCGCCGCCTATTACCTGACGCCGATCGGCGAGGTGCTCCGGCATCTCTCCCCGCCCGACGCCTTTGAAAAGCGCCGGGAGTCCAAGCCGCGCAAGCGTTCTCCGGAACGGGAGGCCTTCCACGTCCCCGAACCGCCGCCTTTAAATGAAGAACAAAAGACGGCGTGCGCCGCGATCGATGAGGTTTTGGAAAAGCCCGGCCTTCCGATCCTCCTGCGCGGCATCACCGGCAGCGGAAAGACTGAGGTCTACCTGAAGGCCGCCCGAAGCGCCTTGGACCGGGGAGGGCAGGTGCTGGTCTTAGTACCGGAGATCGGCCTCACGCCCCAGCTCTTGGGACGCTTTCGCAGCCTGGGGGAAAAGGAGGAAATCGCCGCCTACCACAGCGCCCTGACCAACGCCCAACGCCGGCAGGTCTGGACCGCCGCGCGCGAAGGACGCCACCGAGTCATCGTCGCCACGCGGTCGGGGATCTTCCTGCCGATGCCGAACTTAAAGCTCCTTATCGTCGACGAGGAGCACGACCCGTCCTACAAGCAGGAGGAGCGCTTCTGCTATCACGCCCGCGACCTGGCCCTCTGGCGCGCCTCGGAGGAAAAACTCGCCGTCGTCCTGGGATCGGCCACGCCGTCGCTGGAGTCGCTGCAGCGGGCCATCCAGGGAAAGATGAAAAAGATCGAGCTCACCGCGCGCCCCGCCGGCGTCTCGCTGCCCGCAATCGCAACCATCGACCGCCGCCATGAAGCCCTGAAGGACGCCATCTTCTCCCCGCAATTGCTGGACGCCCTCGAGCAGACGCTCGCCCGCCGCGAGCAGACCCTCCTCTTCGTCAACCGCCGCGGCTTCGCTCCCTTCGTGCTGTGCCCGGCCTGCGGCCACGTGCCGTCCTGCGATCAGTGCGACGTGAGCCTGACGCTGCATCGGTCGCGCGGGGCCGAGGCGACCTCGCCCCTACTGGTGTGTCACTATTGCGACGATTCGCGGGACTATACGCCCGTCTGCCCCGAGTGCGGGAAGGGCACCTTCGCCCTGAAGGGTTTCGGAACGGAGAAGGTGGCCTCGGAAATCAAACGCTTCTTCCCCAAGGCGCGCGTCACGCGGCTGGACCGGGATTCCGCCGGCGGCGGCCAATGGTTGGACGTTTTGGAAAAGATGAAGAACCGGGAGATCGACGTGCTCGTGGGCACGCAGATGATCACCAAGGGCCACGATTATCCGAATCTGACCTTGGTCGGCATCCTGGACGCCGACGTGGGCCTGCATCTTCCCGATTTTCGAGCGGCGGAACGCACCTATCAGATCGTCACACAAGTCTCCGGCCGCGCCGGACGGGCCGATCGGCCGGGGCGCGTGCTGATCCAGACCTACCGGCCCGGCCACGAGAGTTTAGTCGCCGCCGCCACGCACGACGGCCTCGCCTTTTCGGAGACGGAGCTGGGCCATCGCCGGGAGGCGGGTTACCCGCCCTTCAACCGCCTGATCGAGATCCGCCTTTCGGACGCCCAACCCGACCGCGTCCGCAAGGTCTTCGAAACCTTGAGCCGCCGCCTGGAACGCGTCTTATCCGGACCGGACTGCCTTCTGGGCCCCGCCCCCTGCCCCATCGAAACCGTCCGGGGACGGGCGCGTTGGCACGTCCTGATCAAGACCGGGCGCTACGCCCGCCTGCAGCCCCAACTCGCCGCCCTCCTTGACGATTTCGAGCGGGATGACTTACCCTCGAGTATGAAGATGCTCATTAACGTGGATCCCGTAGACATGATGTGAGGAAGAAAAGAGATGATTTTAGATATCGTCAAATATCCGGATCCCATCCTTAGGAAGGTGGCGAAACCGGTCGAGAAGGTCGATGCGGAGATTCAGAAGCTGATCGAGGACATGTACGAGACCATGTACGCCGCGCCCGGTGTCGGTTTGGCGGCGCCTCAGGTCGCCGTCTCCAAGCGCATCTTGGTGATCGACGTCGGTCTCCTGGAAAAAGACGCCCTGGGCAAGGAAACCCACAAGCCGGATCCCAAGGCCATCATCAACCCCATCGTCACCATCCAGGAAGGAAAGATCCTGTGGGACGAAGGCTGCCTCTCCATGCCCAACCTGATCGTCCCCGTCGAGCGCGCGAAGAAGATTTTAGTCGAAGGCCTCGACCGTGAAGGAAAGAAAGTGAAGTACTTGGGCGAAGATCTTTTGGCCGTCGCCTTCCAGCACGAGATCGACCACCTGGACGGCAAGCTCATCTTCGACAAGCTCTCCCGCCTGAAGCAGGACCTCTACAAAAAGAAACTGGCGCGCAACGAACGTCCGGAGCCGGAAGAGGAGATCGAGCACGGCTCGGGGCCGACGTACGTCGGATGACCTCGCTATGAATGTCCTCTTTATGGGTTCGCCCGAAATCGCCGCCCCCTCCCTGAAGGCGGTCTTGGAGTCGGGCCACAAAGTCGTGGGCGTGGTCAGCCAACCGGATAGGCCGGTCGGACGGGGCCTGGAACTCACGCCGCCCGCAGTCGCCCGCTTCGCGAAGGAGAAAAATCTTCCCCTCTTCCAGCCCGAGTCGATCAAGAAGAATCCCGAATTTTTGGAGACCCTGCGAGGACTCAAGGCGGACGTCATCGCCATCGTCGCCTACGGAAAGATATTGCCGAAGGAAGTTTTGGATCTCCCGCCGCACGGCTGCATCAACGTCCACTTTTCCCTGCTCCCGAAATACCGTGGAGCCGCCCCGCTTCAATGGGCCCTGATCAACAACGAAGAGGAAACGGGCGTGACGACCTTCCGCTTGAAAGACGGCCCCGTCGACTCAGGCCCGGTCCTCCTTCAGAAGAAAGTCATGATGCACGACGAGGACAACGCCGAGATTTTGGGAAAGCGCCTGGCCGTCATCGGGGCCGAGCTCCTGATCGAAACCTTGGACGGTCTCTCCGACGGTTCCCTCGAGGCCATGCCCCAGAACGACCGCCTGGCGACGCCGGCGCCCATGCTCAAGAAGGAAGACGGGCATCTGGATTGGACCCGCAAGGCCAAGGCGCTCTGGGGACAGATCCGCGGCGTCACGCCCTGGCCCGGCGCCTTCACCTCGCTCAAGGGAAAGCGCCTGAAGATCCATACGGCGGAGTTGGTGGAGCATCCGAAAAAGGGCGCGGCCGGCGAGATCGTTGAAATTCAGGGCGACGGGATTCAGATCGCTTGCGGTCAGGGCGCTCTCTTGATTAAGGATCTGCAGCTGGAGGGCGGTAAGCGCCTGGCCTGCGATGTCTTTTTGAAAGGCCATCCGCTCACGCCCGGAGAAAGGCTGGGAACTTGAAACTCATCGCCCCGTCCGTCTTGTCCGCCGATTTTTCAAAATTAGGAGACGAAATCCGAGCCGTCGAGGCCGCAGGCGCCGACCTGATCCATTTGGACGTCATGGACGGCCACTTCGTTCCGAACCTCACCATAGGCCCCGTCCTGGTGGAAGCCGCGCGCAAATCCACGAAACTGAAACTGGATACGCATTTGATGATCGAATCGCCGGAAAAATTCGTCGGCGAGTTCGCGAAGGCCGGCTCCGATTCGATCACCATTCATGTGGAAGTTTTCCCGGATGCGGACAAACTCCGCGAAGCGCTTAAACTCATTCGTTCGCATGGCGTCGAAGCCGCCGTGTCTTTAAATCCCGACACGCCCATCGAATCCGTCTTTCCCGTGTTGCCGGACGTCTCCATGGTTTTGGTGATGACGGTCAATCCCGGCTTCGGCGGACAGGCCTTCATTCCCTCCTGCCTCGAGAAAGTAAAGACTCTCCGGCGCGTCATAGATGAGAAGAAGCTCCCCGTCCTGATCGAAGTGGACGGCGGTATCAAGACATCCAACATCGGCGAGGTCTCCCGCGCCGGGGCGGACGTCTTCGTCGCCGGGTCCGCCATCTTCAAGAGCCCGGACTGCCGCGTTACGATTCAACAAATGCGCGCCCAGCTGTAATTTCCCCGCGTCAAAGGTGCGTCAAAATCCTAGACAACCCGCGTCATGGGGTGATAGCCTTTTCTTGAAATGTCGCACCCGAATATACCCCAGAATATACCAATGACATTGGCGGGCATAGGCGGGCTGGGGCCTTGGGAGCTTCTGATCGTCCTCGCCATCGTCCTGGTCGTCTTCGGAGCGGGAAAATTGCCGGCCATCGGTGGATCGCTGGGGCAGGCCCTGCGCAATTTCAAAAAGGGCGTGAAGGGCGAGGAACCTGAGAAGGGTCCCGAGAAAAACAAGGAAACAAAGCATTAACGCCATGTCGACTCTTTCCGGATCTCTGCTCAACATCAGCTCCCTGCTCGACGGCTTGGCCGAGTTGGGCCTCGTCAAGAAGCATCTCCTCCGCGCGGGACGCGAAGTCCTCCTGGCGGTGCAAAGCCTCTTGGGCTTCGCCGAGCAGCACGTCTCCAACCGCATGTCCGGGAACGACTCCCAGCAGGCCATCCAGCAGGTCATCGGTTACGCCCAGAAGACTCTCCGAACGCTCGCGCAGTCGCTGCCCCGCTCCGACGAAGAGGAGTACCGGACCCTCCACCGCAAGGTGATGAACTCCATCCTCGACGTCTTGGAGGGCGAGATCCATAAAAACGCCAAGGCCAAAAACCAGAAATCGAAGCTGAAGGCCGAAGTCTTGGAGGCCATCCGCAAGGTGCTGCTCAAACAAATGTACGAGGAAGAATTGCAAAAGGAATGAGGTGCGCTCTATGACGACCGCCAACAAAAAAAACCGCATCATCAAGCGTTACCAGAACCGCAAGCTCTACGACACCAACGCGAGCCGCTACGTGACGCTGGACGATATCGCCACCTTGATCCGCGAGGGCGAGGACGTCCAGATCATCGACAACCAGAATCAGGACGACTTGACCAGCGTCACCCTGACCCAGATCATCTTCGAGCAGGAAAAGAAAAAGAAGAGCCTGCTCCCGCTGTCCACGCTCCGGAACATCATCCAGAGCGGCGGCGAAAAGATCGTCGACTTCGTGCAGAGCTCGATCGAATCCGGCGTGAGCTCGATCTCGCACGCGCGCGAAGAGGCCGAGAAGTATTTCGAGAAAATCATCAAGAAGGGCGACGTCTCCATCGAAGAAGGGCGCCACATGATCAAGGAGTTCATCGACGAGAAACTGAAGGGCACGCTCGACGCCGTGTCCGTCCTCCCCTCGCTCCATTCCGAGATCCGCGCTCTCCGCAAGAAGATCGATCTCCTGGAAACCAAACTGAAAAAGTACGAAGGCTAAGCCCCGCTTGTGTCCCCCGGAAATCCACTCGATAGACTGCTCAGTCGGCGCTTGATCATCGTCTCGGGCAAGGGCGGCGTCGGCAAGACCACCTTAAGCCTTGCTCTCGCCCTGCTCGCCGCCGAACGCGGCCGGAAGGTCATCGTCGCCGAGATCCATTCCGAAGATCAAGTCGCTCACATCCTCGGCCGGCCTCCCGTCGGGCATCATGAAACGCAGCTCCTGCCCGGCGTCTCGGGGATCAATATCCTTCCGAAAAAATCCTTCGAGGAATACGTCCTCCTGCAGATCCGCTTCAAAGCCCTCTACAAGGCCGTGTTCGAGAACAAGCTCGTCCAGAATTTCGTGGAGGCCACGCCGGGGCTTTCGGACATGGTGAGCATCGGCAAGGTCTACGCCCTCGTCTCCGAATACGATCTGGTCATCGTCGACGCGCCGGCCACGGGCCACGGATTGGCCCTGCTCGAGATCCCCACGATCGTTTCGCGCGCCACGCGGATCGGGCCGCTGAAGGGCGACGCCGACCGGATCGACCAGCTCCTGCACGACGCAGACCGGACCCAGGTTCTTCTGGCCACGCTGCCCGAGGAGATGCCGGTGACGGAGGCGATCGAAATGAACCGGAGCCTGGAAAAACGCCTGGACCTGCCGCTCGGGCCTTTTTTCCTCAACCAGGTGGAGGAAGAGGCGTTCTCGCCGGCCGAAAGGCGCAAGATCGACCAGGCGCCGGACACGCCCGCCATCAAAATCCTAAAACTCATGAACGCGCGCGCGGACCTTTCCGCCGAATACTCCGACAGGCTCGACCGGGAGGTCCGCCCGAGGCCCGTCATCCGGCTTCCGTTCGTTTATTCGCCCCAGTTCGGCTTGGAAGAGATCCGCCTGATCGCATCCGCCATCCAAAAACAGATGGAGGCGGAGTCATGACGAAGACCATCGACCTTTTGAAGGCGGCTTCCGCCAAGAAGATCATCATCTGTTGCGGAAGCGGAGGCGTCGGCAAGACGACGACCGCGGCGGCGGTGGCCCTGGAGATGGCCCGCCGGGGACGCAAAACCATCGTGCTGACGATCGATCCGGCCAAGCGGTTGGCCACAGCCCTGGGTCTCGAGTCGCTTGGGGACGCCCCCAAGCGGATCGCGCTGCCCGCGGAGAGACGGGAGAAGGCCTCCGGATCGCTCGACGCCATGATGCTGGATACCAAAACGACCTTCGACCGCCTGATCGAGCGCCACGTGAAGGAGCCGGAGCGCCGCGCGTCCATCCTCGAGAACCGGCTCTACCAGCTCATGTCCAGCATGATCGCCGGCTCGCAGGAGTACATGGCGACGGAAAAGCTCTACGAGATCTATCAGGGCGGGCTCTACGACGTCCTGATCTTGGATACGCCGCCGACGCGCCACGCCCTCGATTTCCTCGAAGCGCCGCAAAAAATGATCAACATGACGTCCAACAGCCTTCTCGAATGGTTTTTGAAGCCGGGACTCTTCGTGGGCGAGGCGGGCCTGATCGGCCTGGGCGTTTTGAAAAAGGGCGCGGAAAAGATCCTGTCGGTCTTCGACAGAATCGCCGGTTTCAGCTTCCTGCGCGAGCTCTCCGAGATGCTCTCCCTGTTCAGCGACCTGCTCGGCGGTTTCCGCCAGCGCGCGCAGGCCGTCTACGAGCTGCTCCGGAGGGACTTCGTGGGTTTCCTCCTGGTGACGAGCCCCGCCTCCGTTTCCGTGCAGGACGCCCTGTTCTTCCACCGGAAGATCGACCACGCCAAGCTCCCCTTCCTGGGTTTCGTCGTCAACCGCGTCCATCCCGAGGGGATCTGGAGCGCTTCCGGCCTGCCGTCGGACTTCCCGCCCGCGCTCCGCGCCAAGGCCGTCGAACGCCTGAAGAACTACGAGCAACTGGCCAAGCGGGACCAGAAGGCGGTCGCCTTGTTGAGGAAATTGGGCGGCAAGGGAACCCCGTGCGCGACCATCCCCCTCTTCGAAAAGGACGTGCACGACCTGTCGGGGCTTTCGAAAATGGCTCAGGCGCTGGCGGGGGAAACGTAGTCTTCGATGATCTTCTTGGCCGATTCCTGCAGATCGCTGAATTGAACGCCCATGCCGACGACGGTCATGCTGTCGGCCGTCTCCCTTTCGACGCGCACGACGCGTCCGATCGCGCGGATGGGAGCGGAATCGTCCCTGAGCGAAAAGGAAAGAAAGACGCGCGTGCCCATCTTCAGGGGGATGTCGGACTCCAGGAACAGGCCGCCGATGCTGATGTCGGTCGAATAGAAATAAATGAACCCTTCGCCCGACTCGTCCTCGAAGATCACCTGCGACCGAAGCGTCCGCCGCGGATGCACGCGTTTTTCGTGAACCATTCTCTGCTCCGTCTTGGGCGCTGCCTTGTCGGTCTTTTTAGCCATGCTTCCTCTTCCGCGCGGCCTTGCCGGCCGGCGCCCGTTTGCCCGCGCGCGCCTCGGCGCGCCGGTTTCTTTCCTTCGCCTTTTCCACGGCGGACAAGATCAGCCGGTTGGCGACGGAGATGAGGTCGTAAGGATAAAACGGCTTCTCGATCAGGACCAGGTCCTTGCGTCCCGCCGCCTGCTCCCGGAGATCCACGCGATCCTTGGACACGATAAGGATGGCGGGAGCTGGGAATTTAAGCTCGGCGTTCCGGGCCAACGCGTTGCTGTTGACGATCATCAGATCGGGACGCAGACGCTTGCTTCTTTTGAAAAGGGTTTCGTACTCCTCCGCGAACAGCACCCGGTACCGGCTCTGGGAGGAGAAAAGCAGCTGGTACATGTTGCAGGCCAGCGCGGAACGGTCGACGACGAGAATGTCTCTGAAAATGCGGGGAGGCATGGTGTTAAAGTTGGGCCAAGCTACTTAAACCCAGGGGGGAAAACAACTGGTTTTCAATGCTGCGTCTCGGCCCCGCCGCCGTAATATTGGCCGACTTTCCAGGGATGTTTCTTGTCGTCGGTGACGCGGATCCAAAACGGCTTGCCGGCGTATTTCCAGCCGTCGAGCACCAGCCCGTCCTGAAGCTCGCGGCCCTTGGAGACCAAAACAACCGTGTTGTGCTCGCGCATGGTCCCGCCGCGGGCGGTCGCCCAGAGGAGGTCGAAAGTTTCGAGATCCAGCACCTTCAGGCGGTCGGTCAAGTCCCGGGCCCAATGCCAGCAAAATCCCTCGTCCTTCAATCCGACGTTCACGAAAAAATTGTGGAGGATGGCCGGGCGGATCATCTCGTAATGCCGCCGCAACTCGCCGAAGGCCGGTACGGCGATGCGGGCGACGGCCTCCGCCTCGCCCTCCCGCTGGAGAAGTGCCGAGCCCGAGGCAAAGGCCTCGCGGCCGGGAAGCGCCATCAATTGCCTCTTCAAATCGACCATCCGGTCGTAACTTTCTAGGTCGTCTTTGAGCCGGTTGCGCTCGTCGAATTTGACCCGAAGGGCCGGCTCCAGAGAGGGGCGGTCCCTTTCGGAGGTCTGGCGCAACGTCTTGCGTTCATGAAAATTCAAGGCCCGGTCGAAGGCCTCCAACCTCTCCCGAGCCTCTTGAAGCTCCTGTTCCAAGGTGAAACGATCCTTCGGAGACTCCCTCCCATCAAGACCGGGCGAGCCGGCCAAGAGGGCGAGAGCCATCACCAGGGTGCTGAGGACTCTTGTCTTCATAGGACAGGGATACCTCGCCTCAACCGCGTCACGCCAACGAAAACTTGACTTCAGTAATGATATCGCCTACATTCGGGCTTATTTCGCAGCGCGTTATTTAGTTTTTTGAATTTCAACCCAATTTCCTGAAGGAGGAATGTTATGCGTACCAAATCGATGATCGCCCTGG
>DASUFF010000043.1:0-4700 GCA_036274695.1 bacterium | reverse complement strand
TTTTCGAGGGAAACGGTCTCTTCGTCCTTGCGGGCCCGGTAGGCCTCGAGGTCGATCTCGTCCTCCAACTGCTCGACCAAGGCCTGCTCCACCAGGTAGCGAAGCTTCATCCCCCGCCTCTTGCAGAACTCCATCGCGGCCTTCTTAACCCGGCTGTCTATCTCCGTCGAAAGAGTGGTGGTTTGAGACATGGCTTTATTATCCATGGAAAACCTTGGAAAACAAGGGACATGTTAGGCGACCTCACGGCAACGACGAGCAGGCCGGATACGTGCCATAACGCGCCGAAGTCACCTGGTCCTTGGCTTCCACGAAAAACGAATCGGGATAGTCCTGTTGCCCCAGCAGCGTCGTGACCGGCTCGGACTCGCAGGCGGGGGTGACGGCGACACTCGTGTGATGGACGTAGAATTTGAGGTGGCTCGAATACTGGAAGTCGAGATAGCCCGCAAAACTGCAGTCCGCGGACAGCGGGAAATAATTACAGCCCACCAAACCGTCGTTGTCGAACTCCATGGCGTAGAGGTAGTCGCCCGCGCCGCATCCGTTCGCCAAGGCTTGATACTCCAGGGAACTTCTGAGAGCGGGAAGCACCTGGCCCGCCAACCGTTTTTTCGTACCCCCGCTGCTGGTCGCGCACGTCGTGAGGGTTCCCTTTGCCACGAGGGCCGCGTACTGATTTCCCTCCCAAATGCCGCCCGTCGCCACCGCCCCGCCGGGGAGGGGCTTGGCCGAAGAGGCCGTCGCGTCGTAGTCGGCCGCGTAATAATAGGAGACGCCCCCTTCCCCATCGGCGGAACCTTCGTCGGCCCCCGCCCCTCCTCCGGCCGGAAAACCTCCGGAGGAATCGCCAGAATTGGGGGCCCCTGGACCCGCCGCCGTCGGATTTGCGCCGGGCGCGGAGCCGGTTGTCCCGCCCAAGCAGCCTGCTTGAAAGAGCATCAGCAGGGCGACGGCCGCATTTCGAATCCGGGATTTCATCCGGCTTTCTAGCATTTCGGAGATTCTTCTTCGCTCAACGGGGAAAAGTCGATCTCGTTCTTGACCGGGCCGTAGTATTTCGGCGGATTCTCCGACTTCAAGGGGTCATACTGAGGATCGCAGTCCGGGTGTTCGCTGCCAAAGCCAAAGAGGTTGACCATGAACACGATCAGCTTCACGTTCGCCGGCGCGGAGATTTGGATCTCGCCTTCAAAATGCGAGTCGGAATCGAGCTTCAGGTCGGTGCAAGCGATCGCCGCTCCGTTAACATCCATCAGGCGAAGATAGGAGACGGTGGGGGGTCCCGCCGGAGAGCCCTCGACCTTTTTCCCCTCTTCGATCGCCACCAACTGGCCCTTTAAGGTCGTTTTGACGGCGGCCACCCGAGACATAAGCTCGCAGCGGGATACCGACCCTTGGGCCGCATAGATCGGATCGTCCCCCCAGCTGTCGCCGGTACCCACCGCACCACCGGGAAGCGGTTTGGGCGCGGAGGAAGCGGCCTCATCCGGGACCGCGCCTTTAAACGTGCTTTCCGAAGGAATATCGCCGCCGGCGGCCGCCGAGCCCGCCCCGCCCGGCGCCCCAGGCTGCGCGCCCAGGCAACCGGCGAAGGCCGCCATCAGAACAAGGAGCAGGCCGCTTTTCCAGGAGCGGGTGAGGTTCATCTTCGCCTTCATTGTACTTTAGTATCGTCACCCAAGCACCCCTTAGTTTCGTCAAAAAAGCGGCTCCGTTCGCTCACTTTCGTGAGCGGTTTCTTCGACACTCCTCTCCTTCCACCGCATCAAACGCAAAATTTTTCCGAAAAGAACTCGCGAACGGAGGCACTCTTGGCGATCACCAACCTTTTTTCTAATCTTTCGATCTCGCTTCAAACCATCGCCCCCTCCCTTCAAGCCGCCGCCCAGGGAATGGACGGCGCGGAGTTCTGCCGTTTCACCGAAGAGGTCCGCGATCATTACGCCGCGGGCCGATTCCTGGATCTGCACACCCTGTTGGAGGGGCGCGGCGTCGAGCCGACGATGGAGGGGGCGAGGCAGATGATCTTCGCGCGCATGCAGATCTTTCAAGAAGAACCTCCGGTCGAAGTCCTTGGCGAACTCAAATTGCCCGAGGGCGCCGGCGCTCTCAGTCCGGAAGATCATTACTCCTCCCTGCTTTATGAATTGAGGAGTTCTTGGGCAAATCTCAAGGCCCAAAGGGAACCTTTCCGGTGGGAGGAATTCCTGCTCGACGTCAAAAGCCTTTTAACTCGGGCCGACGGCGCCCTTGGCCATTTGCAAACGAGGCTTACATGGGAAACCTTGGCGTACGAATATCACATATTGGGGCGGCGCGAAGACGTCCTGGAGATCTATCGCAACCTGGAAAATGAGGCGCTGAACGATGATTCCGACGAGGGAACCGAACACGAGAACTGGAAGCTCGAAGATCTCATTCGAGAAACCTACATCCCCTTAGGTTACCTCGACGAAGCCGAGCGCCTTCTGGAAGCAGGTTATGTTTCTAGATCCTGCAATCTTTTCATAAAATACGCCGAAGCGCTGATCAAAGAGGGCCAGAAGGAACGCGCCCGAACGTTCTTGACCGAAAGATTGCTCCCGGAAGCTTTGGAGCGGATGCCACTCGATTCGGAGGAAGAGGAGGCTCTCGATAACTTCGACTTTCTCTTCCGAACCGCCCGCCTCCTCCTCAGAGCCGATCTGAAGGAGAAAGCCGCGCGCTTGCTGCGGCCGCTGGCCGAAGTCCCTCTGAAGGCCTTCCTCCGGGAAAAATGGGACAATCGCGACGGATTCATCGTCACACAGACGAAAGAGATCTTGGC
The DNA here is from genome assembly GCA_036274695.1 of bacterium. Lineage (GTDB taxonomy): Bacteria > UBA10199 > UBA10199 > JACPAL01 > DASUFF01. The sequence goes on along the minus strand of DASUFF010000043.1, from coordinate 1,891 downwards.
GGCGCTCAGCGAGGCGACCGCAGTCAGCGAGATCGAGTCATTCCTTTCTTTCTTTAAGGAAACCGCCCTTCTCTCCCTCCGCTCCGGCGCGCCAACGTACCGCAGCGTGACCATGGCCTTGGAACTGGCGACGTTCGCCACGTCCCTCGGCATTTCGGACGACACCGTCCGTGCTCTGATCGAAGTCTTTAGCATTGAAGACTATGTTAAACATGCGCCTCAGCCGGCGGAAGAATGGCTCTACCGCATGAAATGGGACTCCGAACTGCTGGCCTTCACCAAGATGCGGCTTCGCTCTAAAGGAAACAAAAGCGGCCTTCGGTCCTAGCAAGCAACTTTCCGGACGCGCGGGCGAACAGGCGGCATGCGCATCGGAGACGCTCCGCCCCCGCCCTTTACTTTGTATACGGCGGCATTCACGCCGCCCTTCTCTCCGACGGTCCAAATGACGGCCTCCGCCCCGCCGCCCTCGCGCGGCGGGATCGTCCTTCCGAGGAGGATCGGCGAGGAGGAAGTCGTCCGGTTCTTCGGCCGCTATCCTTGGACGGGCTCCACCGAGGAGCGCTATTCCTTCTTGGATAAAAAGCCCGTGAGGCGACGCTGGCTCGAAATTATCCAAAGGCACGACCCGAAGGTCTTCGAGGCGGTGATGCAGAGACGATTTCCCTCCTACCGCACGCGGACGCTGGACGCCTTCGTCGACGAAGTCCCGAGCCCGCAGATCTGCAAGGTCGTCGAAGAGATGGAGGCCGCCCTCTTCCGCGTCCACTTCGGCCTCTCGCGCGTCCCGTTTCCTCAGTGGCCTTGGTACCCGTGGCTCCACATTTCTCGGGACGAGCTCTACGCCGTCTTCAAACGCCTCCACGAAAGGACGGGCCTCTTTCTCACCTTGTCGGGAGACCGCCGCTACGACTGCTTCCTGATGGCCGCGGCCCTCTACCCGGATCGATTCACCTATTTCACGCCCCCGCGCGTGCTCCCGACCGGCGGTTACGAGGCCCGCCTGAGGGGGTTCAGCGAGGAGGACGGCTACCGGACGCGGCTGACGCTTCAATCGCGGATCGCCGGCGAGATCCTGGCCCTCGCGCATGCCGACAACGACCGCTTTCGCGGCTGGGTGCAGGGCCTCTTGGCCGGCGCGACGATGGGTCTGACGCCCGACGAGGGGCAGTATCCCCTCTTGATCTCCGTCCGGGATTTTTCCGACGCCCAAAAGAAAGTGCTGCTGGAGGAGATCCTCGCCGGGCGGCGCGAGGAAGGAAGGGGCGATTTTTGGTTTTACGGCCCCGAGATCCGGTTGAAACTCCTCATTCCCGAGGCGGCCTTTCGAAAGGCGAATCCGCGCGTCCACCTTCCGCACATCGTCATCAAGGCCGGGACGCGCTACGTGGAAGTCATCGAGAATTACCGGGTTGGTCCCGATCGGAAAATCAGCGGATGATCGAGCCGAACGACTCCGGCAACTTCTGCTCGCCGGCGGCCCCCTCGGGCTTCTCCAGGGCCTTCAAGGCGTTCGAGGCCGGATCCCTCCACTCGTCGGAGGCCTTGGTGTCGAGGCTCAAATACTTTTGCAGAAACTCCTTGGCGCGCGCCTTGTCCTTCCCCTCGCGGGCATAGGCCATGCCCATATAAAGGTAGGCCTTCGTGACGTCCGGCTCGATGGAGAGGATTTTCTCGAACTCCGCCACCGCTTCCGGGAATTTCTTCTGCTGGATGAGACAATCGCCCTTCAGCGTTCGCAGGATGATGTTGTTCGGATATTTCGCCAACAACCCGTCCGCCGTCGCCGCCGCCTTGGCGAAAGCTTTTTCCTGATAATCGATGAAGGCGAGCGCGATCTCCGCCATCACGTTGGTGACCTGGGCCTCTGTGACGGCCTTTTCCAGCGCCG
>DASUFF010000042.1:0-10194 GCA_036274695.1 bacterium | reverse complement strand
GGCGGCCAACCACGCGAAGATCGAGGTCACAGACAAGGCAGTCTACGTCATTCCCCTGGAGGGTCCGGTTCTACTGAACAGCGAGAGGATCATCGCCTCGCAGCAATTGGGCGACGCCGATGTCATCGATGTCGGCCGCTACAGAATCCAGTATTTCGAATCGAGCGCCATTTTCCCCCGCGACAGCCGCGACCGAACGCTCACGGCCAGTTTTCATGAGGCAAACCCCGAGAAGGCGATCCTTCCCCACATTTTCTTTCTGTCACCGTTCAAAAAGAGGTTTCGTCGTTACGCCTTGTCCCTGGGCCGGGGCGACGATTGTGATATCTCGGTCAACGATCCCTACATCTCGACCCGTCATGCGGAGATCGAGTTTCTGAACGGGCATTATCACATCCGCGACCTGAACAGCCGGAACGGGACTTTTCTGAACGATTACCGGATCAGCAATACGAAGATGCCCTCCAAGGGGACGATCCGACTCGGCCGATTAATCATGGTCTACGAGATCGAGGTCGTCTCGCCGGATGCGGAGGAAGCAATTCCCGGCATCACGATCCCCGGCCCGCGGCCAGGGGCGGCGGACCGGATGATCGTTTTCAAGTCCGCCCTATTCTCTCAATTGATGAAGCTTCTGAAGAAGATCGCGCCGACGGAGGAAACGACGCTGCTCCTGGGCGAAACGGGAGTCGGCAAGGACGTTTTGGCGGTTTATCTTCACAGCAATCATCCCTCCCGGAAGAAGCATCCCTACGTCGCCGTCAATTGCGCGGAGATTTCACCTACGATGGCCGACGCGCAGTTCTTTGGCCACGTCTCTGGGGCCTTCACCGGAGCCATCCGGGATCACAAAGGCTTCTTCGAGCAAGCGGACAAGGGGACGCTCTTTCTGGACGAGATCGGGGAGTTGCCGACGGACCTGCAGGCGAAGCTCTTGCGGGTCATGGAGGACGGCTTGGTCCGGCCGGTCGGCGGCACGAAGCAAATCCCCGTCGATGTCCGCCTGATTGCGGCGACCAACCGGGATCTGGACGCCGGAAAGCTCGCAGGATCGTTTCGCGCGGACCTCTACGAGAGATTTGATCGTATGTTGACGATTCCGCCCTTGAGGGAAAGGAAAGAGGACATCGTCCCGATAGCGAAGTACTTTATCCGATCCCTCTGTTCTTCACCGTTGACCCTTTCCCTCGACGCCGCGCTGGTTCTGGAAGGTCTGCCTTGGCCGGGTAATATTCGCGCCCTGCGGAGAACGATCCGAACCGCCATAACGAATGCGACCTACCGCGAATCCAGCACCATCGAAAGACAGGACCTGGAGATCGCCGGAGATACCGAGCTGGGCATCGCCCTCAAACCGACGAAGCTGCGGCAGTTGAAGCGGGAGGCCATGATAGCCCATCTGGAGAATCATAACGGAAACATGATCGCGGCGGCCAAGGCGCTCGAAATCACGCGGAAAACCCTCTATGAGTGGTGCAAGGAAGACGGGATCAATCCGAAGGAATACCGAGTGAAAGGTAAATTACCGAAGTAACGTCATCGACGGGAAAGTGGCTATTTTCAAGCGCCAAAGGTGACATTGTTTCAAGGAAAGTGACATTTTCGCCCTGTTGTCTCCCGGAAATCCTCTCGAAATTGAATTAAACCTGCTGGCCCGGATTTTGCTTTGAACAAACGTTTGGAAATGACGCCGCATCGGATCGAAAAGCCGTTGACCGTCGAAGAGCTCTGTGACTACCTCCAAGCCTCAAAGTCCACCATCGACCAATACAATCGCGAGGGAATGCCCCGCTTCTTCGTCGGCAAAGAGTGCCGATACATTTCCTCCAAGGTCATCGAGTGGCTGGAAAGGAGGAGTCAGCACAGAGTTATTCCTCTGGAGGAGACTTTTGATCCCAGGAAGGAGTTACTCCGATGAGGGTCAAAGTTCATCTTCGCAGTTATTCGACCAAGAAGGACAAACGGCGGTGGTTGTTGATCGTCAGGGAACAAGGCAGGCCGGAGCAGTACATTCAGCTCGGCCCCATAAGCAAAGATGAAGCCGAGAAGCGCCGAGTTATCACACTGAATGATCTCCTAACCGGAACATACAAACGGGGACCTTCAGTCCGACTCTTCTTTGGCGAATTTTGTGACCGCGTTCTTTCTGAATATGTTGCAGGTACGCGAGCGCCACGAACATTGGTGGTATATCGCGAGTGCTTGGTGCAAGCGCGCAAGCACTTCACTGGCTGGCATCTGGACCAGATTCGAAGACAGGATTTGGAGAAGTTCTTGAGCGAATTGCCCATTGCAGGTCGAACCAAGAACATTCGCCTCTCGGTGCTTCGAGTGGTCCTTCGGAAAGCGGTTGAATGGGGTTACTTGGATGAATCTCCGGCCGAGAAAATAGCTCGATGGCGAGAAGAGAGCGTGGGGAGCCGGGCCATGACACCAACAGAATTGGGACGAGTGCTGGATACAGCAACCTCGTGGGAAAGTTCCGTTATCAAGGTCATGGCGTTCTCAGGGATGAGACCCGGAGAATTATCACAGCTCAAGTTCGAAGACATCCGTTGGGACGATGGCATCGTCAAGGTTGTCTCTGATCACCAACGCAAGACGAAGAACCGAAAATCTCGAATCATCCCCTTGTCCCCCGAGCTCGAGCAGTTACTGCGGTTTCTTTGGGATCACTGGCCGAACATGCAGCACGGTAACGGCAAGGAGGCGACTCCGGCCTTTCTGCCCCGCACACAGGAACAGAGGCAGTACGTTTTCTGTCATCGTGATGGGAGACAAGTGAGACTGTTCCGGAAGTGTGTTGCAAGCGCGTGCCGCAAGGCGGGAGTCGTTGGCGTCACACCGCATGGCCTAAGGAAGACTTTCTGCTCTCTTTTGGCCAGGGGCGGCGTCCATCCTAAAGTAGCTCAGAAACTGATGGGCCATTCAGATGTCCGCATGACGATGGATATCTATACGGAGATCGGCGACGACCAACTGCGCGATGCCGTGAACGGATTGCCAGCGATCAGGGACTTACAGAAACCAAGGCTCCGAGTGGTGAACACAGCTGTGGAATAGGCGTGGAATAAAGTAGTCTGAGTGCAAATCGCCATTCCGGCAACCCATTGATAGTTTAAGGGAAAATGAAATTGTCGCCGGAGACAGTCTTCAATCCCAAAGCAGGTGCTCTACCAGGTTGAGCTACTCCCCGCGCCGACGAAAGAAATCCATAACATTCGGGTGTTTGAAGGACAAGGGGCGAGAGCCGTTAGATCAGGATGCCGCGGGCCATGGCTTCGACGAAAACGAGGGGATTCTTCGAGAGGATCTTGTCCTCCATCTCGATGGCGAACACGGTCCGGTCCGGGGCGATGGGCACGAGGATCGGCGTGACGGCCCCGAAGAGATTGTCCGGGATGGCGCCTTGGGACAGTTGAAAGGGTTTCAGCGGGATGTAAAGCGAACCCTCCCTCCATTCGAAATGGCCCTTCAAAAGGATTTCGATCGGATTGGTTTTGATGCCGAGCAGGGCCTGCAGGGCGAGGACGAAGGCCAGGCCTTCGCTCGTGGACTGCAGGTCGCAGGCGATGCGGACGGACGGCTTTTCGGGCTGGGGCAGAGAGGCGGTCAGGCTGATGTTTTCCGCCCAATAGTCGGGAAAGTCGCCCCGGTTCTCGGGAAGGCGGAACGTGCGCGAAAAAATTCTTTCCAGGACCGTCTGCATCGGCAGGTCGATCACCTTCGCCGCGATCGGGACGCTCTTCTCATAGTCCTTGCGCGCCTCTCCCCGCAGCAGATCGACGAAATCGAGGAACTCCGGCAGCGGGACGGCGAGCTCGGCCGCCCTTTCGATCCTATCCCGGCATTCTTCGAACGTGGGAGGACGCGAGGCGGACGTCGTCGCCGGCGGGGACGGCAGCGTCTGATCCTGCCCGACGAGCGTGTCGGGAGGACGGTCGTTTTCCACGGTCTCCAGGGCGTCGCGATAGCCTCTGAGATAATGCAACCGCGCCAAAAGGCTCCGCTCCAAGGCCCGAAAGCGCGTCGCCCCGTAAACCTCACCTCCCACGAAACGGCGCGCGGCTCGGAGAGGATATTTCAACGGGTCTCCGGGTCCTGAGATCGCAGGAACACCCTTCAAAAGATCCTGTAACCGCTCCCGAGCGGCCGGGACGATGACGCTCGCCGAGTCCGGACGATTCAAAAGCCCCTCGCCCGCCGTCCGGAACACCGAACTTAAGTCCTGCAGGAGCTGTACGGAACCGGGCGCGATCGCGCCGGAAAAGAGTGTGGGAAACGTCGTCATTGGAACGGCGGTTTCGGCGCCCGTCCGGAATTGTTGCGGATTAATCCGCGAAAAAGCGGGAGATCAGGCGAACTTCGCCGGCTTCGAGGCCAGCGAGTTGACGCGGTTGTGGTATTCGTCCTCGGAGAAGTCGTCGACGGTGATGGCGTCCAGGCGCAGCTCCTCGGCCTTTTTCAGATTCGCCGCCTCCGCCTCGGTGATCAGGCCCGCCTTGAGCGCCTCCTGAACGAGCTCGATGCCCTTCAGCTTAGGCAGCTTCTTGGCCTTCACCGCCTTGCGGATCTTCTTCTCCGTCTCGTCGGCGGCGCGCGCGGCCTTAAAGGCCTCGTCGATGCGCTTGAGCGACTCGCCGTCCTTCTTCGGATAATAAATGCCGTCGGTCATGCGGTCCCGCTGCTCCCCGTCGGTCTGGAGGAGCTTGGAGATCTCGTGGGTCACGTGATCGGCCGGTTCGTCCTCCAAGGCGTTCACGTGCGACCAGGCCCGTACGATCACCTTGAAGATCCAGCCCACGCCCAAGGGCCCGCCGATGTTTTCGAAGATGCCGTCGAAGGCCCTTTGGATCCGCGCCAATCCCTGCTGCAGGCAGAAATGGACGAAGGGCAGGTCTTCTTTCCGGCGCCCTTCCGCCTCGTAGCGGCGCAGGACGCAGGAGGACAGGTACATCCAGGAGAGGATGTCGGCATAGCGGCCGGTGATCTTCTCGCGGAACTTCAACGTCCCGCCCAGCATGCCCATGGCGATGTCCGCCATGATGGCGAAGGAGGCCGAGATCCACGCGAGCTTCCGGTAATACTGGCCGACGGCGCCTCCCACCGGAGACCCGGCGAGGGCCCCGCGCGTGACGCTCAAAAGGGCCGCGCGGAAAAGATTGCGGACGACGTGGCCGACGTGGCCCCAGAAATTCTTGTCGAAGGCCTTCAGGTCGCCCTTCTCGACGGCGTCCACCTCGTGGAAGGCGTACGGATGAGCCCGCATCGCCCCCTGGCCGAAGATGATGAGGGTACGGGTCATGATGTTGGCGCCTTCCACCGTGATGGCGATCGGCGCGCCCATGTAGCTGTGCGCGAGCAGGTTGCGGGGGCCTAAGGAAATCGCCTGGCCGCCGCAGATGTCCATGGCGTCGTTCCAAAGCCCGCGGGCGATCTCCGTGGCGTTGAACTTCGCCATCGCCGTGATGACGGGCGGTTTGATGCCCTGGTCGATCGCCCCGCAGGTGAAACGGCGCAGGGCCTCCAACAGGTAATTGTAGCCGCCGATCCGTCCCAGGGGATCCTCGACGCCTTCGAAGGATCCGATCGGCACGCCGAATTGTTTGCGGATGGTGGCGTGCGCGCTCACCACGCGCGTGCCGAGCTTGGCGCCGCCCGCGGCCTGGGCCGGCAGGGAAACTCCGCGTCCGGCGGCCAGCGATTCCATCAGCATGTGCCAGCCGCGACCGGCCCATTCCAAGCCGCCGATGATGGAGTCCTCCGCGGGGACGACGACGTCGTGGCCCTGCGTCGGGCAGTTGAAGAACGGGACGCTGAGCGGATCGTGGCGCCGTCCCAGCACGACGCCCTTCGTCTTCGAGGGGATGAGGGCGCACGTGATGCCGACCTCCGGGCCCTTGCCCAGGAGATTGCCCGGATCCTTCAGCCGGAAGGCCAAACCGAGGACGGTGGAGATGGAGGCCAGCGTGATCCAGCGTTTGTTCCAATTGAGCTTGATGAAGAGCTTGCCGTCCTCGCCCTTGAAGAGCTCGCCGTGGGACGTGATGGAGCCCGCGTCGCTGCCCGCCGTCGGTTCGGTCAGAGCGAAGCACGGGATCTCGTCGCCGGTCGCCAGCCGCGGCAGGTATTTTTTCTTCTGCTCTTCGGTGCCGTAGTGGTTCAGGAGCTCGGCGGGACCCAACGAGTTGGGCACCATCGCCGTCACGCACAAGGGCATGCAGCGGCTGCCCAGCTTCTGGAGGACGGCGCTGTGGGCCAAGGCTGAAAATCCGAGCCCGCCGTACTCCTTCGGGATCACCATCCCGAAGAATTTCTCCTTCTTCAGAATCTCCCACGCCTCGGGCGGCAACTCGCGTTCCTTATAAACCTTCCAATCGTCCGTGACCGAACAGACCTTCTCGACCGGCCCGTCCAGGAAGGCCTTCTCCTCCGCCGTAAGCTCCGGATACGGTTCTTTGAGGATTTTTTTAAAATCCGGCTTGCCGGAGAAGAGATCCTTTTCGATCCACACCACGCCCGCTTCCAGGGCCGTCCGTTCGGTGTCGGAGATCTTCGGCATGAAGCCCTTCATGAGCTTCATGACCAGAGAGGTGACGAGGACGCGGCGGATCGGCCGGACGTTGAAGAGAACCGCGAAGGCGAGAAAGACGGAGAAGACGGGGAGAGGAACGCCGAGTCCGGCGAGAAAAACCGCCGTGGCGAGCGTCCAAACGATGAGGGGAGAACCCGTATAGCCCAAGACCAGAACGACCAGAAGGAACGCAGCGAGGCACCAGGGCATCTGCGGGCCGTGGAAGAAACCAAAGAAGGGACTCATCGACAACCTCCTTGGAAATCAACTGTTTGCGCGTATTTTCAAGGTAACCGCTTAGGTGTGAGCTGTCCACCCAATTTTCCGCGGAGGTCCTTCAAAGCGAGCCCGCGATGGCTCAAAGCGTTCTTTTCCGTCAACGGAAGCTCCGCCGTGGTCTTCGCCAGAGACGGAATGAGGAAGAGAGGATCGTAGCCGAAGCCGCCGTCGCCCCGGGGTTCGCGGGCGATGCGCCCTTCCACGCGCCCTTCGGCGATCACCTCGCGGCCGTCGGGATCGGCCATCACCAAGACGCAGACGAAGGCCGCTCTTCTCTTCCCCTCGGGAACGCCCTCCATCTCCCGAAGCAGTTTTCGGCGATTGTCCTCGTCGGTCGCCTTTTCGCCCGCGTAGCGCGCCGAATGAACGCCCGGCCCACCGCCCAGCGCCTCGACCACGAGACCGCTGTCGTCGGCGAGCGTCAGTTTGCCGGACCACCGCGCCGTCTGATGCGCCTTCTTGCGGGCGTTTGCGAGGAAGGTCTCGCCGTCCTCGACCACCTCCGGCGCCCCCGGCACGTCCCGCAGCGACAAGAGCCGGAACGGCAGGTCTTTGAAGGCCTCCGCGATCTCGACGAACTTTCCCCGGTTGGTGGTGGCCACCAAAAGCTCGCTTGACGCCGCCTCTCCGTTCCGTTCCAAATGAGCCATGTTTCGCCGCGTTGCCGCGCTCCTGGGGACGATGGGTTTTCTGGGCGTCTCCGCCGTCGGGGCCGCCCCCTCCGCCCTGGTCGAGATCCGCGATCCCGCCTTCGTCCTCGACCTTCGCTACAACACTGTCGATAACTTCCTGAAGAAAAATGTGTATGCCGATTACGGTCTCGACCGCTGCTATGTCCACCGCGATCTGGCCGAACGGTTGAATCGCCTGATCCCCTTCCTTCAAAAAGAAGGCTTAAAGCTCGTCTTCTGGGACTGCTACAGGCCTCTCGACGTTCAGAAGGCCATGTGGAAACTGGTGCCCGACGCCCGCTACGTGGCCGATCCGAAAAACGGATCGAACCACAACCGGGGCATCGCCGTGGACGTCACCCTGGCCGGCAAGGACGGAAAAAATTTGGAAATGCCCACGCTCTTCGACGATTTCAGCGCCAAGGCGTCTCCCGGCTACCGTTGTACTCCCGAGGAAAAACAAAAGTGTCAAAACCGCGACCGGCTGGCGGAACTCATGGCCCAGGTGGGCCTGAAACCGCTGCCCACGGAATGGTGGCACTTCCAATTGCCGGCGAAGGGCTATCCGATCGTGCCGGCCTTGCATGAACCCGAAACTACTGAAAATTAGATACGCCCTCTCGGGCGGCGTTCGGAAGGCCTTCCGTTACGCGGAATACGTGGCCTTCGCCTCCCGCTTCGCGGCCGAGCGCTCCGCGACGTCCCTTCCGTTCGCTCTGATGGAGCACCGGCTGCCCTTGGTCCGTAAATTGGCCGGAGTCGATCCGGTTCTCTTCGAAAATAAGAAGACGAACCTCAGGCTCGCCTTGGAACGGATGAACGGGGTGATCCTCCGGCCCGGCCAGATGTTTTCTTTTTGGTATTTGGTCGGCTCTCCTTCCGCCTCGAAGGGCTATCGCGAAGGCTTGGCACTCTCGTGCGGGGAACCCACGCGCAGCGTCGGCGGCGGCCTCTGCCAGCTGGCCAACGCCCTCTTCTGGATGGCCCTCCATTCGGACCTGGAGGTCGCCGAACGCCATCATCACAGCATCGACCTCTTCCCCGACGACGCCCGCCGCGTCCCCTTCGGCACCGGCGCGACGGTGGTTCACAACTTCAAGGATTTGAGGCTCCGCAACCCCACCAACCTGTCTTTTCAATTCGTCTTCGAATTGACGAAGGACGAATTGATCGGATCTTTGCGCTGCTCGGAAACGCCCGAACGCCGGTATCAAGTGATCGAGCGCGATCACCGCTTCCTCGAACGGCCCGACGGCCTCTACCGGAAGAACTCCGTCGTCCGGCAACGATGGAAAAACGGTGTCCAAGAAAGCGAAATCGTGCTTTTTGAGAACGATTCCAAGTGCCGTTACTCCTTAAACGACGTTTTTTCACGGGAGGCCGTCGCGTGAAGAAGATCCTCTTATCGCTGATCCCGCTCCTGTTCGCCCAGCCCGCATCGGCCGCGGGCCCGGCCGTCGTCTTGACCGCGTCGGCCACCAGCAGCGCCCCCGGCTCGTCGCCGGTCGCCTGCCTCCTCGATGCCGCCTGCCAGGGATCTTGGACGCCCGGCTCCGCGGACTACGGCGTGGACGAAGGCCTCTTCGTGCAGTTCGAGCAGCCCGTGGCGGCGCAAGCCGTGGAAATCGCCCTGCCTTCGCCCAACAAGATCGAGTCCTACGCGTTGAAGGTGTACGTGAACGGCAAGACCAAGGACGGCCAGGGAAAATATTACGCGGCGGTCAAGGACGAACAAAACGCGGGCTTACTCAAGATCGTCCGCCAGGACCGCCCCTATGCCGAGCCCGGGATGCCCCTCCAAGAACCGATCAAGAGTCTCTTTCTGAAAGTGGATCTGGCGCCTCCGTCTTCCGAAGCGGCCGAGAAGATCAAGATTCAGAAGATTCGGTTGATGCAAGGCGGCCAGCCGGTGGCGCTGACGCTCCCCGTGCTGCAGCCGGCGCAGGTGTCGGCGACCTCCGTCCTCGATCCGCAAACCGCCTACCATCCGGCCCACCTCTTCGACGCCAAGGCCGACTTCGCCTGGTCCACCGACGGCAAACGGAACGACGGCAAGGGCGAATCGGCGCGCATCCGGTTCGCGACGCCGCAGAACATCGCGAGCCTGATCGTCTGGAACGGCTATCAACGCTCGGAGATGCACTTCCACGCCAACAGCCGGGTAAAGTCGCTCGAATTGAAGCCGGCGAACGGCGCGGCTCAGACCGTGGCCCTCACCGACACGATGGGCGCCCAGCGCGTGGCCCTGCCGGCCCCTTTGACCGGCGTTTCGGACCTGACGCTGACGATTCGCGACGTGGCGCCGGGAACGAAATACAAGGACACGCTGATCTCCGAATTGCGTTTCGTCACGCCTCAGGGCCAGATCCTCCTGCCCGACGCCGATCTGCCCAAGCCCCAGGCGCCGGCAACCTGGTCGGGGCTGGTCGACCGCTCCTATAGCTCCTTCCTCTTCCAGCCGGCGGCCTGCAAGGATTGCGCCCAGGACGAATTCGGCGTCGATTTCCCGCGCCAACGTCTGAGGCTCCGTTCGGACGGCAGTTTCGTTATTTATAAATACAGCGAGGTCCAGAAATCCGATTCGAGGGAGTCGCCGACCAATCAATCCGCGGACGTCTTGGAAGGCAACTGGGAGCCGGTGCCGGCGGGGATCCGCATCTTCGGAAAAAA
>DASUFF010000041.1:0-48450 GCA_036274695.1 bacterium | reverse complement strand
TCTAATTATTTTTGCGTTTTTGGCCCGAAAAACGCGTTTTTTAGACGACGCGGTTGCGACGGCGGCCGTTTTTGAACGCGCGTATGTTTTGCGCCATTTCCCGGACAAGACGTTGCCGCGATTCGCGGCTGGCCCACGCGATGTGAGGCGTCAGGAGGACTTTCCCGGTCAAACGGCGTGCCAACAGAGGATGAGCGCGCGGCGGCGGTTCCTCGGAGAGCACATCGGCCGCGTAACCGGCCAATCGCCCCTTCTCCAAGGCGCGGGCGACGGCCGTTTCCTCGACGACGGGACCGCGGGCGAGATTGAGAAGGAAGGCCGTGGGCTTCATCCAGGCGAGCGATCGTCTATTAATAAGGTGGCGCGTCGTCTTGGTGAGGGGACAATGCAGACTTAAGAAATCGGAGCGTTTCATGACGCTCCGCAGCGACAGGCGCCGCGCGTCGCCTTTCCGGTAGGATCGCCCCGGGATCCGAGCGAGCGCGATTTTCATTCCGAACGAGGCTGCCAACCGCGCGACGCGCCGGCCGATGCTTCCGAAACCCACAATCCCCAGGGTTTTCCCCTCCAAATCGCAAAAAGGACGGCCCAGCCACGCGAAATGAGGCGAACGGCTCCACGCCCCGCTCACCGCGGCCTCGTGATGCGTCGGAAGCCGGTGGGAAAGGGCTAAAAGGAACATCAAGGCGTGCTCGGCCACCGTCGCCGTCGAATAACCGGCGACGTTCGCGACCGCCACGCCCCGCCGGCGCGCGGAGATCAGATCGACGTTGTTCACTCCGGTCGCGGCAACGCAAATAAGCCTAAGACGAGGCAGCCGCGAAAGTTCCGTTTCTCCCAAAACGCACTTGTTCGTCACGATGACGTCGGCGTTTCGAGCGCGCGAAACAATTTGAGACGGCCTTGTGTCCCGAAAGGCGTGATACGCGCCGACGCGGCGAAGCGCGGACATATCCACATCTCCGAGATCGACGGTGGCCGCGTCCAGAAAGACGATTCTCACTTCGTGATGGGTAAAAATTTTCGGGATTTTTTGGAAGGTTTTTCTTGACCCTCTATTTCAATGATGGTTCAAGCGGAACGTAAGAATGACTTCGCTCTTACGCCGCTCCAAACTGCTTTTTCTCTCTTCCTTGGTCAGTCTGACTTGTGCCGCACCCGCGTGGGCCGTCACTTTCACGGGCAACGTCGACGACGATTTTCCTCCCAGCGCGTGTTTCAACGACACGGCCACTCCGGACGTGGGCGTTCCGGCCACTTTCCCTCTGGGAACGATCAGCGGCTGGGACGTCCAGAAGATCTGCTTCGTCTACGACAAGCCCTCCGACGTTCTCTTCGTGGGCGTCCGCACTTTCGACAACGGCGCGTCCCTGGGTATTTTCGGCGACGTGGATGGAGACGGCAATCCGGGCGGTTCGCGTCCCGAGCTGATCACCGCGGGCGGCCAGGACTTTCCGAACTTGAGCGTCGAGGAATATTTCGCCCTGATCTTCGACTTCGACGGCGATTCGACGAACCTAGGCGATACGCCCGAAGTCGTCGCGGGCGTGACCGACAGCCAGCAGCTCCCCGGAGGTTTCCGGGTGAGCGAGGTGGCGCAACCGCCCTTGAGCATCAACGCCTCGTTCTCGGCGGCCTATTACGGCCCCGCCGTCGCCACCAGCGGCGGCAGCTCCGTCTTCGTCTCTCCCAGCGCGGGCGCCCCGCACCTGGAATTCACCGTCACGGCTTTTTCCCAGCTCCCGGGTTTCATCTCGATCCCGCCGGATAACCCGGACGCCGACATCGGGCTCGCCTTCAAGGCCGGCAGCTTGGGCGACGACGGCGTCGGCGACGAGGAAGTCCTGGCCTTCTTCCCGATCAAGGACTTCTTCGACGACGACGGCGATGACCTTCCCAACCACGTGGACCCCGACAGCGACAACGACGGCATTCCGGACGTAACGGAAGAGGACTTGGACGGCAACGACGGCGACGGCAGCTGCGACTTGAGCCCCGCCGAGGCCGCCGCCTCCGGCCAGGACATCGACGGGGACGGGGACATCGACAGCAACGACGCCTTTACGCCGAACGACCAGGACGCCGACGGGCTTCCGGACTATCTCGACACGGATACGGATAACGACGGCATCTGCGACATCTGGGAAGGCAACACGGCGCCTTTCGACGGCGACGGGGATCACACGATCTCGCCTTCCGAGTTCGATACCATCGACCAGGGCGGCAACTATCCGGGCGGCAACGGCGACGGCTGCGTGCACGGAAACGAGTTACCGGACACGGACGGCGACGGGACGGACGATTTCCGGGACTTGGACAGCGACGGGGACGGCCGGACCGACGCGGAGGAAGGCGGCCCGAGCGCGGCGAATTGCGGCCAGCCGACGGATACGGACGGAGACGGCATTCCGGACTACCGCGACCCGGACAGCGACAACGACGGACTGCCCGACGGTGACGAGGGCGACATCGGCACCGATCCCTTGAATCCCGATTCGGACGGAGACGGGGCCTCGGACGGCGAGGAAGTCGGCGCCGGACACGATCCCCTCTTCCCCGGCGACGGATTGGACCCCGACGTCAGCGTTCCCAACAGCGGGCAAAACGTGCAGATCCAGGGAAGCGGATTCGGGGGCTGCTCGCTCGTGCGAAATCCGTAGGGGCGATTCATGAATCGCCCCTACCATCTTCAATAAACAGGAACGAATTATGGAAAATCGGGGGATGTTCCAGAAGCTGAAGGTCTACCTCTATCACCTGCCCGTCCTCTTGGCCCTTCTTGCCCCCGTTCGGGCGCAGGCCCTGAACGCCGAGCACTTCCAGCCCAACTTCGACGGTTACGGCCTGGTCAATCTCCTCGACCACCGCACCCTGCAGCGCCATGCCTGGAGCCTGGGGCTGGGCTTAAGCTTCGCCCAGAACCCGGTGGAATTGGGTCTCGTCTCCACCGGCGCGCGCATCGATTCGCTCATCGACTACCATGTGAACACGACGTTGAACGGAGCCTTCGGCATCACCGATTGGGTGACCATCGGCCTGACCGTCCCGTTCTTCCCCAACATGAAGTACGAGCCCGTCGGCACCAGCGTGGGGCAATCCACCGCCGCCTTCGGCGACATCGGCATCGCCGCCAAGTTCCGCCTTTGGGAGCACGGAAATCCGCAGCAGGACAACGTCGCCATGGGCGTGGCCGTCACGCCCTACATCACCTTTCCCACCGGCTCCACGGCCAAGTTCACGGGAGACGCGAACGTGACCGGTGGTTTCAAGGGCGCCTACGACATCTCCTTATGGGAGGACAATAAAATCGTCGCGAATTTGGGTTTCCGTTTCCGCGAGAAAGAGACGCTTCTGAATCTCTCCGTGGGCCAGGAGCTGCTCTACGGCGTCGGCTACACGCGGCCCATCTGGAAACCTTGGGATTTCCACGCCCTGACGGAATTGGACGGATCGACGACGTTGAACGGTTTCGGCAGCCGCGAGAACCGCTCGCCCCTCGAGTGGCTGTTCGGCTTGCGCAAAGGCTTCATGCAGAGCCGTCTGAACGCCACGGTCGGCGCGGGCCTGGGCGTCACCAACGGGTACGGAACGCCGGATTACCGCGTCTTCGGCATGCTGACCTACACAGCGCATCCCTATCAGCCCAAGCAGAAGCCGCCGAAAGTCATCGAGAAGACCACCACCGTTTACAAGTACGCCAAGATCGAGGGCGGCGAGATCAAGATCATGCAGCCCATCCACTTCGACACGGCCAAGTGGACGATCAAGCCGGAATCCCTGCCCATCGTGAAGGACGTTGCCGAGATCATGAAGAACACGCCCTACATCCGGAAACTGCAGGTCCAGGGGCACACCGACTTCCGCGGCTCGGACGACTACAACTTGAAGCTCTCCAACAACCGCGCCAAGGCCGTCCAGGACAAGCTGATCGAATACGGCGTCGAGCCCGACCGTCTCGAGTACGTCGGCCGCGGGGAGTTCCAACCCATCGCCACCAACAAGACGGCGGAAGGCATGGCCTTGAACCGCCGCACCGAGTTCCACATCGTCTCGGTCCAGGAAATCAAACAGAAGGAAGAAGTTCTGGAAAAGAAGGAAAAGACGATCAAGCGGTAATCTCGGGTTCCCGAACGAAAAATATCCACTCGGATCACCGGGCGTTCGCCCGGCGAATCTCCTTTCGAAAACCGGCCCAAAAGTGTATTTTTTTAGGTCTAATTCCAAAATTTGGAGGGAATCATGCGTCTTTTGACTCACGTAGGCGGTGCGGCTTTGTCTTTTGCGATCGTGACATCGGCCTTCGCGCCGGCTCTCGAAGCCCAGGAAGTCGGGTCGAACGACTTCCGCATCAGCTTCATGGGACCAAACGGAGACAGCAACTTCGGCGCCGGAAACCCATCGGTCACTTACAACCCGAACGCCCGCGAGTTCTACGTGGTCTGGAGGGGCGACGACAACACCGCTCCCCTGGTGAACAATGAGTTCGAGATCTTCGGCGTGCGCCTGGACGAATCCGGCAACCCCATCGGTTCGGAAACGCGTTTGAGCTTTCAGGGTCCGGACGGGGACACGAACTACGCCGCCGTGGACCCGGTCGTTGTCTACAATTCCGTCGAAAACGAATACTTCGCCGTCTGGGCGGGCGACGACGACACCGGTCCCTTGGTCAGCGGCGAGCAGGAAGTGTACGGCCAAAGGGTCGACGCGGCCACGGGCAATCCCATCTTGGGCAACATCCGCATCAGCTTTATGGATCCCGACGGGGACGACAATTTCACCGTGGCCGTTCCCAGCGCCGCCTACAACTCGACGGGCAACGAATACCTCGTCGTTTGGTCCGGAAACTCCGACTCTCCTCCCTTGGACGGGGACGGGATCGAGATCGCCGGCCAGCGGGTCGGCGCCGACGGATCGCTTCAAGGAAGCGTCCTTCAGATCAGCGACATGGGACCCGCCGGGGACCTGAACTACCTCGCCGCGTCTCCCTCGGTCGCCTACAACGCCTCCGACGACGAATATTTGGTGGTCTGGTACGGAGACGACCAGGCCGCGCCCCTCGGGAACAACGAGTTCGAAATCTTCGGCCAACGCCTGAAGGCCTCCGACGGATCCCCTCTGGGAACCAACGACTTCCGCATCAGCGAGGCGGGCGGACCGAACGGGAGCACGACCTTCCGGGCCTTGACCCCGAAGGCGGCCTGGAACTCCGTGGACGATCAGTATTTGGTGGCTTGGACGGGGGAAAGAAACGAGGCCCCCTTCGTCGACGAGGAATACGAAGTCTTCGGCCAGGTCCTCGACGCCTCCGGCGGAGTCGTCAAAAACGATTTCCGCATCAGCTCCATGGGCCCGGACGGCAACGCCAATTACCGGGCCGCCTGCGGCGGCGTGGGTTACAACCCAAATTCCAACGAATATTTGGTGGTCTGGCTGGGCGACGACGACACGGACCCCCTGATCGACGAGGAGTTCGAGGCCTTTGTCCAGCGCGTCTCCGCGGACGGTACCCTCGAAGGAGGCAACACCCGCATCAGCGACATGGGGCCGGACGACACCGCCGCTTTTGCGGTCAACAATACGGCGATCACCCCCGTGTCCACCGATCTGGGGTTCCTGATCGTCTGGGAAGGCGACGACGACACGGCGCCTCTGGTCGACGGCGAGTCCGAAATTTTCGGCCAGTTCTTCGTCTCTCCCGGCTGCGGAAACGGTCTCGTCGAATCCGGCGAAGCTTGCGACGACGGCAACACCGCCGATGGCGACGGCTGCAGCGCCGCGTGCGCGGACGAAGGCGGAAGCACATCCGGCGCGACGGCCGGCGGCTCCACGGCCGGGTCGACGGCGGGAACGGCCGGCACCGCGGGCACTTCAGGCTCCGGCGATTCCGGCGGAGGTTGCTCCCTGATTCTTCCGCCCAAGAACTTCGCCTCTCTGGTCGACGAAATCCGGATCAGCGATATGGGTCCCGACGGCGATATGGGTTTCGGAACCTTTACCTCCGCAGCCGCCTACAACTCCGTTTCCAATGAGTTCCTGGTCGTCTGGAAGGGCTTCGACGACAGCGTTCCTTCCAACGACTTTTTCGGGCAGCGTCTGGATGCCGCCACCGGCGCCGAGATCGGCGACAACGATTTCCATCTCAACCAGACCGTGCCTAATTTCGACATCGGACAGTTTCCCGCGCTCGCCTATAATTCCACCGACAACCAATATCTGCTGGTTTGGCAAAGTTTCGAGTTCGGCCCCTCCGGGGCGGAAATCTTCGGACAGATCCTGGACGCCGAAGGCAAGCCCGTCGGCGGTAATTTCCAGGTCAGCCAGATGGAAATAGGCCCCGGTTTCGAGACGATCTACCAAGCCTTCCTGCCCAAGGTCGCCTATAATTCGGTCAACAACGAATACCTCGTGGTCTGGTTCGGCGACGCCGAAGCGCCGCCCCTGACCGACAACGAATTCGAGATCTACGGCCAACGGTTGAGCGCCGCCGGCGCGCCGGTGGGAGACGACGATTTCCGGATCAGCCAGGCGGGTAACGACGGAAACGCGCTTCAAACCGCCCGCGCCCCCGACGTGGCCTACAATCCGGACCGGAACGAATATTTCGTGGTCTGGGACGCCAATCACCTCCTCGTGCCCGGCGGATTCGAACGGGAGATTTACGGACAGAGACTCGCCGGGGACACGGGGGCCGCCGTCGGCTCCAACGATTTCCGGATCAGCACGGCCGGTCCGTCGGGAGACAGCCAGTTCTCGGCCATTTTTCCGTCCGTGGCCTATAATCCCGTCGCCGGCGAATACCTGGTCGTCTGGACGGGAGACGACGACGAGGAACCGTTGGTGGACAACGAGCTGGAGGTCTTCGGCCAACGCATCGATGCCGCCACCGAGGACCAAGTGGGCGAAAACGATTTCCGCATCAGCGACGCGGGTCCGGACGGAGAAACCAACTTCGGTGTGAACTCGGCGAAGGTCGTCTACAACCGGGCTTCCAACGAATACTTGGTGATCTGGGTGGGGGACGACGACATCGACCCGTTGGTCGACGACGAAAGCGAGATCTTCGGACAGAGGCTGGCGGGAGCGACGGCAGAGGAAATCGGAACCAACGATTTCCGGATCACCCACATCGGTCCCGACGGCAACACCGATTTTTTCATTAATTCGACGGCTATCGCCGTAAACGTCACGGATAACCGCTCCCTGGTGGCTTGGGACGGCCTCAATACCATCGGAGATCTCTTCGTTCCGGAATTCGAGGTTTTCGGCGCCTTTTTCGACGCCACCGCCGAGGCGGACGCTCCCGTCTGTGGAAACGGCGCCGTGGAGAGCGGGGAAGCCTGTGACGACGGAAACACCGCGGACGGCGACGGATGCAGCGCCTCTTGCGCGACGGAGACCTCCGAGGACGACTCCGGCGGAGGCTGCTCCTTGATCAGGGAGTGATCTCGAAAAATTCGCAGAGGATCCGCCCGGTCACGCCCCAGATTTCGTGTTCCTGATAGACGATGTGTGGGTCGAGGAACTCGCGCCCCTCCCATTTCTGGCGGATGATGCGGATATTGCCGCGTTCCCGGAAATGCGAAAAGGGGACCGAAAAAATCGTCGCGATCTCGTTCGGATTCGGTTTGAAGATCACCGGCGGCCGGATGTTCGCCACGAACGGCGTCACCCGGAAGCCCGTCGGCGTGTATTGACGGCCCAATTCGCGGACCAACGTCACCTGCGACGGATCCAATCCGATCTCTTCCTGACATTCGCGGAGCGCCGTCTCCCACAGGGACTTATCGTCCGGATCCCTCGCTCCCCCCGGAAAACAAATCTGCCCCTTGTGATGGAGCACGACCTCGGTGCGCTTGGTGAGGATGAGATGGTCCTCGCCGCCGTCTTTCAAGACCGGCAGGACCACCGCCGCGTCCACCCAGTCGTCGCGCTCGGATTCCGAAATGGTTCCCCAGTGATCGTCCATTGTGATATTCCTATCTGACCCGATCCGCCGCGCGGAATCAAGACGATGATCCCCATCGCCGACATCCACACCCACCCGCTGATCCCGATGTACTACTACCGGAAGGACCTAGGTCGCTCTCTACCTTCCGCCTGCGGATTCCCCTACACGCCCTTCGGGACCCACATCGATGTCCCGCGCCTGAAAGAAAGCGGCGTGAAAATCTTCGTGGCCTGCGTCTATGCCGTCAACCGCCTACCCCTCCGGAACTGTTTCGAGGTCGCCCGGGCCCAAATCCGCCTGTTCGACCTGTGGGTCGCCGATCATCCGGAAACGTTCGCCCGGGCGAAATCGCCCGAAGAGGTCGACCGGGCCGTCGCCGACGGAAAGATCGCCGCCGTGCTGGCGGTCGAGGGCGGGCATCACTTGGACGGCAATCTTCTCAATCTCGACGCCTTCGAGGAGGCCGGCGTTTTTTACCTGACGCTCACCCACTTCCTGAACAACGGCATCGCTGAATCCTCCCTCTACGCCGGCTGGTCGCCGGAAAAGCCGCTGACCGGTTTCGGGCGGGAATTGATTTCGGAGATGAATTTGAAAGGGATCGCCGTCGACGTCGCCCATTGCTCGGAGGCCGCCTTTTGGGAAGTCGCCAAGGCCTCGCGCGCCCCCCTGCTCTACTCCCACGGCGGCGTCCGACCTCTCTGCGATCACGAGCGGAACTTGACCGACGACCAGGCCCGCGCCGTGGCCGCCTCCGGCGGACTGGTCGGCCTCATTCTCTATCCCGGCTACCTCAAGCCCGGCTTGTTCGGCGGATCGATCGACGACGCCCTCCGCCATCTCGAGCATTGGCTGATCACCGTGGGTCCCAAAGCCATCGCCCTCGGAAGCGACATGAACGGAGTGATGGTTCTCAAGGATGTCAAGGACTACGCCGGCATGCCGCGACTGGCCGACGCCGTGGTGAACGAATTCGGCGAAGGCCTCGCACGCAAGATCCTCTTCGACAACGCCCTCGGTTACATGAAACGCGTCTGGAAGGTGGCCCAGCTTACGCCGGCACGATCCTCACCGCGCCGTAAGGCACCGACTGGATGAGCGTTCCTTCGTAAATCTCGGAAAGCCCCGCCGCGCCGAAAAGGAAGTTGATGGTGTGATGCACGGCCCTGGTGGCGAGGTTCAAGACGGTAACGCTGCTGCGGCTGTTTTCTGGCTGAACCCGGTCGTCGACGCCGAAGTCGGTGACATAGACGAGATTCTGATCGATCTTCACGCTGGAATGAAAGGTCGTCCCGCCGAGGACCAGAGGAGACGACACTTCTCCCGCCTCAAGGTCCACGAAGAGGACTCGACCGGACTGATCCGACGTGCCGATGACCGCCGTTCTCCCGTCGGCAGAGAGCGCGATTTGGCTGCTCACCTGCGCGGTCAAGGCCCCCAGCTGGATCGTCCGCGCCACCGTATTCGACGCGGTATGGATGATGTCGATCGAGGCCCTCGAAGAAAGGCTGAAATCGCCGCTGTTCAAGACCACGAGTTCGTTTGCGCCGCGCAGCGCGACGCCCGTGGGATTGCGGCGCGAGGTCGGGATCTGGAGGGGCGGCGTATCGATGACCCAATTCGAACCGTCGAGGTCGTAGACCAGGATCTTCCCGTCGCCGTAGGCCAGGCTCGCTTCATCCAGATTCGCGGCGGCGATGTAGAGCCTCGCCCCGTGATACAGGGCTCCTCCGCCGAAGGTGACTCCCGAGGGGTATTCGATGAAGCGGGGGGCGGCGGTCGAACCCAAGGTCAATTGATAAAACCCGTCGTTTGCGGTGACGACGGCCCGGTTGGTCGTCCCTCTCCGGACGAAGTTGGAAAGCTTTCGGCCGGCTAGGGCCTCGAAATTAAACTCGTCCTGGGCCAACGCCGGTAACGCGGCGTCCGGATCGAAACGGAAGAGGTGGTTGCGGTCCCCCGTCTGTGGTTCGGCACACGTGGTCGCCAAACCGACGATCCGGTCGCTGCCGACGTTCAAGGCCGCGGAGAAGCGGGAAGGCAGCGTGGCGTAATCGCTCTCGACCGGAAAGCTCGAAGGAAGGGCGTCCGGACCATGGCCTCCGTCCCCGAGGTGGCCGCCGTCGGGATCCGAATCCGAAGTCCCGCAACCGGCGATGGTCAAGGCGGCAAGACCGCCCAGGCCGGCGAGAAAGGAACGGCGCGAGATCTCACTGCCGGAGTTGACGGCTTGCGAGGCGGCGAACAGGTTGGTCGGCAGAGTGAACAACGGCATAAGCCCTCCTGAGGAAAAAATTAAGGTAAAGTCCCGTGAATGATCGCAACGGCATCCAAATCAAATCCCCGCGTGCCCGGGCCGATGGGGCCCAAGCCCAATTCCGAGTCCCGGATACGGACGAAACGGGCGGTTTTTAATCCCACATCGCCCAGGTCGAAGACGTCGCCGCCCGAAACCGCGGGGTCCCTGGGATCTAGCGCGTTCACGTCCGAATTGGCAATCGCCGGTTTGATGCCCGCGCATCCTTCATAGGGTTTGCCCGACAGGTTACAAGGGAAATCGAAAAACGTCTCGCCGTCCTCGGAAACACCCACGATCCCCGGTTCGGCAAACGTGTTTTGCGGGTCGCTTCCCACCTGAAAGGCGTTCTCGAAGACGGTGAAGTCGGGGCCGTCTCCGTCGAAAATTACGTAATCCGTCATCTCCAGAACGATCTCGCCGCCAACGCCCAGGGAAAAGACGTCGGTTCCTCCTTGAAAGAGCCCGCCTCCGTGCGGCGCTCCCAAAACCACGCCCGGCAGGCTGCTTTCGTGAAATCCTCCGCCGTCGCCGATCGTCTTCGAAACGACCCGGTCCGCGAAAGCGTCGGCGCCCGAGGGCAGCTCCGCTTCCTGCGGACCTTCCGGCTCTCCCCCGGTCGTTCCGGCCGTGCCGCCGTCGCCGGTCGTTCCCGTCGTTCCGCCATCGTCTCCCGTCGTTCCTCCGGAGGTGTTTCCGGCGGTCCCGCCGGTCGTCCCCTGGCCGTCTCCCCCGGCGTCGCCGCCCGTCGTTCCTTCGTCATCGGACGGATCCTCCGAAACATCCCCCGACGGCGGCTCGGGCGAGCCGTCGTCCCGCACGACCGGCTGAAACCCCGGCGAATCGCTGTGAAGCTCGCCGCGCAGCGCGATGACGCCCGATCCGTCGCAGGCGCTCACAGCGGCGGCGGCGAAAACGGCGAAGGCGATCCCGAGAGTTTTTGAAATCATTCTTATCTTTCGACGAAGGCGATCGAAGAGACCAGAGGCCCCGTGTTGATCGGACCGGCGATCACGTCGCCGTCGGCCGGATCCAAAAATAAGACGCCGTTGACGCTCGGGTCCCGGTCGCCCACCAGCAGGAGACCGTTTTCGTCGACGGCGATGTCCTGGATGTAGGCCGTTCCCTCGTAAAGCGTTCGAACGTCGGGGTCCCCGTTCACGTCCAGAGCGAAGGAAACGACCGAGGTCGAATAGATCTCTTTGCCGGCGTTCGACGTCCCGACGGTCAGGAACCCGCGCCCGCCAGAGACTTCGATGTCCCCCGGGGCCCCCGCCAAATCGTTGTCGGTGACAAAGAGACCCAAGCTCGTCAGCGTCGACGGGTCCACCACCTCGACGCCGCCGTAAGGCGAAGCCAAATTGAAGTAATCGGCGCACGCCACATAGATAAAATGAGTTTCGTTCGAATAGGCCATGGCCACCGGATCGCGGCAGGCCAGCACCGCCGAGTCGACGATGCCGTCGGTGGCCGTATCGATGGCGACGATCTTGCCCGGCTGATCGGCCGCCAAGGACAGATCATTGCCCAAGTCCTGCACCGCCGCGAAGATCTTACCGCCCACTTTCAGGAGATCCGAGACGCGCGCGAAGCGGGCGCCGTCGTTTGCGGTGAAGGGCGTCAGGTCGATCGTCTTCGCGATCGCACCCGTTTGCGGGTTGATGATGATGAGGTCGTCGACGTCCAATCCGTCGGTCCGGTTGTTCTCCGGCTCGTAAAGGCTGACGTAGGCTTTCGTGGCCGAGAGCGCGATCAAATCCTGGGGATTGGTCCCCTCGCCCACCGTGAACTGCGAGAGCACCTGGAAATCGGAGGGATCGACGACTTCGATGTTGTCGCCGCCCAGGCGGTTCACGACGTAGAGAAGGCCTCCGTAAGAGCGAAGCACGGCGTCCGAATGCGTGGTCTGGAGGTTTTTGACGGCCGTCCGCGGGGCGTTGATCGGCAACAAACCGAGCGTGCCCGTCGGGTCGGTGAAATTGGCGCCCAAAACGACGGCGGTGTTGCCGTGGGGCACGTTGGGATCGTCGGAGAAGGAGGCGGAAGGCGGCGTTCCCCCCGAGGACGGCGGAGGAGCGGTATTGGTTTGAGTGGCCACCGTTCCGCAGGCGGCGGATAAAACCAAAACGGCGATGAAACCAAAAAGACTGAAAGCGCGTCGCATCGGCATCTCCCTCCTCGGGGAGTTCCTAAGTGATTCGAACGACGAGTCGGTCTCCTGGCTTAGGGCAATCGACGATTCGGGCGCCTTCCCATCCCCTCAAGAACAGTGGCGAACCCCGAAAGACTGCTGCCCATTACAGTGGCGGGACCGCGGGGGAATCTCACCCCCTTCCCGGACACTCGCGTTACGTTCGGCGGGACTAACAGGCGCGTCGAAAGACTGTCAAGCGGGCCTTTCGAAAATCCGTTAATCGGATTTTTTGGCGGGTTTTTCCGGCTTCCAGGCCGGCGGGTGCGAGCGGACGGACATGTCGCCGTGAACGGTGACCTGACAGGCGAGACGGCGGATGAGCGGGCGGCCCTTCAGTTGGATCTCCTCCATGCCGCTCCGCGCGCCCAGGTTCGTCGCGATGGGGATCTCGACCTCGCACTTCGCGCAAAGCCCGTTGCCCCGGCAGTGGAGGGCCTTCCAGATCCCGGAGTAGAGCTCCACGCCGTTCGCGCGGGCGAGCTGGCGGAGGTTCGTGCCGGCGCTGCAGACGACCGTCTTGTTCTCTTTTTCGAAGGTGACGTTGGGCATCGGTCGGTCCTTTCTCGGGAGGGACGTTTTTAAGGTTTCGGAGGAGGCGTGTCAACATGAGCGAAACGCGGCAGCGTGCAGGTGGCGCCTTCGCGGCATTTGAAGACGCGCGGCATGACCTGGTCGTAGCGCATCACCGGCGGCAACGCCAAATTGGGATCCGTCGTCATCACGAACGCCGCTGACGCCGACTGAAACAGGCCGCCGTGGGTCCCTTTCAAGCCGCCGTGGAACCAGGCCCCTACGCGCGTGAAGACGTCGCCGTACTCGTACTCCGGCTCCGTGCTGAACAAGATTGGCGCCGGGTTCTCGACGAGCGTGAAAAAACCGTCGTGCAGCCGGTAGAGGGCATCGGGATAAAAGCGTTCCTGAGTGGCCGCGAACCAGTCGTCGGACGAGGCAAAACCGCGGGCGTCCATTCGGCCCTTGGATTTCAAATCCTCCATGACGGTCCTGTAATCCAGCGGATCGCCGTCCAAGGGAAGGTAACGGCACCGGCGCCGCTCGGAATCGCAGGTCACCCTCGCCGTTTGAAGGCGCGCCCTTTCTCCGGACATCACTTCGATCTCGCCGTCCTTGCGGTAAGCCACCAGGTCGATGCCTGGCGTATGCGCCAGCACGAGCGCGACCTCCGGCACGTTTTCCGGGCGCGCATAAAAGCTCGCCCCGCTGATATTGCCCCATTGGATGGCGACGACGCCGTTCGGCTTCTTGAGGTTCTTGGCGAACTTGAGCCCTTCCTTCCCCAGCTCCCGGGTGATGTGGCTTTTGGACACCGCGTTGGGCTTCCGGAAGTAATGGAATCCGTGGTCGGAGAAGAGAACGATATTGAGGTCGGCCCCGAAATCGCGGCGGTAGTCCCGCCGCATTTTCGAAAGCTGGCTGTCCATGAACTGAAGCCAATGCTTGAGCCGCTTGGGACCGAGGACGTGGCCCGTCCCGTCGGTGCCGCCGATGTAGGTCAGCAGCCGGGTTTTGGTGGATTTCCAGACGAGCCTGCGGATCTTTTCCAAGTCGCGCCGTCCGGACGTGCCCGGCGCGGAGTAGATCCAAAATTTCTGGAGGGGGGTCTTACGCGAATAATCGAAGACGTTTTTGAAATCGCGCTTGTTCTTGGGATTGACGCTGGAAAGGAAGCCTATGATTTTTTCATCCTTATACGAATAATACTCGCGGTCGTATCCCATCGGCGGGGAGGCGCCCACGGGCCGAAAGAGACCGCCGAAGCCGCAAGGCGTGGTCGACGGAAAGGGGGCGATGACGCGGGACGGCGGCTGGAATTCGGCGAAGCGTCCTTCGTTTCGCATCTCGCGGACCATGTCGTAGGGCACCCCGTCCAAGGCGATGAGCAAGGTCCGGTCCGCACCCGGACGGGCCGCCCGGGGGGCATGGGCGCATCCGGCGGACACCGCCAGCAACAGGAACAGGGTAAGAAAATGACGCAGCACGTCTAAGTACTTGATCTTTAATCGACCCCCACTTCAAAAGCAACTTCTTGACGCCCGGCACGAAGACGTGTTTTGTCAGGCCAATTATGTCGGTGAACTCGCCATCTGAAAACCGCCCCGGCTCCAACCCCAAAGACCAGAGGCGCCATGCGCGTTTGGACATCGCGCTGGCCGTCAATTACGCGATCCTTCAGTCCGGCGGAGAGGCGAGCGAGATGGCGGAAACCCTTTCCTCCGACATCAGCGCGAGCGGTCTGCGTCTCATGACGGTCGCCCCGCTCGAGAACGGCTCCCTCATCAACTTGGAGATCGCCCTCCCCGAGGATTGCCCGGACGCCGGCGATCCGATCAAGGCCCAGGGCGAAGTGGTCTGGCAGAACAAAATCTCCGATTTCAGCTACGAGACCGGCACCGTCATCAAGCATATGGAAGAGCGCGACAAGAAGCGCCTCATGAGCTTCGTCTTCGATCAGATGTCCCGGCTGGTAGGCGCCTTGGGCGGCTCCAACGGCGGCGTCGGCGGAACGACGCCCAGCCTCCTCAACTAGCGGATGAAAGATCTGCGAGCCTCCGATCCGAAATTCATCAAAAAGGTAAAGCCCTACTTTTCGCTGCTGGAGAAATATTTCCGTTACGAGGTCAAGGGGCTGGAGCGCATCCCCGAGCGCAAGGCGATCGTGGTGATGAACCACGGCGTCATCCCCTATCACGGCTTCTTGCTCGCGAAAAAACTCATGGACCGCGGCCTGTTTCCGCGCGGGCTGGGGGCCGAATTTCTTTTCCGGATTCCGGGACTCCGCGAATTTTTCCTGAAAGGCGGCGCCGTCAACGCGAGCCCCGACAACGCCCGCCGCCTACTCCAAGAGGGGCAGCTGGTCCTGCTGGCGCCGGGAGGCATTTACGAGTCGTTGATCGCCAAGCAGGGATTGAGAAGGATTCCGTGGGAGCGGCGCATGGGTTTCGTGCGGCTGGCCGTGGAGACCGGCACGCCGATCGTTCCCACCTATTGCCGGGGGATCAATTCGGTTTATTTCAATTCGTACTTCCTGTTGAAACCGCGTATCAAATTACTGGAGAAGACGCGGTTCAGCCTCCCCTTCTTCTTCGGGTTGGGGCTGCTGCCCTTGCCGCGCAAGCTGGTGCACGTCGTGGGCAAGCCGATCCCCATGAAGCGGAAGCGCGGCGAGTCTTTGAAAGACCAAATCGCGCGCGTCCACGACGAGGTGATCGACGCCATGACCCGGCTCGCCATCGGAGAGGAAGCCGCCTGATATGCCCGATAGAAAATACCCGAAACGTCCTCCGAAGCCCGAAACCTATCACGCCGTCACCGCGGACGGCTGGAGGATCGCCCTCCATCGCTACCGCCGCAGAGGCCCGCGCCTGCCGGTCCTGCTGGTACACGGGCTCGCCTCCAACCGCCACAATTTCGATTTTCCCCAAACCGGGATCTCCTTCGCCAAATATCTCTGGGAGCGGGGATGGGATACGTGGGTGGTGGAGCTGCGCGGGGCCGGCCATTCGAGCCGCCCCAAGGGGTGGGAGTGGATCAAGAAGAGTTGGCAGGTCGATCACTATATCTTGCAGGACCTGCCCGCCGCCGTTCGTTTCATCTTGGAAAAGGCGGGGAAGAAACGCCTTCATTGGGTGGGGCACAGCCTAGGCGGCCTGTTGGTCGCGCCCTTCATCAACACGCACAAGTCGGAGTGGCTGCAGAGCGCCGTCCTCGCCGCGTCTCCCGTGACCGGCATCCCGAAGTATCTCCATAAATGGACCTACATGGCCGAGCCCCTGCTCAAGCTCCTGCCCCTCGTGCCTTACAAGACGATGGCCAAGCTCTTCAGCCTCCAGCCCGAGTGGATTTTCCGCGGTCCGGTTCCGCGCCTCTTCGTGAGCGGCAACATGGACCTGCGCACCCTTAAGCTCGGTTCGGAGGTCGCCGTCGACGACCTCTCCAGCCGCGTCATCCTCCAGTTCCAGGATTGGATGCGATCGAAGACCTATCATTCCGAGGACAAGAAGATCCGTTACCACGCCGATTTCAAAAAGATCCGACTGCCCGTGCTCCTGATCGCAGGCTCCCACGATCCTTTCACGACGGTGGAGGAGATGAAGAAAACCCTTCAGCGGCTGCCGTCGAGGAAGAAATCGATGATCGTCTTCGGCAAAGAATACGGCCACACGGCCGACTACAGCCATTGGGACCTGATTTTAGGCAGACACGCCCCGCGCGAAGTCTATCCGGCCATCGAAGGCTGGATCTCCAAACACGACCGATAACAATCTTCCGGACTAACGGTACCTGTGAACGATGAATCCGTGGGTGGGATCGTAGGGGGAAACGCCGACGGTCACGCGGTCGCCCACGATGACTCGGATGTTGAAGCGTTTCATCTTGCCCGAGAGCTTGGTGGAAATCTTGACGCCGTTGTCGAGGGTTACGATGTACTGTCCGCCTCCGGTGGCGTCGGTGATTTTTCCGTCGAATTTTGCGAGATCTTCTTTTGACATCTTAGTAGCGTTCGCCCCGACCGCCGCCGCCGAATCCGCCTTCGCGGGGTTCTTTGGGCTTCGCCTCGGAGACAGTCAGGGCCCGACCGGCCAGGTCCTGTCCGTTGAATTGGGAGATCGCCTTAGCGGCCTCTTCGTCCGTGGACATTTCCACGAAGCCGAAGCCTTTGCTGCGCCCGGAGAAGCGATCCATGATCACCTGGGCGGAAGTCACGGTGCCGGCTTGCGAAAAGTGATCGCGCAGCTGGTCGTCCGTTACCGAGAAGGGAAGATTACCGACGTAGAGCTTCTTTCCCATGCGTCCTCCTTAAAACGCCGTATCCATCCCTGATTGAAAGGGCAAAGTCAACGAGGGACTCGGCGTCCTAAGCGGCCGCGGGGGCAGGTTTTCTCGAGCGCTTGACGAGGGTGACGACCACGATGGCGAGGGAGACGACCAGCGATCCGAAGAGGATGGCGAAACCGCCGAAGACGGTTAAGAGGATCTTGCCGATGAAGCCGTGGTCGACGGCCAAGACCGCCTGCGAACCGGCCTGGCCCTCGGGATACGACGCCTTGAAGACGTAATCGCCGGGTTCCGCGATCGCGAACTCGAGCAGCGAGACGCCCGAGCGACCTCCGTAGTCGTAGCGGGACGCCGACGTGGATGGTGACAGAGGGATCACGGCGCCGGTTTTCTTCGAAGTCAACTTGCATTCCAATCCGGAGACGCCTTCGCCCCCCGAATAAACGCGCCCGCCGACGGCACTGCGGTATTCGTGAAAGACCGTGTAGGCGCCGGGCTCCTTAAGATGCAGCTCCCGTTCGCCGGGCACGACGACCTGGATTAGGTTCTCCCCCATGCCCGCGAGGCTCCAGAACAAAAAGCCCGCGAATCCGAGGACGCCGACCAAAAAGATCAAACCGGCGGTGATGTAGGGGGCCGGAGAGCGCTTGGAGGTATCCATGAAAAAATGCTCCGGGGGTGGGATTCGAACCCACGACCAAGTGATTAACAGTCACCTACTCTGCCACTGAGCTACCCCGGAAAGTGCTTCATTGTAACGAAGCGGCGGGAACCTAGCATCCCGATTTTCGAGTGTCAAAAGGTTAGGGTCGCAGCGAACACCCGCCCTTGGCGGGCTCGGAGGATTCCGCAGCGCTCTTCACGGAGGACGCCGACGAGGCGTCGCCCGACGACGGCGGCAAGGAGGGCGTCGAGGACGACGAGGTCGAAGAAGCGAAGAGCCCCTTCAGGCTCAAGCGCCCGCCGCTGGCCACCTTGCCCGAGAGCGTGGCCTCGGGAACGACGTGGTCCAAGAGGGCCTTCTTCACCTGGACGGGCGTCAGCGAAGGCTGATTCGCCAGCAAAAGGGCGGAAGCCCCGGAGACAAGGGCCGTGGCGATGGACGTGCCCTTCGAGAAACTGAAGTCGCCGTCGGACGACGTCGTGAGCACGGAGGCGCCGGGGGCCGCCAGATCCACGGACGCGGCGCCGAAATTTGCGAAGGAGGCCAGGGTTCCATCCCGGTTCACCGCCGCCACCGCAATCAGGCCGTCGACCGTCGACGAGGCCGGATAGGCCGGCTCCGCATCGATGTCCTTGCCCACTCCCGATTCGAACTGGTTGCCCGAGGCCGCGGCGAAGACGATGCCGGCATCCACCGCGCTCTGCACGGCCTCGCTTAAGAGCGCCGCCTTGTCGGTGGCGTCGGCACCGGTGAACGCCAGCGTCCAGCTGGCGTTGATCACCCTCGCGTGGTATTGGATGGCGTAGTCGATCGCCTCCAACGCCGCGGCAAGCGACCCCGTCCCCGCGCTGCCGGTGAATTTCAGCGGCATGATCTGAACGGCCCAGTTCAAGCCCGCCATGCCCGTGCCGTTGTTTCCGACCGCTCCGATGACGCCCGCCATGTTCGTCCCGTGGCCGACCGCATCCGCCACCGACGGGACGTTCGCCTCGAAGTCGAAGCCGTTGACGTCGTCCACGAGACCGTTGACGTCGTCGTCGACCCCGTTGCCCGGCGTTTCTCCCGTATTCTTCCAAACGTTATCCTTCAGATCGGGATGATCGACCGCCAGCCCGCTGTCGATGACGGCGACGATCACGTCCGAGCGGCCCGTCACCGTTCCCCACGCCTCCAAGGCCCCGACGTCGACGGCCGTGCCGTCGCCGTTGAAGTAGGACTCGTCCGTGAAACGCGGGTCATTGGGCGCCGCCTGCAGGACGATGTCGTCCGGAGAACTCACCCAAGTCTTGGCGATCGCCCCTTGTCCCTTCAAGGCTTTCAAAGCTTCGCGCCAGGACTTGGTCTTGAGGTCTTCGGGAAACGCGGTCCCGGCGTTCAGCTGCACCAGAAACTCGCCGCAGCGGTAAAGCTGGGGAGCGATGCGGGAGAGGGACCTGCAGGGAGGAAGCGCGGGAACGGAGGGCGAAGGCGCGGCGAGAGCGTCGGCCGGAGGGGCCGCCTGAGGTTGGGCGTCGACGGGCGCGACGCGGTTCAAAACCTTGAGCGAAAAACTATCGGTGGGTTGCGCTCGCAAAGAAAAGGAAGGGAAAAGCAATAAAACGATCAGCCCGAGTTTTCGAAGTTCCCTCATGATCGCCCCCTCCCTTTCGATTGGATGAAGGTCCGCTCCGCTTCGTCTCGCCTGTATCAAACTGAAACAATTTTATAGCACATTGGGACAATATGTTATCCAAATAACTGATTTTATTCTAATTATTAAATTTTTTAAGAATCTTTTTTCTTAAATGAGAATCTAATCTCAAAATACAGAGAAAAATGGGGGGATTCCATGCATATCAATCATAAATCAATCGGCTTCCTTTCCGCGTGTTGCGGAACCGTGTGCCTGCTCCTACTGGGTCTGTCAGCGCCGGCCTTTGAGGCCGACGGGAGCGGGACGAACGTCGTCGCGCCCACCGCCGTGCAGGCGAATTCCACGGGCAACGACTTCACCTTCACCTATACGGCCACGGAGGACATGGGCGACGGCGCCGTCCTTCTCACGATGCCGGATCCTTGGGCCGATCCGACCTCGGGCAACACGACGGTCACCGTCGTCAACGGATTGACCGGCACGGTCATCGATACGCTCGACGCAAGTCCGCCCACGGGATGGAACACCGATTTCATCGGTCTTCTGGCCCCGCTCTGCGGGCTTTTGGGAGTCGTCTGCGACGCGGATCTCTCCACCAGCGCCGTTTCTCCGCACGCGGGAACGGGCGACCTTCATGTCGATTACGGATTGGCGAACATCTCCGCGGCCGGGCAGACGCGGGTCTTTTTCAATTTCGGTTCTGTCCAGGATTGGTCGAGCTTCACGCACGTCAGCTTCTGGGTGAAGGCGGACGGGCTGGCCTTGGCTAATCTGCTGAGCGGCGGCACCTTCCGCGTTTCCGAAGCGCCCAACCTGCCGAATAACGCTTCGACGAAATCCTACGCCCTTTCGGGCGCCGTCTTAAGCCTGGCCCTTCTCCAGGCGGGCGAATGGACGCAAGTGATTGTGGACCTGCAAAGCGCGGCGGCCTCCTCGCGCGACGCGGTGAGGAGTTTCGGTTTCGTTTCCGGCGACTTGTTGGGAGTGGCGGTGACCGGCGACGTTTTCTTCGATCACATCATGGCCGGTCCCTCCGGTCCGATCTTCGCGGGCGACACGGTCACGCAGCCTCTGATCTTTCTCGATAACGGCGGCACGGTGACCTTCGCGTACGACGGCATCACGGCGCCGGACACGCCGAACGTCGCTTACACGTTCACCACCCAATCGCAGGAGGATTCCGGCGGGAGCCTGACGGACATCGCCTCCTCGCCCGTCATTACGGTGGCGCCGGAGAACGAGACCGGCTGCGACGGCGGCGACTGTTGCGGAGACGGCGCGGACAACGACCTGGATCTGCTGACCGACTGCCTCGACCCGGATTGCTCCTCCGACGAGGGCTGCACCGGCGTGGAAACCGATTGCGATGACGATGTCGACAACGACGAGGACGAAGCGACCGACTGCGCCGACCATCCCGATTGCGACCTGGCGCCCAACTGCCTGCCGCCCGAGAACGAATGCGAGGGAGGCGCTTGCTGCACGGACGGCAACGACAACGATTTGGACGGAGCGACCGACTGCTCCGACGGCGACTGTTCCGAGGACCCCGCCTGCGTTCCCCCGGAAGACTGCGATAACGGCGAGGACGACGACGGCGACGAGTCGGCCGATTGCCTGGATTCCGATTGTGCCGCGTCGCCCGATTGCGTCGAAACGCTGTGCAATGACGGCGCCGACAACGACGCCGACGAAGCGATCGATTGCGACGATTCCGATTGCGCCTCGGCCCCCAACTGCAACCCGGAAGACCAGTGTAACGACGGCGCCGACAACGACTTCGACGAAACGATCGATTGCGACGACTCCGACTGTTCGGAAGCCGCCAACTGCAATCCCGAGCCGGTCTGCAACGACGATGTGGACAACGACGCCGACGGAACGACCGACTGCGACGATTCCGACTGTTCGGCGAATTCCGCTTGCACGAACCCCGGCGGGGACGACGACGGCGACGGCGTGGACAACGGTTCCGACAACTGCCCTGACGTCGCGAACGCCGATCAACTCGACACCGACGGCGACGGCATCGGCGACGCCTGCGACGAGGACGCAAATCTGGCGGGCGGAGACGACGACGGAGGCGGAGGCGCCGGGCCTACCGGGGCGCCCGGAGGTCCCACCGCCGTCCAAGGAGGAGGCTGTTCGCTGATCCGTTAGAAACGAAACAAAAGATCCCTCATGCGCCGCTCCCGGCCTTCCTTAGTTCGGAAGGCCGCGGGGCGGCGGCCTCTTTTTAGGGTTCGCGGCGGACGATATAGGCGCGGTGGCCTAGCGGATGGATGAAATGGCTGCGGAGGGCGCCCGTTCCCAGCAGGACGTCCGAATGAATCCTGGAAAACGCGGCCCCGTGGTGGCGTTTCGCGGCGTCGGCGAAGGATTCCGGCGTATCCACCAGGAAGTTCTGGCGCCGCCACCCCAGTTGCCCGACGTCCGTCACCGCGGCAATTCCCCCCGGCCGGACCAAATGCACGAAGGTCGGCAGGGCTTCGTCCACCACGGCCGCGAAGAGGACGACTTGGGAGGTTTCGCGCGGCAATTGCGGATCGCGGAAGTCATGGACGGACAGGCGATCCCGATAGGGATGGTCCCGAAAACTCTCCTTCACCCATTCCCGTGTGATGTCGGGCCGTCCGGACGAAGAAACGGGCGTTTCGAAATCCTCGACGGCCAAAACCGGATAGCCGTTGTCCAAAAGGACGCGGATGGTTTCCAATTCGTCTCCGAAACCCACGACGGCCGTGAGACATTCCGTGGGCGCGAGACGCGCGCCCGCTCTCGCGAACCCCGTCCGGCAAATCATTTCCAAAAAGAAGAGCGCGCGGGCGGCTTGAGGATGCCGGTCCAGTTCCGCCAAACGGTGGAACTCGCGGAGTAAGGTCGGATGGGCCGAGCCCCGCTCCACCGCGTGCAGCGTTTCGACGGGGCCCAATCGCTCCCATTTTGCGATCAAGCGGCGATAGATGTCCTCGCGGCTCGACGCTCCCTCCTCGCCCGCCACCGCGAGTTCGAAAGGCGAGCGCGCCTCCGCGCCCTGAACGCGGGCGGATCCCACCTTCACCAACAGGTGCGTATCCCCCCGGTCGCGCGCCGCGATCGCCCGCGCTCCTCCCGCGCCGGGAAGTAGGAAAAAATTCCCGTCCGCGCCGATCGGAGAAGAGGAAAGCAGAATCGCCGTTCCCAGGCTCAAGGGCTCGAACGCGGCCTCGATCGCCGCCTCCGAAATTTCCTCCTGAGGACAGACGAACCGGCTCAAATGCACGTAGGCGCTCCCGTCGCGGGCGTCGATCCGCGGGGCTTCTTGCCACCGCCCCTGGAGGGCCAGCGAGGGAGGCAAGGCCAAGGCGTGCGGAAGGGGCGCCAGAAAGGGATGGGGCGCGCGCGTTTGAATGAAGAAATCGACGCCGCCTTCTTCGAAAAGGCGGGTCACCTGCGGCTCCAACGTCCTCATCTCCCCCAGGCCCCCCGAACGCATCAGGTTCATGATGCCCGTCGTCTGAAGGGCCGCGTAACGACTCAGGAGCGGATGTCCGATGGAGAGACCGTTGATCACAACGCCTTATCGGCCTCCGTCGCAAAATGTTTCGAAAGAATATGCAAAGCGTTCCAGCAACTTCCGGCTTTCCGGTGCGAAGAGCATCCCCATGAAAACGCCAGCGCTAAACCCCTATTCCCTCCGGGGTCTGATCGATTCGCTAAGCCTGGCCCTGCCGGCCGCCCCGATCGTATCGCTCAAAGAGGCGTTGTCGGGGGTGGTGGAGGCCCACGACGTTCTTCAAAGCCGCGCGCCCGAGACCGAGATCGTCCCCGCAATGCGCGCGATGACGAATTCGCTGAAAATCTTTGTCGGCCGCGACATGGGCCGGATCGCCGCCACGTCTTGGACGCTGGCCGCATCGGCATTGTACGCCGCCGGCCGGCTCGCGCTTTTTCGGAAGGAATCGGCGCAGAGACATTCCCTGGCCTCGGAGCTTTTCCAAGCCATCGCCGATTTTGAGGCCGCGACCTACGCAGCGCCCGAGGCCCGTCGGGCCAGGCACGCCGTGGCCGCGGACGAGCACTTCTTGAACGACCGCTACCTTGGAGACACCCTCCTCTCCTTGAAGGGATGGCTTCTGCCCGGCGCGTTGGATTTTCCGTCGGAAACCGCCTTGGGCCGGATTTTGTCGCGCCTGGGCATCGCCGGCGGCGCCGTCCGCTGGCCTTCGTGCGACGTGAATCTTCCGAACTTGGCCGGGGCCGTCCGCACCTTTTTCGACGGTGGGGACATCGCGATGTTCCGCGACGCCGGCCTCCTGCCGCCCTTGAGCTATTTCGAGGCGGCGGCCCGTTGGCGCGGCGGTTCGCTCGGCTACGTGGAGATGATCCTGGCCAGCGTCCTGGACGAGGCCCCGAAGTTCAAGCGGGAGCGCGTCGCCGCGGAGGCGGCCAGACTCTTTCCGAGCGACGCAACCGTCCAACGCCTCCACCGCGGGCTGGAAGCGGCGGGTTCGCGCGAAGAGGCGGTCCTAAGAATTTTCGGGGAATTGGAAACCTGGCTCGGAGACGCGTCGGACTCGGTCTCGCTTCCGCTCTTCATACAAATGGCGTTGATGCAGGTTCATTAAAATCAACGCCCGATCTTCCGCATCATATCCGTGAAGCGGCTTTCGTAGGCCTCCGTCTCGAGGGCGCGCTCCCCGTCGGCACGGAAGGACGTTCCGACGCCGCCGGCCAAGGGGGATCCCGTCCGCGCCGCCTCGCGCGCGAAATACTCGCCGGCCACCCGGGTCAGCAGACCGTCCGGCACGCCGTCGCGCACCACGAAGCCGTGGCCGGAAGCTTCTTCCCGCCACATCCGGTCCCGCTCCGCGCGCGCCTCTTCCGTCCGCGACATCGTATCGTAGCGGTTCAGGATCTCCGTCGTGAGCGCGTCGACCTGTTCGGAAAAATGAGAGTTGAAGAGATCGTTCCCCGACGGCAGCGGCTGTCCGTCCTGCAAGGCCTCGCGGGCGGTCTGGGAGAGAAACTGGGTATAGCGGAGGGCCACCTGCGCGCGGACGACGTTGCGGTCCACGGCCCCCGTCGGTCTCGCGTCTTCGCCGCGCAGAAGAACGCCCGAGGCCGGCGCAACGTTCGCGGGTTGCGGTACCACGGCCGCGGGCCTTAAGCCCTCGGTCATATCGATGTGCATGGCGTCGGCCTGCGGATCCAACTCGTGCCAGTAACCGCCCTCCAGGGCGATGGTGACCTGCTGGATGCGCGGATAATGTTCCATCAACGGGCGCAGGGCATCGCGGAATTCGGGGGGAAGCTCGGCCCAGCGCAGGCCGTCGGTCTTTCCGATGTAGTGCCTTAAACCCTTTCGCAACCGCTCGGTCGGCAGGACGGCGAGGCTCCGCTCGACCCATTGATTGAAGACTTCGCGCGAAACGACGACCTTGATGTCGTAATCGCTGGGCGCGCGGGTGTCGCCCAGGGCGTCGACGGTCTCGTTCCAACGGAATTGGCCTCCCTTGGTGGAATAGCCGCTCATCGCGCTGCCGCTCAAAATAACGCGCGCCTCGCCTGTGGAGATCGGCAGTCCTTCCCTCTCCAGCGCCGCGAAGACGTCCGTGCGGAACGTGCGGAAATCTTCGGGCGTCGCGAAGCCGAAGGGTTTTTCCGACGTGCCGTAGTTGTAAAAACTTCTCATGCCCTCGGAGCCGATCAGAGTGTGGATTTCCTCCAGGTCCCAGCGATGCTCCGCGCCTTGCAGGATGCTCAAGAGCTCGGCGCCCTGCTCGCGGTTCATCGTGGACAGGTCCCAACCGTGCTCCCGCGCGATCCGGCCGACCTCGATCGCGCGATCGGAGCTCAGCCGGTCGAGATAGTGAAAGAAGGCGTCGGTCACTTGTGCCCTCGGAAGGCGGCGCACGACCGTGTCGCCGTTGCGCACTTCCACGAAATCGCCGACGTCGTGGACCGTTCCCTCCGCGGCCAGGTCGGTGCGGAGATACTGCCGGGGCGAGTCGATCAAAACTTCTCCGCGGCCCGCCGCAACGTCCGCGGCGCTCGCGTAGCGGATGACGCGGATGTACGGATTGTTTTCCCGAAAATACCGGAGCGTGGCGACGTCCACGGAGTCGGCGACGATGTGATATTCCAAGGTGCGCGCGTCGGTGCGCATGCTTCCGTCCGCCCGCGGATTGGTGACGGCGTAGCCCCGGTGGACCGCGTCGCTGCGGAAGGCGTCCCACTGCTCCTGATTCATGTCGTTGATCGAAAACGTGCCGCCGGGATTTCCGTCCACGACGATCAAGGTCCGGTCCATGGGGGAATAAGCGCTGCCGCGAACCGGGCGCGCGTCGCGGATCTTCCGCGTGCGGTCGAAGCGGTAGACGTCGATGATCTCCGGCAGGGCGCCGGCCGTGCTTTGCAAGGCCCGCGTCCGGCCGAGTTCGCGAAGGACCTCGGCTTCGGTCTCCGCGGAAATCCGCGGGAGGGCGGGCTCGGCGACGACGGTGGCCGCCGCCGGCTGGGCACGCGGCGGCCGGGGGATGGTGATGCCCAGGGTCGCCAACTGCCTTCCGATCTCGTAGGCGTTCCTGGCGTTCAGGCCTTCCGACTGCAGCCGGCGGATCAGTTGATCGCGCAGCTCGTATTGCTCCGGCGGAAACGGCCGGGCCAGGTCCAGTAAAACCGAGGCCCGGCGCGACTCCCAGACGTCTCCCTCGGGCACACCGAGAGGATTGGCGGAAAATAAAGGCGCCATGCCCGGCTGGTAGGAGACGTAACGGGGGTCGGAGGCAAAGATGTAGGTCTGGTTGGTGCCGGGAATCGACACCATGTGGCCGTTTAAGGAATCCACCGGAAGGTCCACCATGCCCGCGATGGAGGGAATATAAGCGTAGTTCCCGTCGGCCATGCAGATGCCGCTTAAGACCGGATTGAAATAAGGGGGTGGAGGCATAAGGGCCCATTTGGGTTATCGGCAGGAAGAGGTTGAATGTTGTTGTAATTCTAGTGATTGAATCAGTTTTTTATGTCTGTAAGTTATTGAACTTACTTGATTTTATGTCTGTCTTGGTGGCTGGGGCGAGGCGGCCGCTAGATGCGCCGCGTCATTGAGAAGGCTGGGAGAGAACTGGGGAGAGGGCCGAGAAAACGCTCGTGGGATTTAGACGCAACGTTTCAACTTTCCCGACGACAAAATCGCGAATTTATGGTGCTCGCCTCTTCTATGACGTTCACGACGGGTTCCTACTCGTTGAACCAATTCCTGACGGCGACCACCGCGCGTTCGACCTTCCTCTCCTCGCTCTCTTTGGGGGGAGGCTCCGAAGCCACGAACCTCCTGGCGAACGCCTGCGACCGCGCCTCCCTGGTTTCCCTGGCCGACCAGCTTCGCTCCGACGATCCGTTGCGCCGCGGCGAGGCCCTGCACCTCATCGCCGCTTCTTCCCAAACCTCGCTGGAGATCGCATCGCGGCTGGACGACTCCGACCTCTCGCTCCTGCAGGCGCATACATCGCGCTTGCGGGAAATCGACGCCGGCCGCGGGCTGCAGGGATTGAAGCTCCTCTTCCTGGGGGATATCCACGACGGGTGGGGGCCGGTGCGGAAGATCGTGAATCACGAATGCCGCACGGGGAACGAAGTGGTCCTCGGCGTCGGCGACCTGGAGACGTATAAATCGATCAACGCGAAGGTCCCCTTCCTCTTCAGCCACGGCAACCACGAGGACGAAAAGGAGCTCGCGCGGCTGCGA
The DNA here is from genome assembly GCA_036274695.1 of bacterium. Taxonomy (GTDB): domain Bacteria; phylum UBA10199; class UBA10199; order JACPAL01; genus DASUFF01. The sequence goes on along the minus strand of DASUFF010000041.1, from coordinate 21,192 downwards.
AAGAATCCGGAGCTGGGACTGCCGTATCCCCTCTATGCGGGCGATTACGCCTTGATCCGCGGCGGCCTCGCCCTCGGCGCCTTTTCGGGAATTTACGACGGACAGGGCGCCTACGAAAAAGGCGAGTCGGGAGTCTTTCCGTTCTTCTCGCAGGAGGACGTCGTCAAAACCCTGGGCATCCCGCTCTCGCTCGATATCTTCCTCGCCCACGAAGCCCCCGCCGGCATCGGGCTTCTCCGGGGCGAACGCGATCTGGGCTCGCGCGTGGTCGCCGAAGTTTTGGAAAAATTGCAGCCGAAGGTGGCCTTCTTCGGCCACCACCACCGCGAGAATTTCGACGGCTGGCTGGGCCGCACCCGCGTGATCGGCCTGGATTACCCGAAACTCTCCTACGTCACGGCCACGGTCGACGGGGCCGGCCAGCTCGTCTTCAAGCGCCACCGCGCCAAGGAGATTGAGAAAGACGGCGGCAAAGTTTACCGCTATGATTGGGAGACCGTTGAGGGAGAAAGAGAAGAAGGCGTCCGCCGCCTCTTCTCCATGGAGATGCCGACGCTGATGGAACGCGAGGGAGAAATCGAAAAAATGCTCGACGGGCGATACCGCGCCGCGCTCGCGGAGAAGCTGGCGCCCATCCTCCTGCTTCGGGTGGGCAACGAGAGCGACACGCCGCGCACGAAAACGCTCCTGGCCGAGGGCCTGGCCAACGGCCTCTTCAACACGATCCTCCCCTACTTCGCCGCCTACTACGCCTCTTTGAAGGCGTCCCTGTCCTCCAAGGAAAAGGACCTGCTCCGCCAGGCCGCCTTGAAACGCATGCTGGCCGAAAAGTCCCGCATCCCCTACGCCCACGACGACCTGACCCTGGCCTTCAAAGAACTGTCGGATCTCGTCGACCGCGCCTGACTTTCCGAATTGATCTTGCACCGACGCTGACCCGGAGATAACCTCACGGGTCCTATGGATACTTACGGATGCCGCGGCAGTTTAAAAGTCGGCGAATCGACCTTCAAGATCGCCCGTCTCGATGCCCTCCAGAAATACGGAGAAAAGAGGGGCTGGAACATCCAACGCCTCCCCTTCACCCTCCGCATCCTCCTGGAAAACCTGCTCCGCCTGGAAGACGGAGAAGTCGTGACGGCCGCCGAGATCGAGGCGGTGGCGACCTGGGATCCCAAAAAGAAGTCCGAGCGCGAAATCGCCTTCATGCCGGCGCGCGTCTTGTTGCAGGACTTCACGGGCGTGCCGGCCGTGGTCGACTTAGCCGCCATGCGCGACGCGATGAAGGCCCTGGGCGGCGATCCGAAAAAAATCAACCCGCTGCAGCCGGTGGAGCTCGTCATCGACCACTCCGTCCAGGTCGACCGCTTCGGAACGCCGGACGCCTTGAAGCAGAACGCCGATCTGGAATTCACCCGGAATAAGGAACGTTATGCGTTTTTACGCTGGGGACAGCAGGCCTTCGCGAATTTCAAGGTCGTCCCGCCGGATACGGGGATCGTGCATCAGGTGAATCTGGAGTTTCTGGCGCGGGTGGTGATGACCGGCCCCTCACCCCAGCCCTCTCCCGCAAGGGGAGAGGGAGACCTTTGGGCCTATCCCGATACGGTCATCGGCACCGATTCCCATACGACGATGATCAACGGCCTCGGCGTGCTCGGCTGGGGCGTCGGCGGGATCGAGGCGGAGGCGGCGATGCTGGGACAGCCCACGTCGATGTTGATCCCGGAGGTCGTCGGTTTCCGGCTGCACGGACAATTGAACGAAGGCGTCACGGCCACCGATTTGGTCCTCACCGTCACGCAAATGCTGCGCAAAAAAGGCGTGGTCGGAAAGTTCGTCGAGTTCTACGGGCCCGGCGCCGCCGCTTTGTCTCTCGCGGATCGCGCCACGGTGGCCAACATGGCCCCGGAATACGGCGCCACCTGCGGCTTCTTCCCGGTGGATCAGGAAACCTTGCGCTATCTGGAGCTCTCGGGACGTCCCAAAGAGCAGATCGATTTGACGGAAGCCTATTATAAGGAACAAGGGCTCTTCTACACCGCGGACATGAAGGATCCGGAGTATTCGGACACGCTCGATCTGGATCTTGCGACGGTGGAAACCAGCTTGGCCGGGCCCAAGCGTCCGCAAGACAAACTCACCTTGGGGACCGTCGCCAAGAATTTCCACGACTCGCTCAGCTCCATGGTGAAAGGCGCCCCGATGCCCGGGCCCGCGAAGGCGGCCGTCGGCAACTGGATCGGCGAGGGCGGCGACAATCACGCCCTCAAGGTGGACGAACCCCGTCGCGAGAACGACGGCGTGCTCACCTCGCTGGACGGCCAGCAATTCGCGCTGAAGCACGGGTCGGTGGTCATCGCCGCCATCACCAGCTGCACGAACACCTCCAATCCGTCCGTCATGCTCGCCGCCGGCCTGCTCGCCAAGAAGGCGGTCGAAAAGGGCCTCGCGGTGAAGCCGTGGGTGAAGACGAGCCTGGCCCCCGGCTCCCAGGTCGTGACCGAATATTTGAACGAGGCGGGACTCATGCCCTATCTCGAAAAATTGAAGTTCCACACCGTCGGCTACGGCTGCACGACCTGCATCGGCAACAGCGGTCCGCTGCCCCCGCCCATTTCCAAAGCGATCGAATCCGGCAATTTGGTCGCCGCTGCCGTCCTCTCGGGCAACCGCAACTTCGAAGGCCGCATCAATCCGGACGTTCGGGCCAATTACCTGGCCTCGCCGCCGCTGGTCGTGGCCTACGCCCTGGCCGGCATGGTGGACGTCGACCTGACCAAGGACGCCATCGGCAAGGATAAGGACGGCAAGCCGGTCTTCCTGAAGGACATCTGGCCCACTCAGGCCGAAATCGCCGCCGCCGTGAAGAAGGCGATCGACTCGGATATGTTTAGGAAAAAATACGGCGACGCGTACGAAGGCGACCAGGCCTGGAAGACCATCAAGGTCCCTGCGGGCGATACCTACGCGTGGGTTCCGGATTCCACCTACGTCCGCAATCCGCCGTATTTCGAAGGACTGGCCAAGGAGCCCGACGAAGTCGGCGACATCAAGAAGGCGCGCGTACTGGCCTTGCTGGGCGACAGCATCACCACCGACCACATCTCGCCGGCCGGATCGATCAAGAAGGACAGCCCGGCGGGCAAGTATTTGATCGAACACGGCGTGAGCTTCGAGGACTTCAACTCCTATGGCGCCCGGCGCGGCAACCACGAAGTCATGATGCGCGGCACCTTCGCCAACATCCGGCTGAAGAACAAGCTGGCCGGAAACGTCGAGGGCGGCGTGACGGTGCACCTGCCGGACGGCGAGCTCATGTCCATCTTCGACGCTTCGATGAAGTATCAGAAAGAGGAAACGCCCCTCGTCGTCATCGCCGGCAAGGAATACGGCTCGGGCTCTTCGCGCGACTGGGCGGCCAAGGGGCCGCGGCTGCTGGGAGTAAAAGCCGTCATCGCGGAATCCTTCGAGCGCATCCACCGCAGCAACTTGGTCGGCATGGGGGTCGTCCCCCTCGAGTTCCTCCCGGGCGACACGGCGGAGAAATTGCGGTTGAACGGCCGCGAGACCTACGACGTCATGGGGTTGGCCGACGCCCTGGAAAACGGATTCCAAGACGGCCGCGAGATCACCGTGCGCGCCGAACGCGAGGACGGATCGGTCATTCGCTTTCCCGTCTTGGTGCGCATCGATACGCCGCAGGAGATCCACTACTACCGCCACGGCGGCATCCTGCCTTATGTCTTAAGAAAATTAGTCTCTTCCTAGCCCGCCCCGCGACATTTTGACACAAAGTTGGATAAGTTCTTTGCCTAAAAACCTATTAAAATTAAGTGTTTAGGCGCTGTTTTCCCTGGCTTCCATTTTGATTCCCGTGTCATAGGCTGTCGGATGCAAACTCCTCTTCTCAACACTTCGGTTGTTGTTCCCCTGTCGGTCGGCGCCCTCTTTGGAATTTCCTGCGCGAGCCAGGATTCGCCGCCCCCTTCTCCTTCGAACCCGGGAAGTCCGTTCGGCCTGGGCGACGGAAACGGGTCCGGAAACGGCGGAGGAAGGCGGTCTTCGTTTCCCTTGGAGCGCGCCGAGGAAATGCGGAGTCTTTTGAACGCGCTCCCGTATCCGGCCGCCGCGTTCGAAAGCCAACCGGGCGTCGATACCGGCCGCGTCCTCCTGGCCAATGAAAGATTGGAAGTCGTCTTGGGGCACACGCCGGCGGAGGCCGCCCGATTGTCGCTTCAAAATTTTTTGTTCATGGAGGAACTTCCTCACTTTGAGGAAGGGCTGAGACGCCTGTCCGGGGGCGGCGCGGTCTATTTGGATGTGAAATGCCGGAGCAAGGCGAACAGCGTCATCGACGCCCGAATGACTTTGTCGCCGTTCCGCTGGGCCGGCAGGACCCTCGGGCTTTGTTTCATCGAAGACACCGGAACCTGCCGGAAGACGCTGGCCTCCTTGGAAAAGAAAAGATTGGAGCGCCCCCGAGAGGAAGACGCCGAGACGGGGATTTTTGAATACTCCTCGCTCGTCTTATTCTCCGCAGACATCCGAAAAACGGACTCCAAGTTTCACGATCATCTGAAGATGCCGCTGAAGGAATGCCGGGTCATCGAGATCCGATTGACCCGGACACACTCCGCCGACCTGCTGAAGGATCCCGCGCAGAATACGCACGTGAAGACGACCATCGATCTCTTGAACATGTTTACCCAAAGAATAAAGATCCCCGAAGACAAACGCATCGTCTTCCGCTTCTCGCCGGACGGCGGCAAGAAGTGGGAGGACTTGTTCGAACTGGTGCGCGGAGGAAACCGCTTCAAGCCGGTCGCCGCGCATCCTGCCGCGCGCGAGGCTTCCTAAAATTTCAGAAAGAAACGGTCTCGACGACTTCGGAAGGGTTCTTGGACTGGTAGCCCTTGGCGAGCGATGTCAGGCGGGCGAATTTTTCCTTCAAATTCCACTTTTCCGTGGAGGACGCCGCGCCGTCGAAGGCCGCTCGCACGAGGCCGACCAAGGCGGCGTTGGGTATCAAGATGTGCAGTTTCTCCATGAATTCCGCCACGGTTTGCATGCGGCCGGCCATGATCAGGCGGTTGGCGGTGTCCCGGTCCAGGCGCGCGGAGAGGCCGCTGCCGTCTTCGATCAAAAGCTCGCCGGAACCGAAATTGGTGATTCGAATCATAAAAATACCCCTCTTGCTTGCCCCAGCCGGATACGCTAAGCGCATAGCCTTCGAGGAAATCCGATGTCAACCGAGACAGACAAGCCGAAGCCCTTTCTCACCCATCACCTGATCCCTCAGGCGTTCTTTTTCACCATGGGGCTCACCAAGGGCTCGATCATCTCCATCGACGTCACGGATCAGTGCAACCTGCGGTGCCAGCATTGTTACTTCTTTGAGCAGGAGCAGGAAGGGACCTGGGACGTGCCGGAGTGGGAGAAGAAGATCGCGGACATGAAGAAGGAGCACAAGCTCCTCTACAGCTGCACGTGGGTGGGCGGCGAACCGCTGCTCCGCAAGAGCCTGATCGAGAATTTGAAAAAGCATTTCCTGCACAACCTGGTGGTCACCAACGGCACGGTCCCGCTGCCGGACTGGACCGACGTCCAGTTCCACGTCTCCATCGACGGCAACGAAGAGGCTCACGAGAAAATGCGCCGGCAGAAGGGCCTCTACCAGCTCATGAAGAAGAACTGCAGCCGCCCGGATTTGAACGTGAAGGGCGCGATGTGCGTCACCTCGCTCAACGTCGACACCATCGAAGAAGTTTTGGAAGACTGGCGCCCTCACCTGAAGGGCATCATGTTCGACTTCTACACGCCCATCGAGGGCTTGAGCGACGACCTCTGGATCGGATGGGAGAAGCGGGACGCGACGCTGGACAAGATTCTCGAGCTCAAGCGCACCAAATACGGGGACTTCATCGCTATGGAGGACCGGGTCATCGAGCTGATGAAGTCGCAGAACGCCAAAAAGGTCACCGACAACTGCCTCTTCGAGAAAAAGGCCTTTTCGATGACAACCACAGGCGGCGTGAAGGACAAATGCATGCTGGGGCCGAAGGCCGACTGCGACCGCTGCGGGTGCGTGGTGCCTTTCTACCTCCACTACCGCGTGGAGAAGTCCTCGATCATGAAGATGACTTGGAACGAGCTGAAGAAGCGCTGGGGCTATGTGAAGCGGGATTTCGCGTCTTTGACTCCGGCCCAGACGCCGACGCCTCAAGCGCCTCAATCTCCTTGCGAGTCAACGCACGCCAGCGTCCCGGCTCCAAGTCACTGAGCGTCACCGTTCCGACCGCCATGCGGATCAAGCGCATGGTTTTATGACCCAAGGCCTCGAAGATCCTCCGCACTTCCCGGTTCTTCCCTTCCTTCAGAATGACCTCGACCCAGGTGTTATTCGGGTTTTCCTTATAAACCCGGGCCTGCGACGGCTGGGAGACGAAGTCGCCGGTGTCGACGCCCCGGGCGATCTTCGCCAGGCTTTCCTTCGTGACGCGGCCGACGACTTTTACGTGATACGTCTTCGGGACTTCGTAGCGCGGGTGGGTCAGGCGCGCGAGGAGCTCTCCGTCGTTGGTCAGCAACAAAAGGCCTTCGGAATCGAAGTCCAGGCGGCCGACGTAGTTCACACGCTCCGGGATTTCCTTCAGGTAATCGAACACCGTCGGGCGGCCTTCCGGGTCCTTGCGCGTCACCATCACGTTCACCGGTTTGTGGAAAGCCAGATAGACCTTCTTCTCGGCGGACTTGACCGGTTTGCCGTCCACGGTGATGGCGTCCTTGGCGGCGTCGGCCTTGGTGCCCAGTTCGCGGACCAGCTCCCCGTTCACGCGCACGCGGCCGTTGACGATCATGCGCTCCGCCTCGCGCCGGGAGGCCACGCCCGCCTCGGCCAGTATCTTTTGCAGACGCTCGGGCATCAGCGGCCCCTCAACAACCGGCCGAACGGACCCACCAAGATTTGCAAGAAAAGACCGACGGCGGCGAAGGCGAGGAACCAATTGAGGGATTGGTTGAGATAGCTCGCGACGAAGCCGTAGAGCGCCACCGCCTCCGCGACCGCCATGCGGACGATGGTCATCTTCTGAACCTGCGGGGTGACGTTCGAAAAATCCAGAAAGAGGGGCGTCGGCGGCGTCGTTTTTAAAAACCGGGGCCAAATCAGAGCGACGATCCCGCTGGAAACGGCGGCTCCGGCCAGGACGTAGATCGCGATCTTCTTCTCCGGCGCGATCGCCCAGGAGGAAAGCCACCCTCCCGATCTCGAAAGGGTAAAGAGGGCGTATCCGTAGATGATGATACTGGCATGCATGGCGAACGCGATGACGCGGATGTTGCGGTTCATGATTCCTCCAACTTGCTCTTTCGGCCGCTTTGGATATCATATCCGCCCATGAACACAAACTCCCTTCCCCAAGGCTATTCGACCTCGGATGAATTCTCCATCGCCCAGGAAAACGCCCGGTTCATGTCCAAGGTCTACACCTGGATGACCATCGGCGTGGCCCTGACGGCCGCGGTGGCCTACGGCATCGCCCAAAACCCGGAGATCGCCTACAAGATCGTCCTCAACCGGGTCCTGTTTTACGGGCTTTTGATCGCCCAAATAGGCGCCGTCATCGTCCTCTCGGCGGCTCAGAGGAAATTGAACGCCTTCGCGGCCACCGCCATCTATTTGGGCTACGCGGCCCTGGTGGGCGTCACGATGTCCGTCATCTTCCTGATCTACACGCAGAGCAGCATCATGCACGTCTTCGCGATCACGGCCGCCGGCTTTGCGGGACTCAGCGCCTTCGGCTACATCACCAAGCGGGACCTGGGACCGGTGGGTTCGTTCTGCATGATGGGGCTCTTCGGGATGATCGGCTTCGCCGTCGTCTCCATCTTCTTTCCTTCGGTGATGACCGAGACGATGAGCAAGGTCTACGGAATCGTCGGCGTCATCGTCTTCTCCGGCCTCACCGCCTACGACACGCAAAAGATCAAGGCGATGAACGTGATCGGCAACGAAGGCACCGAGGAAGACCACAAGGAAGCTATCTACGGGGCGCTTAAGCTCTACCTCGATTTCATTAATCTCTTCTTAAGCCTGCTGCGTCTCATGGGAAAGCGTCGGTAGCCGCTTCGACGATCCACCAGACCTCACGTCCCTTCATCGCATTGGCGCCGACGAATTTTCCGTCCGGGCTGAATCTCGGAACGAGGCTTAAGATGCGGTCGTACGCTTTTCCTTCCTTGCCGTCGACGACCAGGAACTCCTTCCCTCCCTCGCCCGCCGCATAGGCCAGGTGGCCGCCGTTGGGACTCCAGGCGATCAGGCCAGTCGTCTCATAATCCTTGCCCTTCACGTTCTCCTCCACGACGAACTTGGACGTTGCGTCGCGGTTCACACCCGCATAGGCGAGCTTCGTTCCGTCCGGGCTGAAACGGGCGCCCGGCAAAGCAACGTAGCGCTTGATCTCACCTTCGTCCCTCACCATCAGCAATTGCCGCCCCTCCATCGCGTCGTAGGCGAGCCCCTTTCCATTCCGCGTGAGAATCGGGCGGCCGACTTGGTCGTAGGGTTTTCCTTCGCGGCCTTCCCACACGATGAACCGTTTTCCGTCCCTTCGGGCCTCGTAGGCGATTTTTTTCCCGTTTTCGCTCACTACCGGCCAACCCACCTTGTCGTAGGCCGGGCCTTCCTTGCCGCCGTCGACGACGAATTCCTTTCCATCCCGTTTGGCGGAGAAGACGCGCCTCCAGGGCGTTTCGGGATACAGGCCCACGGCGTCGTATTCGGGGCTTTCCTCGCCGTCGATCACGATCACCCATTTAAGCCCGCGCCGGGCCTCGTAGGCAAAGGACCTGGCGTCGTCGCCGAAATAAGCGTAGCCCACCTCGTCGAACGGTTTTTCCTGGCGGCCGTCCAGGACGTAGAACCATTTTCCGAACTGCTTGGCGGCGTAGGCGATGCGTTTCCCGTCGGGGCTTAAGATCGGCGGCCCCACCAGGTCGAAATCCTTGGCGCCTTCCTGGTCGTTGAAGACGACGAAGGCCTGTTCTCCCTTTTTCGCGGCGTAGGCGAGCGCGCGGCCGGTGACGGAGAGGGCGGGATCCGTCACCTGGTCGTACATCTCGCCCTCCGTGCCGTCGAACATCACCAGCTCCTTAAAGGCCTTTTTGGCCTTGTAGGCGTAATGCGTCCCGTCCTTCGTGTAGTGCAGAAACTCGCCCACCTCGTCGAAGTACCGCTCGACGCGGCCGTTGACGGCGTAGCCCTGCCGGCCGTCGCCGGTGTTCCACCGGTAGGCCACCTCCGTCCCGTCGGGGCTGAACTGCAGGTCCTTCGGATCGATGGTCTCCGGAATCGTGTCCAGCAAGATGGGCGCAGTCTTGAATTCCAAGACGGGCTGGATGGGCTTGTGGCGGGCGCAGGAAAGAACGAGGGAGGCGGCCAACAGCATCAGGAGCGGGCGTCTCACGTCTCCTTTATATAGGAAATCGCGACCGGCGCGAAGCGTCGTTTCTTCAGACTTTAGGTTGCTGCTGGGTCACGCAGTGGATGGCCCCGAGGCCCCAGACCATCTCGACGCAGTTGATGCCGACCACGCGCCGCGTAGGAAAGAGTTTCTCGAGCGTCTCGAGGGCCCTCTTGTCGTTGGCGTGGTTGTAGGTCGGAACCAAGACCACGCCGTTGGCGATGTAGAAGTTAGCATAGGAGGCGGGTAGCCGCGTGCCGTCGTATTCCACGGGACCGGGCATTGGAATCGTCACGATTTTAAACGGCTTGCCGTCTTGATCCTTCATCGACCGGAGCCGTTTGAGATTGTCCTGGAGCGGCTTGTAGTTCTCGTCGGCCGGATCTTCTTCGACGACGGTGACGATCGTGTCGGTGCTCACGAAGCGCGTGATGTCGTCCACGTGCCCATCCGTGTCGTCGCCGACGATGCCGTCGCCCAGCCACAGGATGTTGGAGACACCCAGGTAATCCTTCAAATACTGTTCGATCTCGTTTTTCTTCAGATGAGGATTGCGGTTCTTGTTCAACAGACATTGTTCGGTGGTGAGCAGCGATCCCTTGCCGTTGACGTCGATGGAGCCGCCTTCCAGGACGATGCCGGGTTCGACGAAGGGAACATTCAGATACTTCGCGGCCCTTTGAGGGACGACGTCGTCCAAATCCCAAGGGCCGTACTTCTTGCCCCAGGAGTTGAAGATCCAGTCGGTGGCCACCAAAGCCACCTCCCCTAGCCCCTCCTTATTAAGGAGGGGTTTGGGGGAGGTCGTATCCCGTTTCACAAAAATCGCATTATGATCCCGCGCCCAAGCATCATTCGTCGGAATCTGATGCAGCACCACGTTCCGCCCGATGTCGTGGCGTTTCAAGATCGCCTGGACCTGCTCCTCCATCGCAGCATCGTTCACGCAAACATGCACCGTTTCGTGAACGTGCAATGGCTTGATCATCTGGATCCAGATCGGCGGGATGAATTTGAGCCGTCCCGGCCAGGTCTCGGGGTTGTGCGGCCAGGCGAGCCAGGTGGCCTCGTGCGGTTCGAATTCGGCGGGCATGCGGTAGCCCTGTTGCGCGAGGGTTTGTTTCATTTCAGTTGGTATTGATCTGTCCGCCGGCAGGTGAGGAAGGGCCAGTCCTTGCGGACTTCGTCGATCCGGCCGATGGGTAAGGTCGCGATCAACATTTCTTCTTTGTCATGCGAAGCCTTCTTAAGCACGCGGCCCAAGGGATCGGCGATAAACGAGCCGCCCCAAAACTGGAGGTGATCCTCCAGGCCCGTCCGGTTGGCGACGGCGACATAGGTGGTATTGGCGATGGCGTGCCCGCGCTGAACGGTCACCCAGGCGTCGAACTCGGCTTCGCCTATTTCTTCTTCCCGCTGCTTGTTCGGCCAGCCGATGGCCGTCGGGTAGAAAATGATCTCCGCGCCTTGCAACGCCAGCGACCGCGCCCCCTCCGGGAACCATTGATCCCAGCAGACTTGAACGCCGATCTTGGCGAACTTCGTTTGAAAGACGGGATAACCCAAGTCGCCGTGCTTGAAATAAAAGAGCTCGGAGTAATGGTTCTCGAGATCGTCGGGGATGTGGACCTTCCGGTATTTTCCCAAAAACTTCCCGTCGGCGTCGAGGACGCAGGCCGTGTTGTAGTAGTTGGCGCCGTCCTTTTCGAAGAGGGAGGCCACGACGGCGACTTTGTTCTCTTTGGCCGCCTTGGCTAGGATTTCGGACGACGGGCCGGGCACCGCCTCCGCGAGCGAGAAGAATTTCTTGTCGTTCACCTGGCAGAAATAGCGCGAGCCGAAAAGCTCCTGAAGACAGACGATCTGGGCGCCGGCCTTGGCCGCTTCCGCGATGCGCGAGACGGCCTTGTCGAGATTTTTCGAAACCTCTTCGGCGCAGGTCATTTGAACGACGGCGATGGTGACGTCACGAGACATGAAGACAATTATTCAAGGATGCGACGGGATTGCAAGTGCGACCTCTCCCCAGCCCTCTCCTTATTAAGGAGAGGGTGCCCGAAGGGCGGTGAGGTAACGCGGATTAAACCCGCACGCCGCGCGGCGGCGGGGGCGGAGGAGGCGGCGGATCGTCGTTGCCGCTGCGCTCGGACTTCGGGAGCTCGAGCGGCTGGGCGTTGGCGGTGATGGAAAGCGAAAGCGCGGCCTGGTTCATGGCGTCGGAGGTCTGGATGGCGTCGATCACCAGGCCGTAGTCGATGGTCTGCTTGGGAGCGGGCGCCGCCACGGCGACGGCGACCGTCTTGTCCGCGGGGGCGACGATGGGCGCGCCGTTGTTGAACTTCTCGGCGTGCGCGAGGACGGCGGGCACGTAGGCCTTTGTCTCCTTGAACGGCGGGATTCCGCCGTACTTCTGCACGGCGCCGGGGCCGGCGTTGTAGGCGGCGATCGCCTTGGGCAGGTCTCCGTCGAATTTGTCCAGCATCTGGCGGATATACTTGCAGCCGCCGTCCACGTTCTGCTCGATGTTCCAGGCGTCTTGGACGCCCAACTGCTTGGCCGTTCCAGGCATGAGCTGCATCAGGCCTTGGGCGCCGCACCACGACTTCGCATTCGGCTTGAATCCCGATTCCTGCTTGATGAAACCGAAGACCAGGGCAGGCGGCAGATTGTATTTTTCCGAGGAAGTCATGACGGCGTTGTAGATGCGCTCGCTGTTGGTGCCCGGGGCGGGCGTCGGGATCGCCGTCTTGGTCGAGGCCTGAGAACCCTGGGACGTCCCCTTGTCCTTGCCGATGTTCTGCATCAGCGAGGCGAAAGTGGACTCCCGCGACTTGTCCCCCGGCAGGTTGTTCTTGGGCTCCTGCGCCTGGGTCGCCTGGGGGTCGTTCACATTGTTAAACGTAACGGGCATGGTTTCCGACTCCGTCTCCAACCATTTCCGCGTCCACCCGTCTCCGACGGGTACCCGGACTTGGTCATAGTTCTCCAACTAGGCTTTTATGCAGTTTTCATGCCGAAAGTTCGGCTATAACTACTAATAATTACAAAGGCTTAGGTCGCCGCAAAGGCGCCTGCCGGGGTCTCGGGTCCGCATTCCGGTCTCTGCAGTCCCCTTCTCTATATCGAATTATAGCACCGCTTCGATCTCGTCCCGGAGCGGATTTAGGAGAGATTTGACCTCTTCGATGGTGGCGGCCTGGAGGCAGCGGTCGGCGATGGCCTTGACCGCGGTATAGTCGACGGTGCGCAAGGCGGCTTTGACGGCGGGAATGGAGGTGGGGATCATCGACAGGCCCGTCACGCCCAAGCCCACCAAGAGGGGGGCGATGAAGGGATCGCCGGCGATCTCGCCGCAAACGGAGACGCGTTTTCCGGCGGCCAGGCCCACGCGCGCGACGGTAGCGATGGCGGTAAGCACGGCCGGATGCAGGGGCTCGAAGAATTGGGCGACCTGCTCGTTGTTCCGGTCGACGGCCAGGGTGTACTGGATCAAGTCGTTGGTCCCGATGCTGAAGAAGTCGCAGTCGCGGATCAGCAAATGCGCGAGCCAGACGGCCGACGGGACTTCCACCAATAGGCCGACGGGCACGGTGCGGTCATAGGGACGTCCGCGCAGGTCGAAGTCCTTCCGGATCTCCTCGAACATCCGTTTCACCGTCCGTATTTCTTCCACGCCGGAGATCATGGGCACCAAAATGCGGATCGGCGCCAGAGCCGAGACCCGAAGCAGGGCGCGGAGCTGAACGGTCAGGATTTCGGGGTGCGAAAGACTGAGGCGGATCGAGCGGTAACCCAAGAAGGGATTGGCCTCGTTGGCGACGCCCAATCCCAGGGCCTCCAGAGGTTTGTCCCCGCCGGCGTCCAAGAGGCGGAAGGTCACCGGCACCCCTTCCATCTCCTCGATGATCTTTTTGTAGAGATCGAACTGTTCGTCCTCGTCCAAGAGCTTTTTCCGGACCATGAAGGGGAACTCGGTGCGGTAGAGCCCCACGCCTTCGGCGCCCAGCTGCTTTAACTTGGTCAACCCGCTGAAGATGCCGATGTTGGCCTCCACCAAAATGCGCCGGCCGTCCTGCGTGGCCCCCGGCTCCTCGCTCGCCTTGCGGAGGCTGACGATGCGGTCGGCGTATTTTTCCTGGATGCGTTCATACTCGCGCAAAACGCCGGGCTCGGGGTTGATGTAGACATAGCCCAGATTGCCGTCGACGATGACCAAATCCCCCGGCTGCACGCGCGCGGCGAGATTCGGGATGCCCATGACGGCCGGGATCCCCAAGGACCGCGCGATGATCGCCGCATGGGAGGTCGTGCCGCCGCGTTCGGTCAAAATCGCCTGGACGGCCTCGGGATCGAGACGGGCCGTGTCGGAGGGCACGAGCGTCTCGGCGATCAGCACGCCCTGGCCCACCGTCTTGCTCCGCCGTTGGGTGCGCCCGATCAAGTGTTCCAGAACGCGCTGCTGGATGTCTTGGAGGTCGGCCGTCCGTTCCCGAAAATGGGGATCCTCGATCTTTTCTAAGTCGGAGACGTAGTCGCCGATGACCGCCTGGACGGCGTCGATCGCGCGGACCCCCTGTTCCACTTCCGCTTTCAGTTTTTTCAAAAAGCTCTTGTCGGTCAGGATCATCCGGTGGCTGTAAAAGATGTCCGATTCGGCCTTGGAAAACTTTTTCTGAAGCCTTTTTTCGAGGCGGATCAAGCCGGCCGAGGCCTTGCGGATCGCCTTCGAGAGCTTTTTCCATTCGTCTTTAGGGCTCAAGGGCTGGTCGCCTTGAGCCGGGACGATCAAGGGCTGGCTGCCGGGCAAGAGCAGAAAGGCCGTCCCGATGCCGAAACCCGGAGCGACGGGAATCCCTTTCAACTGCAACGACGGCTTTTCGGATCGCCGGCGGTCCACCTTGAGGACTTCCTCCAAGCTCACCAGGTTGCGGACGACCCCGGCCAGCTGGAAGGCGAAAAGCTTGAGCAGCTCGATCTCATCGACGGACAGCTCGCGCGTCGCCACCGTCTGGACGGTCAGCACGCCGATGACGCGGTCGCGGTCGAGCAGCGGAATGGCAGCGAAGGTGTCGAACTTCTCTTCGCCCGTTTCCGGAAAATATTTGAAGCGCGGATGGCTGCTCGCGTTCTTGACCACGATCGGCTGAAGCTTTTCGACGGCGAGCCCCGTCAGCCCCTCGCCCACCGCCATGCGCACCTTGCCCACCGAACGCGTGTCCAATCCGTCGGTGGCGATGAGGGCCAGGTGCTTGTCCTGAAGGATGTAGAGCGAGCAGACGTCCACGTTCATCTGTACGCGGACGACCTGGACGATATGAGCCAGCGGATTCTCCGTCGGGGAGGATTTTTGGATGATCTGCGCGATCGTCGACAGCGATTTCAGAGAATCGGTCCGCGGGGTCACGATGAAAAACCTCCAGAAGGTTTTCTACACGCAAGCCCGCGAGCGGCGCAACAGACTGAACACATTAAACCACAAAAATTACGGGGGCTTTAACGCGGGACGTTAGGAGGAGGCGGGTTGATCGCCCTTCAGCCGGCCCGGGATGTCCCTCCAACGGATGCCCTTTTGGTACATCCACTGCTGAATGACGCTGAAGAGGGTATTCACGAAGATGTAGAGGACCAGCCCCATCGGCAGGAAGAGCATGAAGGCGGTGAACATGATGGGCATGATGGTCATCATCTGCTTCTGGGCCGGATCGGCCGACGGCGAGGGTGTCAGCCTCTGCTGGGCGACCATGCAAACCCCCAAAAGGACGGGGAGGATGAAATACGGATCCGGCGCCGAGAGGTCCCGGTAAAAGCCCACGAAGGGGGCGTGATAGAGCTCGATGGCGTTGTAGATCACCTTATAGAGGGCTATGTAGATCGGCATCTGCAACAGCATGGGCAGGCAGCCGCCCATGGGGTTGACGCTGTGAGTCCGGAACAAGGCCATGGTCTCCGTGTTCAGCTTCTGGCGGTCGTTCTTGTACTTCTCCTTCAGGACCGCGAGTTTAGGCTGAAGATCCTGCATCTTCTTCATCTGCTTCATCGATTTGACCGTCAGCGGGTTCATCAAAAGCTTGATGAAGAGCGTGAGCACGATGACCGCCAGCCCCCAGTTCTTCACGACGGAGTGGAAGAGCTGCAGGGCCTTCAGGATCGGGATGGCGAGGAGGGAGAACCAGCCGTAATCGACCGCCTTTTCCAAACCGACACCGGCCTGGAGCAATAGGTTCCGCTCCTTCGGGCCCAGATAGAAGGAATAGATTTCCTCGTGCCGGCCCTGGGCGGGGATGCGGACCTCCGGCGGATAGACGACGGCGTCCAGGAAGTCCCCGTCCTTCTGGAGGTGCAGGATCTGGTCGGGAGATAAGCGCCGGGGCAGGAGGGAAATCAGGAAGTAGCGGTCCTCGATGCCGGCCCAGGGGACCTCCCCGCGGAAGTCCGACGGCTCTTTGAGCTCGGCCAAATGCTTTACGTCCTGCCCGAGCTTATAGAGGAAGGAGCGGTGGTCGGTCGGGCGCTTTAAGAAACTGAAAAATCCTTTGGGGGGCGCCGGATACTGGCGCGAACGCCAGCCTAAGCCAACCCGGCCGTGAAACTCCTGGTCGGATTGGTTCTCGACGGTAACGCGCAGATTGAGCACGTACCGGTCGTCCGACCAATCGAATTGCTTGGTGACCTTCAGCCCGTTCGCCGCCGCCTCGAACGCGATCTGCCGGTCTCCCGCCGGAGTCACGGCGTAGAGGTCGTCCGCCGGGAGGGAGGCGCTGCAGTCGCGGCACGTCAGCTCCAAGGACCTTTCCCCTTCGAACGGAAGGAGATCGATCGGCGGGCTGTCCTTGGCGACGTCCTTTTTGTAATTCTTAAGGAGGATCTTCGAGAGGCGGCCGCCGCGGTTCGTCCACTCCAGTGACATGAGCGGCGTCTCTTTCGTCACGACGCTTTCGGGCTGCGGTTCGGAGGAACCGGAAGACGCCGGCGTTCCGGGAACGGACGGCGGCGGAGTTGTCGTATTTTGAGACAGCGGCGAGGCCGGACCGGACACCGCGGCCGGCGGCGTCGACGGTTTCATTTTTGATCCGAAGAAATAATACCAGCCGATCAACACCAAAAAGGAGAGGGCGGCGGCGATCAGGGAACGATGCTGGTCTTTCATACGGGATCAAAGCCTCCGGAGTGATAGGGATGACAGGACAAGACGCGTTTGGCGGATTTGGCCAGGGCCTTCCTTAGAGGATACCGATCGAGGGCTTCCAGGGCATACGAAGAGCAGGTCGGTTCGAAACGGCACTGCCCTCCCAAAATCGGGGACAAAAAGATCCTATAGAATCTGACCAAGTTCTTGAAACAATTGCGCATTTTTGATTTTTACCGCCGACGGGTCGACCCTACATATCACGAGGTTCCCGGGAAGCAACGCCCTTTTTCCCCGAAAAAACTCGCGAAAGACGCGTTTCAAACGGTTGCGGTCCACCGCCCGGCGTATCTTCCGTGTGACGAGAATGCGAAGCGTGAAACCGATGTCCGGCTTTCTTTTGATGAGGATCTCGGCGTGAGGCAGGGAAAATTTCCGGGCCAAAGGGAGTCCGGAAAATTACTTTTTGGAAATCGATACGGTAAGGCGCTTGCGACCCTTCAAGCGGCGACGCTTCAAAACTTTTCGTCCGCCCGGAGACCGCATGCGTTTACGAAAGCCATGTGTCCGCAAACGCCGTTTCTTATGGGGTTGGAAGGTTCTCTTCACGTCTAAGCCTCGCTGTTATTGGGTTTGCCGTTTCGCTTTGTATTTCGGCGACGCTAAAGACCTTTCGATTTTTCGTCAACGAGAAATTTTTTGATTCTTTTTCAATGACTTCGAAAAAATAAAAATCTTTTTTGATTTTTTCTAGACAATGATTTTTTAATTTGTCATGAACGCAAAGCTTTTTTGAGACGAAATTGAAACGAAAAATTTTTCTCCCCGTCTTCCCTCGCAGGGAGAGAAATTCAAAAGAGGATCAAAGGCATCGGCGGTTCCAGGAAGTGTTGAGAGAGCGGCGCTTCTGACGGATCGCAGTCCGACAGCCTATCCACACATGTTGATAAGTCTGTGGATAATTCCATGGAGAGGTTTGTCTTGGCCCCATCCTCAAAGATCGCTTTTCTTGCCGAAAAGATAAGGGAATTAGGAACCTCCCCCGCCTGGTCCGGCCAAGTGGACCTGCTCCCTTCTTCCTTAGAAGAAGGGGAAGGCCGGGCCACCATTCTTGTCAAAAATCGTTTCGTCCGCGACTGGGTCCGTGAAAACTTTCTCCCGACCCTCCAACAAGAATTGAGCCGATTGGATGGTCCCGAGCTCTCCATCCAATTGTCCATCGCCCCCACCGCTCACAACGAAGCCGTCGCGGTAACGCCGGCGATTTCTCCGCGGCCCGAACTCAAGGCTCCGGCGGCCCTTTCATCGCCGCCCGCCCAACACGATTCGCTGAAGGACAAATATTCCTTCGAACATTTCGTGGTCGGCTCCTCGAACCAGTTTGCCCACGCCGCCGCCCGCGCCGTCGCCAAGACGCCGGGCCGAAACTACAATCCCCTCTTCCTCTATGGAGGCGTAGGTTTGGGCAAAACACACCTTCTGAACGCCATCGGACTCGAAATCCTCAAAAATAATCCGGGGGCGCGCATCCTTTACCTCGCCTCCGAGAAGTTCATGAACGAGGTCATCTACTGCATGCGGTTCGACAAGATGGGGGAATTGCGCAAAAAGTACCGGGACAACTGCGACGTTCTGCTCATCGACGACATCCAATTCATCGCCGGCAAGGAACGGACGCAGGACGAGTTCTTCCATACGTTCAACCACCACTACGACCTTCAAAGACAGATCGTCCTCACCAGCGATAAGTCCCCGCGCGAGATCCCGGATCTGGAGGAGCGCCTCCGTTCGCGGTTCGAGTGGGGGCTCTTGGCCGACATCCAGGTCCCCGATCTGGAGACCCGGATCGCCATCTTAAAGAAGAAGTCCGACGAGGACGGGATCACCTTGGAAGACGGGCTCGCCCTCTTTCTGGCCACCCACATCAAGTCGAACGTCCGAGAATTGGAAGGGTCTTTGATCCGTCTGAACGCCTTCGCCTCCTTGAACAACGTCCCCCTCTCCATCGTTTTGGCCAAAGACGTCTTGAAGAACGTCTTGTCGGGGGTGGACCGCATTCTAACGGTGGAACAGATCCAAAAGGCGGTCGCCGATTTCTACCGCATCAAGCTTTCCGACTTGATCGGCAAGCGCCGGATCAAGAGCTTGGCCCTGCCCCGCCAGATCGCCATGTACCTCTGCCGCAAGCACGTCAAATCCTCCTATCCCGAGATCGGCCAGAAATTCGGGGGCAAGGACCATTCCACCGTCGTTCACGCCTTCAATAAGATCGGGCGCGACATCATTGCGGATTCCACCCTCCGCGAGCACGTCGAAAGCCTCGAACAGAACATTAACGGTTAATCCTACGAATCGGTGATAGCGCTGGGGTTAACTCCAAGCGTAACTGGGGATATCTTTTTGGAATTTCCGCTTCCCCGATTTATCCCCACTCGCCCCCAGGCCTTCCACAGGCGTTTGTCGCGGTTTTCCGGAGGTTAAAAACCATTCCAAACCCAAAATAAATCTTCACATTCCGGGTTATCCCCACTAGGGTCGCCTCACTACTTCTACGACGACTGTTTTTATTAAATAATTAATCTTCATAAAGACCGGGAGGTGGATACATGGAACTCAAAATCAAGAAGACGGATTTCTTGAACCTCCTGAAATGGTCTCAGGGAATCGTCGAAAAACGCGGGACGATGCCGATCCTCTCCAACATCCTTTTGGAGACCGGTGAAAAATCGACGAACACCCTCCGCGTCTCCGCCACCGATCTGGAGATCGCCTTGGTCGCAGAAGGCAACGCCGATATCAAATCGTCCGGTAAAGTCGTCGTGAATGCGCGAAATCTTTACGAAATCGTGAAGGAAGCTCCGGAAGAGGTCGTTCATGTTTCGAAAAAAGGCGACTTCGGCATTGAGATCGCTTCCGGAAAATCTCGTTTCCGCGTGGTGGGGATGAATCCCGCGGAGTTCCCCACCCTTCCCCAGGTGGCTTCCAAGGAGGAGATCCCGGTCGAGGCGGAAGAGCTTGAAGATATGATCGCCAAGACCTTCTATGCCGCCTCCACCGACGAGACGCGCTACACGTTGAACGGTCTTTATCTTGTGAAGGCCGCCAAGGGCGACAAGGCCTGTCTGCGCGTCGTGGCCACCGATGGTCACAGGCTTGCCTACGCGGAGCGGGAGACGGGGGGCAAATGGAACCTTCCCAAGGGCATTATTATTCCCCGGAAGGGTGTGGCGGAGATCAAGAATCTCATTGGATCCGGCGAAGGGAATCTTTCCGTCGCCATCGACGAACGCGCCATTGTGTTCCGCCGCGGCAAAATCGCTCTTACTGTGCGGTTGATCGAAGGTGATTTCCCGAACTATGAGCAGGTCATTCCTAAAAAGTCGGAGAAGGTGGTGGTGGTGGACCGGTCTCTTTTAATGGGAGCCCTTCGTCGCGCCTCCATTATGACCTCCGACCAGGCGCGCGGGGTGCGATTCAACTTCGGCAGCGGTTTGGTGGAGATCAGCGCTTCTCATCCGGACCTCGGAGAAGCGAGCGAAGAGATTCCCATCGACTACAAGGGCGCGACCTTCCAGGTGGGCTTCAATCCTCGCTATTACCTCGACGTCTTGAGCATTCTGGAGGACGAAAAACTCGTCTTGGAGCTCAAAGACGAGATCTCCCCCTGCGTGATTCGTTCGGAATTTGACCGTGGCTTTTTAGCCCTGGTTATGCCCATGCGGATCTAATTTTTTTAGTCCCAAATTCACCCCTATCATATTGATATTGTTTGTGTTTTTAGCCTTATTTCTCCTTTACAACCACCCCCCTGCGTGATAGCAAAAAGGTATCGCCAACGAGGAGAAAAATCAGCCTATGTCCGAAGCCTCCGTCAAGAAACCGGCCGCTGCTTATGACGCCAGCTCCATCAAGGTTTTAGAGGGCCTGGAGGCGGTTCGGAAGCGTCCGGCCATGTACATCGGCTCCACCGGGGCGCCAGGTTTGCATCACCTCGTCTATGAAGTGGTCGACAATTCCGTCGACGAATCGCTGGCCGGTTTCTGCGACCAGATCGACGTCACCATTCACATCGATAACTCGATCACCGTCCTGGACAACGGCCGCGGCATTCCCGTCGACATCCATCCGACGGAAAAAAGGCCGGCGGCCGAGGTCGCTTTGACCAAGCTCCACGCCGGCGGCAAGTTCGATCATTCCTCTTATAAAGTTTCCGGCGGTCTCCACGGCGTCGGCGTCTCCTGCGTCAACGCCTTGTCCGAAAAACTCGACCTGGAGATCTTCCGGGACGGCATCGTCTACCACCAGTGGTACAAGCGCGGCACGCCGCAGATCGATTTTGAGACGACGGGCAAGACCACGAAGCGCGGCACCAAGGTTACCTTCAAGCCGGACGCCGAGATCTTTGAGACCACGGAGTACAGCTTCGACATCCTCTCCAACCGCCTGCGCGAGCTCTCGTTCCTGAACAAGGGACTTAAGATTTCGATCACCGACGAACGCACCGGCAAGCGGCACGACTTCTGTTACGAAGGCGGCATCAAGAGCTTCGTCGAGTTCTTGAATCAGAGGAAGAATCCCTTCCACGACGTGATCTACATC
>DASUFF010000040.1:0-32710 GCA_036274695.1 bacterium | reverse complement strand
AGACCTCTCCCTCCCGGGGGCTTTTTATTTTTTTATTGAAGAAGACTGCACCCCCCCGCCGGGAACGCGAAGGCACGGGAGGGGGACGGAGAAAAGGCCGTCGGGGCATCGTCAGACGGATCGGAAGACGTGCCCGAAGACGAGTCGAACGAAGGGCTCGGAGGCGGCACGTTGCCGCCGGAGGCCAGGGCGAGGGCGTTGTAGAGATTCAAAGAACCTTGGGTGATGATCTTACCGTTCAGAGTGATCTCGCCCTCCGTCGCGTCTTCCAAGATCGCTTTCACCTGGTCCCAGGTCAAATTCGGATCCACGGAAAGCACGAGGGCGGCGGCTCCGGTGACGAAGGCGGTGGCGATGGACGTCCCGCTCATCACCGCATAGTTGCCGTGCGCGCCGGTGGAGTAAATGCCGCTGCCGGGCGCGGCGATGTCCACCGTGGCCGGGCCGTAGTTCGAATAGTCCGCCAGCGTGCCGTCCGAATCCAGGGCGGCGACGGCGATCATATTATCGTTGGCGAAGCTCGCCGGATATACGGGGTCGGTATCAATATTGAGGCCCTGATACGTCTTGAACTGGTTGCCGGAGGCCGTCACGAAGAGGATGCCCGCTTCTCCCGCCTTGTCGATGGCCTGCCTTAAGAGATCGCCCTGTTCCCAGCGCCCGCTGCTGGAGCCGCCGTCGATCTTGAGCGTCCAGCTGGCGTTGATGACCCGCGCTCCGTGCTCGATGGCGTAGTTGATCGCCTCGATGGCCAGAGCGCTCGTCCCGGCGCCGTGCTCGTCGGTGAACTTAAGCGGCATGAGCCGCACGTTCCAATTGATGCCGGTGACGCCGAAGGCGTCGTTGCCCGCCGCTCCGATGATACCCGCCAGGTGGCTGCCGTGGTTGTTGTCGTCGGTGACGTCGTTGTCGTCGCCCCAGAAGTCGTAGCCATGGATGTCGTCCGTATAGCCGTCGTGGTCGTCGTCCTTGCCGTTGCCCGCCACCTCGTTCGGATTGGTCCAGAGGTTGGGGACCAAGTCCGGATGGTCGGCGGAGATGCCGGTATCGATGATGGCCACCACCACGGCGCCGTTGCCCGTCGTCAGGTCCCAGGCCTCCAGGGCGCCGATATCCACGTGATCCCCGGTGATCCAGCCCTGCACGTCGACCATGGGGTCGTTGGGCAGAGCCTCCAATTGGATGTCGGAACCGTCTTCCACCCCCGCCACCGCGCCCTGGGCCTCCAAGTCGCTCAAATGGCCCTGGCCGCGTTCATCGACGATATAGAGGTCCACGGCCCTTAAATACTTCCAGCCTTCGGGAAGGGCCTCCTCCGCCTCCTCAGAGGCCACGGACAGGGCCGCCGCCGAAGGGGCGTTTGCGTCGAGCTTCACGATGGTGGATGCCTCTCCAAACCGCTCTGGAAGCAGCGCAGCAAACATGAGGAAAAGGGAGATAAGAGTGAAATAGGTGCTTCGTTTCACTCGGTTCTTGTCGACGGGAAAAGGTAAATGTTGTGTCGGAGGCGTCGAAAAGCGGCAAAAAAAGGGCGCAACAAATCGAGTTATTGAACGAGAAACTTATTGCAGCTTGCGGGCTGTCTTGGATGGGGGATCCGGGGTCTGGATCCCCTTTTGTTTTTTGGCCGTCTGAAAAGGTGGCCAGGGAGGGAATCGAACCCCCGACGCGCAGATTTTCAGTCTGCCGCTCTACCGACTGAGCTACCTGGCCGGTAATGCTCAGGAAAACAGGGTGGCAGGGGTATTACAGGCCGCTGCAGAGTGTCAACGAGGGAAAAACTTTTTGACCGAATGCGTCAATCGTGATATAGCGACCGACTAATTTTAACGGAATGCTGGTTTGTTCGACTTACGGAGGTCACATGCAATTCAAGCCCGGCGACAAGGCTGTCTATCCCGCTCATGGAGTTGGCGAGGTCAAGGCGATCGAGACCCGCGAGATCTCCGGTAACAAGCAGACGTTCTACATCCTGCGCATCTTGGACAACGGGATGACGATCATGGTGCCGACGCAGAACGTGAAGTCGGTGGGCCTGCGTGAGATCATCGGAGAGGATCAGGTGGAGGAAGTGTACGAAATCCTTCAAGAGCGCGACATCACCGTCGACAACCAGACCTGGAACCGCCGGTACCGGGAATACATGGACAAGATCAAGAGCGGCTCGGTTTACGAGATCGCCGAAGTCCTGCGCGACCTGTCCCTCTTGAAGTTCGAGAAGGAGCTTTCCTTCGGCGAGCGCAAGATGCTGGACACGGCCCGTTCGCTGTTGGTGAAGGAACTCTCGATCGCCCAGGGCATCACCGAAGAGGAGACGCTCAAGGAGATCCAGAAGATCTTCAAGTCGTAAGCTAAATTCGTCCTTGAACGGACAAGGGCCTGGCTCTTACAAAGGAGCCAGGCCCTTTTTATTTTCATGAACACCTATGCCGTCATTCCCTCCGCTGGACTTGGAAAACGCTTCGGCGCTCAAAAGCAGTTTTTGGAGATCGCCGGGAAGCCGGTCCTGATCCACACGCTTCAAGCCTTCGAAGACGCTCCCTCCGTTTCCCTCGTCTGCGTGGTCGCGCCGGAGGCGGAAATCGCCTCCGTCCGGGAGATGATTGTGAAGTTTGGAATGAAAAAGGCGCGCAACGTCGTCGCCGGCGGCAAGGAACGCCAGGATTCGGTGCGCTTGGGCTTCGAAGCCCTGCCGCCATGCGACATCGTCGTCGTTCACGACGGCGTGCGCCCGCTTGTCACATCCGACATCATCGAGAAAACCATCGCCGGCGCCCAGGCCTTCGGCGGATGCGTCGCCGCCTTGCCGGCCAAGGAGACGACGAAAAAAGTGAATGCCGACGGCGCCATCCTGGAGACCGTCGACCGCTCGCAGCTGTGGAACATCCAAACCCCGCAAGCCTTTCGCCGGGACATTTTCCGACGTGCCGTGGAAAAGTCCGTGAAGGACGGCTTCCTGGGCACCGACGAGGCCATGCTGGTGGAGCGGCTCGGCGAGACGGTAAAAGTCGTGACGTCGAGCCCGTATAATATTAAGATTACCGCTCCTGAAGACCTCGCCATCGCCGAGGCGTTTTTGAAACTGAGGTAACATGCGGGTCGGACTGGGTTACGACATTCATCCGTTGGTCACCGGCCGGAAATTCGTTCTGGGAGGCGTCACCCTCCCCTTCGACAAGGGCCCGAAGGGCCATTCCGACGGCGACTGCCTCTACCACGCCCTTACCGACGCCATCTTAGGCGCCTTGGGATTGGGCGACATCGGCCGGCATTTTCCCGATAACGATCCTAAATGGAAGAACGCCGATTCCGCCGTCTTCCTGAAGGAAGCCAAGCGCCTGATCGACGAGAAAAAACTCAAAGTGGAAAATATCGACGCGAACCTGCACGCGGAGGCGCCGAAACTGGCCCCGCACATCCCGGCCATGGCGAAGAACATCGCGGGGCTTTTGGGGATCGGAGAAGACCGGATCAATATCAAGGCCAAACGCGGCGAGGGTCTCGACGCCGTCGGCCGCGGGGAAGCCGTCGCGGCCCAGGCCGTCATCTTGTTATCCTCCTGATATGGCCCTCAAAATCTACAACGTCCTGACCCACAAGAAGGAACCCTTCGAGCCGATCAAAAAGGGCAAAGTTCGCATGTACGTCTGCGGCATCACGCCCTACGACGAATGCCACTTGGGCCATGCCCGCGCCGCCGTCGTCTTCGACGTCATCCAACGTTATTTGAAATTCTCTGGGTACGACGTCACCTACATCCGCAATTACACCGACATCGACGACAAGATCATCAAGCGGGCGAACGAAACGGGCGTCCTCTGGTCGGACATCTCGCAAAAGTACATCGCCTCCTACAAAACGCAGATGCAGAAGCTCGGCGTCGAGACGCCGACCCGGGAACCTCTCTGCACCGAAAACATCCCGGCAATGACCGCCCTAATCCAAAGGCTGATCGACCGCGGCTTCGCCTACGTCTCCGGCAACGACGTCCTCTACCGGGTCCGCAAGTTCGGCGGTTACGGCAAGCTCTCCGGAAAGAAGCTGGACGAGTTGGAGGCGGGCGCGCGCATCGAGGTCGACGAGAAAAAGGAAGACCCGCTCGACTTCGCTCTCTGGAAGGGCGCCAAGCCCGGCGAACCGTCCTGGGATTCGCCCTGGGGCAAGGGACGTCCCGGCTGGCACATCGAGTGCAGCGCGATGAGCATGGAGATCTTGGGCGAGCAATTCGACATCCACGGCGGCGGCCGGGATCTCGCCTTCCCCCACCACGAGAACGAGATCGCTCAGTCCGAAGGCGCCACCGGCAAGGAGCCTTTCGCGAAGTACTGGCTGCACAACGGCTTCGTGAACATCAATTCGGAAAAAATGAGCAAGTCGCTCGGAAATTTCCGCTCGGTGCCGGCGATTTTGGAAAAGTGGGATCCGGAGGTGGTGCGCTACTTCCTGCTCTCGGCGCACTACGCCTCGCCGATCGATTTCACCGACGAGGCCTTGTCCAACGCCAAAGAGGCCTTGTCGCGCGTCTACGAAACGCTGGCCCGGTTCGAGAATGCCGCCGATGGAAACGAAGGGAAATCGCCCCTCGACGCCGTCGCCCTTCTGGCGGCGGAGCTCGACGACGACTTCAATACGCCGGCATTTTTGGGAAAACTCTTCGAAACGGTGCGAGCTCTCAATAAAGCGCTCGACGAGAAGAAGAACCCTTCGAAAGAAGCCAAGGAAGGTCTTCGCCGCGAAATCGCGAAGGTCTCTTCCGTTCTGGGACTTTTTGGAACCTCGCCGCGGGAATTCTTGGACCGCCAGAAACAGGAAGGATTGAAGACCGCCGCCATCGCCGAACCTGAAATCCTAAAGCTTCTCGAGGACCGCAAAACCGCCCGCAAAGCGAAGGACTTCAAACGCTCCGACGCCATCCGAGACGAACTCGCCGCCAAAGGCGTTCAGATCAAGGACAACCCCGACGGGACCACGTCCTGGGTGTTCAAGTCTTAAAATCCCCAATGGGACCATTGTCGTGGGAACGGAGATTTCGCAGGAGGGTAGCCAAGGCCCGTTCGGCCGCCAACTGTGGATAAACCGCCGCGGTCTCCAACTCCCGGTTCAGCCGCCAATAGTCTTGAAGAAAACCGATGGGGTCCAATCCCTGATGCTCACCTGCCGCGCAGGCGGCAATCATCCACACGAGCCCATGCGGCTCGTGGTCGGGGCACAAGCGTTCGTTGCGAACGGGCTGTCCGCGGAAAAGACGGTGGGTCATCTCCGCAACCTTCCCCATGGAAGCGCCCAGCGACGATGCGATCCTGTCCAACCTCTGGCGCGTCTCGCGGACGGCGACCATACCGATGGGATCGAGGCCCGTCGACAAACGGCTCTCAAGCCCGCTTAAGCCATGGTGGGTTCCATAGGCACACAGATCCTGCCGGACCTGATTCATCGACTGAACCGGCACCAGGCTCTCCACGCGGCTCCATGTGAGGATCAACGTATTCATGGAAAACCATTTTCGTCGGGGAAATCGGAAAGTTGCGCCACAAAAAATGACCCGGCCCTCGGGGCAAACGAGGGCCGGACCGGTGCAGGGGCGTTCGTCGAGGGGCGACGAACGTCACATCATGACGAAGGTCACATCGTTGTTTCGGGACAGGAAGAGCAGACATCTCCGACGCAACCGCAGCCGTAATAGACGGGGGGCGTGAAGCCCGGGAACATCTCCTCGAAGAGGTCCGCGGTCAGGGCTGAGAATCCGTCCACCTTAAGACCCGCCTCGGAGACGGTATAGAGGAGCCCGCCGATCTCGAGCGAGCGGCGCATCGTCGGCGAATAGTCCGATCCGGTCACGAGATCGTCGTGGTTCACCCCGCCCAACCGTGTAAAGCCCGTGTCGCGATCCACCGAATAAACGGCCATCTCCGACCCCGTCGCCGTGTAGACGGGAATGGCCAACACCGACCGGTCTTCGAAGAAGGAAAACGCCAGATGCTCGAATTGGGCCTCCGAGCCGTAGGAATCCGGAATCGTCTCCTGCTCGATCAAGGCCGGATGCGCGGGATCCGAAACGTCGAAGAGATTTAAAATGACGCTAGACCAACCGTCGCCCGAGCCGATGGCCACCAAACGGTCTTCACCCCAGGCCTGAAGGTAGTTGGTCGCTCCGGGAATGTGGAGCTCGCCGTCAATCTTCGGATTCGCCGGATCACTGACGTCGATGGAGACAAGTGGGTCCGTGTAAACGAAGGTGGTCACGAAGGCGCGGTCGCCCAGAAAGCGCGCCGCGGTGATCTGTTCGCCCGGGACGATGGTGTCGAGCTGGCCGAGTCGGGCCAGCGAGCCGTCGCTCGCGCGGAAGGTCGTCAGGTAATTCTTGTTCGGAGGCGGCGCGGGAGGCGGAGGCGCGTCGACCGCGTCCTCCACCGCCCAAAACCAGGTCGGCTGGGTCGTCGAGGCGATGCGGAAGACGCCCGCCGTCTCGTCCATGGAGAACTGATTGACGATGAATCCGGGCACGCTCGCCTTCGCGCGCGGCGCGATGCCGGCGGTCGCGGGATCGAGGTCGAAGAGGAAGATCCCCGTCTCGCCCGTCTCGTAGAAATAATTGGTGAGGTAGAAGTGATCGGGGGTCGCCGTGACCGTCGAACCCCACGAGCCCACCACCGACAGCTTGTTCGGGTCCTTTGAAAGATCGCTTAAATCGATGCCGGCGATCTCCCAGGCGGGAAACGAATGGTAATTCCCGTCGATGTCCTCCGGCACGTAGACCTGATCGCAGGGCGCGCGGTCCTTCAACTGCGTCTCAATGGGGACGGGGCCGTCCTCGATCCACCGTTGCAGCGCGAGGTAGACGGCGCCGCCGACCTTTCGCGAATCGATGTAGTTTCCTTTGAAATCGAACGCCTTGGCCAACACCGGCGCGGCCCCGTTAGCGGCGTCGTAGACGGATACGTGCGTAGAAGGTTCATAATAGTACGGATCGTCGGCCGCGAGCGCGGAGCCGATCGCGTCGTCGCCGTAGGGAGTAACGCCGCCGTAGGATTGGCCGATCAAGACGACCTTCGTGCCGAAGACGAACATCTCCTGAGTGTAGACTCCCGGCGACACTTCTCCCAACCGGTACGGATGTGCGGCATCGGTGACGTCGTAGATGAAGAGCTTTCCGAAGGAAGCCGCCACGTAGAGGCGATTGCCCTCCTGTTTGACGATGTCGGCCTCTTCCACCGTCGCCGCGGGTGCGGACGTCGGCGCGGCATCCCCCTCCCCGCTTCCGGTCCCCGTTCCGCCCGTCGTCCCGCCGGCCGACTCGTTGGTGTCCGAAGGTTCTCCCGTGGTCGGCGTTCCCCCGGGGGCTGATTTGGAGCCGGTCTTCGATTCCAGGAAATCGCCCAGGGCCTCGCAGGTGGAAAAGGTGGTGAGACCGGCGACCGTCGCCTTCGTGCCCGGAGAATTCGAACCCGAGCCGCCCGACTGGCATCCGGCCCCGACAATCGCAATGACCGAAAGAAACAGAATCGTTTTTTTCATATCTTCTCCATTGCGATGACTATCGGCTCAACGGTCAAGAAGGTCCACACGGCGCGGGGCCTTTTCGTATTCCATGGAATACGTCCCGATCCCGCTAGGGGCACGGCGCCCCGCCTTCCGCGTCGTTGGCGACGGGTCCGAACACCTCGAAACACACGTCGGGGACGATGTTCTCCGTCCCCGAAAAATCGGTTGCGGTGACGTTGGCCTCGACGGTGGCGCAATCCACGGACCCTATGGCCGGCTCGCAGGAGGAGAAGCCCGAGGAGTTGAAGGAGAGCGCACCTTCGTTCAACGCGTCGCGGAGACTGTCGACGGTGTAGGAACCCTCCGGAAGGAGCCCGAACTCGTCCGTCATCCGGTCGCCGTCGGCGCCGTTCAACGCGTTCACGCAGGTGTCGGTCGTGGTGGGCACACCGCAGAGGATGATCTTGTGGCAGAGATCCAAGAGCAGCGAGTCGACCACGGAATCCCGATCGCCGGCTGTTTCCGACTTGAGGGCCGCCGGACAACCGCCTCCGGTGCCGGTCCCGCCCGTCGTTCCGCCTCCGGAACCGCCGGGCTGTTCGGAAGGCACGCCGGGATTTCCGGTCTCGGTGCCCTGGCAGGTCGCCGCGATCTGGCCCACGGCCAGGAGGACAAGGGCCAATTTCAAAAGACGGCGGATCACGCGACCTCCGAGAGATTAAAGAGCTGGAAATTGATCTGATAGACGGACTTGGGAGACCCGTCCTCCGAGAGGAGGACGTTCAATTCGCGACGGAATTCCTGAATGCGCCGCTTAGCCTCCTGAAACTTCTCCGGCGACAGGGCGACGGTGAGCGAAGAAATGTCCCGCTTCTCGGGCTTCGTGAGGTCGATGGACTCCATCGCCCGCTGCATCATCTGACGGTGAAAGTTGGCGATGGCGAGCGAAATGATCTCGCGCGCGGTTGAGATATTTTTTTCGGATTGAACGAGCCGGCCCTTCTCCCGCTTCAGAAAACCCAGCTTTTGCAACAGTTCCAGCGCGGTCTCCGCCTCCTTCACCGTGATCGGCGGAGAGAGTTTTCGGGAAATCCAATCGGAGTCTTCCTTGAACTCGGGCAACAACACCATCTCTCGAATGGCGGCATAGTACCAGCGCGAGAAATAGACGAAATAATCTTTTTCGATCTCCTTGATCTCCCGGTACTTCTTCGACGCCGACAACCGCTTGTACCATTCGTTGCGCTCGTCGTCGGTCGAGCACTGGTTGAAGTGGACCAGGTTCTCGAAGTAGGCCGTCTCTTCCTTGCCCAGCTTCAAGGCCTTGGCGAAGCTCTTGATCCCGTCCGGCCCGAGATTGCGTTTCCCGTCCATGACCAGTTTGAGGAAATTGGGAGAACTTAAGCCCGCCAGACGCGCGAACGAGCGAAACGAGAACGCGGACCCCTTCTTCGCCTTCTGCGCGGCGTAGTAGTCCTTGAGGAAACGGCGATAATCGAGGTACTTGAAGAGATCCGTCACGTGAGGCTCCATAGAGATCTAAGATCCGATCGCCCCCGAAGGGGGTCGAGGCTCATTATCGACTTTCAAAATTTATCGTCAATACAGAATACGTTATGTTTAATTATTCATAATAATATTAATAACTTATATTTTATATAGATCGTATAATGTTTCATTTAAGAATACGATTATGGCTCAAGATAAATTCAAGCTCGTCTCCGAATTCAAGCCCACCGGTGACCAGCCGCGCGCCATCGGCGAGCTGACCGAGGGGATACTGCGCGGGGAGAAGCATCAGACGCTCTTGGGCGTCACCGGTTCCGGCAAGACCTTCTCGATGGCGCACGTCATCGCCAACGTGAACAAACCCACCCTCGTGATGGCGCCGAACAAGACGCTCGCCGCCCAGCTCTTCGCCGAGTTCAAGGAAATCTTCCCGGAGAACGCCGTCGAGTACTTCGTGTCGTATTACGATTACTACCAGCCCGAGGCCTACGTTCCCGCGCGCGACCTCTTCATCGAGAAGGACTCCTCCATCAACGAGGAGATCGACAAACTCCGCCACGCCGCCACGCGCGCCGTGCTCGAGCGGCGGGACGTCATCGTCGTCGCCTCCGTCTCCTGCATCTACGGCTTGGGTTCGCCGGAGGCCTATAAAGGCCTGGTCGTCAAAATCGAAACGGGGACGGAGTACCCGCGCCAGCAACTGCTCAAAGACCTGATCAAGGTGCAGTACGAACGAAACGATTACGATTTCCACCGGGCGACCTTCCGCGTGCGCGGCGACGTCGTGGAGATTTTTCCGGCACACGAAGAGGAGCGGGCGATCCGCGTCGGCTTCTTCGGCGACGAGATCGACTCGATTTCGGAGGTGGACTCCCTGCGCGGCAACACGATCCGCAAGATCAAGAACATCACCATCTATCCGGCCTCGCACTACGTGACGCCGGAATCGCAGATGAAGAAGGCCATCGTCGGCATCCGCGAGGAGCTTCAGCAGCGCATCAAGCATTACATGGACAACGGCAAATTCATCGAGGCGCAAAGGATCGAACAGCGCACGCAGTTCGACCTGGAGATGATGGAGGAAATGGGCTTCTGCAAGGGCATCGAAAACTACTCGCGCCACATCACCGGGCGCGGACCCGGGCAGGCGCCGCCGGTGCTCATCGATTACTTCCCGACCGACTGGCTGCTCGTCGTCGACGAGAGCCACGTGACGATTCCGCAGGTGGGCGGCATGTACCACGGCGACCGGAGCCGGAAGGAAAACTTGGTCGAGTACGGATTCCGTCTCCCCTCCGCGATGGACAACCGGCCGCTCAAGTTCGAGGAGTACGAGGCCCTGATGAATCAGGCAGTCTACGTCTCCGCCACGCCGGCCGATTACGAATTGAAAAAAACCAAGGGCGTGGTGGTGGAGCAGATCATCCGTCCGACGGGATTGATCGACCCGAAGATCGACGTCCGTCCCGTCTCCGGCCAAGTCGACGACCTGGAAAAAGAGATCCGCGCGCGCATCGCCAAGGGCGAGCGCATCTTGGTGACGACGCTCACCAAGAAGATGGCCGAGGACCTCACGCGCTTCTATCAGGACAAGGGCCTGAAGGTGAAATACCTGCACTCCGACATCGAGACGTTGGAGCGCATGGAGATCCTGCGTTCTTTACGCCTGGGCGAATTCGACGTGCTGGTCGGCATCAACCTGCTGCGCGAAGGCCTGGATCTCCCGGAAGTCTCACTGGTCGCCATCCTGGACGGCGACAAGGAAGGCTTCCTGCGCTCCGAGCGCTCGCTGATCCAGACCTTCGGCCGTGCGGCGCGCAACGTGAACGGCCAGGTGTTCGTCTACGCCGACAAGTGGACCGACTCGATGAAGAAGGCCATCGGCGAGACCGACCGGCGGCGGAAAATCCAGGAAGACTACAACAAGCAACACGGCATCACGCCCACCAGCATCAAGAAGAACATCAGCAATCTCCTGCACACCATCTACGAGCGCGACTACGTGACCGCCGAGGGCCCCGAAGAGGCGAAGGCGGAGGTCAAGCTCGAGGACATCCCGAAAAAGATCGAGTTCCTCCGCAAAGAAATGCGCAAGGCGGCGGAGCGGATGGAGTTCGAAAAGGCCGCTCAAATCCGCGACGAAATCAAAAAGCTCCGCGACCGCGAGATGGCGGTCGGCATCAAATCTTAATCTTTAGAGCTCGCAATGATCGCTTTCGGCCACGGCATGCTTAATGTGTTTACAGTATTTGTGTTTAATATGTTTTATAGTAATTAATATCATTTAATTTCATGTAGTTATAAAAACTACCGTTTACCAATGTAAACGGTTTCATTTTTTACGACTTGCGGGACGGGCCTTCCCCCATTAAATTGGATTTATGCGCAGGCCCAGCCCCATCAATGTCTTCGAATACACCGACTACCGGGCCTTCCTGAGGGACTGGTACGAAACGGCCAAGAAAAGCGGCGGCACTCTCTCTTACCGGGCGTTCGCGCAACGGGCCGGGCTTAAGTCGATCAACTTTTTCAAGTTCGTGATGGAGGGCGCCCGCAACCTCACCGAAGACAGCATCGTCAAATTCGCCACCGCCCTGAAGCTCAACAAGCAGGAGCAGGAGTTTTTCCGCGGTCTCGTCCTTTATAATCAGGCCAGGACCCCGGAGGAAAAAAACGCCCGCTACGAGCTCCTCCTGAGATCCCGCAAATACAGCCAGCTCAAGCCCATCGATCGCGATCAATACGAATATTATTCCACCTGGTATCATCCCGCCGTCCGGGAGCTGGCAGCCTCGAAGGAATGGGACGGCACACCGGGGTGGATCGCCAAAAAACTTTCCCCCGCCATTACGGAGACGCAGGCCGAGCGCTCGATCTCGCTGTTGGAGAGACTTGGATTCATCGAAAAGACCGATGACCGCCGTTGGAAGCAATCGAACACGATCCTTTCCACCGGATTGGAACTGCAATCGCACGTGGTTCATGAATACCATAAGCGCATTCTCGACCTCGCCAAGGAGGTCATGGATGAAGTCCCCCCGGCCCAACGGGACATCAGCACAATGACCTTGGGCATCGTCCGCGAGCGCCTTCCTCAGTTGAAGAAAAAGATACAGGAGTTCCGGCAGGAAATTCTCAAGCTCGTGTCGGGGGATTCCGAACCGCAGGACGTCGTTCAACTCAACATCCAGCTCTTCCCGCTGACATCGCCTTCAACGCCCCTGAATGAGGAGGTTGACTGATGCGCCGCTTTCTATCCGTCGCCCTGCTGTTTTCCGCCCTCACCGGCTGCACGGGCGGCGGCGATCCTTCCACCGGCGGCACCGAGACGGGCAACACCTCGGGGCTCGCCATCCGCGTGGTCGGTTATCAGTCGTCCCTCGCCGCCAACCCGGCGGCCCTCACTGTCGGCGATCTGTCGGTCACGACGGCCAAGGTCGTCTTGGACCGCATTCGTTTCCGCCCGTTCAGCGCCTGCCAGGACGGGGCCGAGGACGAAGGCGCCGCCGACGTCCGCTTCGACGGACCGTTCGTGGTGGACCTGCTGAACCCAGGCCCTTTGAACGATCTGGAAGACATCATCGTTCCGAACGGCCTCTACTGCCGGATCGAATTGGTGCTGAAGAAATTCGAGGACGAAGGCGGATCCTCCGATCCCATGAACGGCAAAAGCGTCCTGATCGAAGGCGCGCGCAACGACGGCGTTCCCTTTCAAATGGTGACCGAGATCGACGAGGAGTTCGAGCTGGAGAACGAAACGACGGGCTTTTCGATCGAAGCCTCCGACAATTTTCTCCAGGTCTTTTTCATCGCCTTCGATCTCGACCAATGGTTCGCGGGAGTCGACCTGAACGCCCCCGGAGTCGAGATCTCCGGCGCCCCCGTCATCCTCATCTCGGACGCATCGAACGAGACGATTCAGGAAACGATCGAAGAGAATCTAAAGTTTTCGTCGGACCTGTTTAAGGATTCCGACCATAACGAAACACTGGATCCCGAAGAGCAGGAAGACTCCTTGGCGCACGGAGCGTCGGTACCGTGAGGCGCCCCGGTATCGACGGTCCGAAGGAGTCTCCCTGCCCGGCGGGTCCTTAAAGGAGACACGTATGAAACACAGAAAAATGATATTTCTGGCGGCGGGATTGTTCGCCCTCTCGGCCTGCGGCGCCGGGGCCACAGGCTCGGGAGGAAGCGCGTCAACGCCCATCACCAGCGGCGTCGCCCTTCCGGCGGGCGCCAACGCCCTCTTGACGGTCAACGTCGCATCCCCCTCCGCGGCGGCATTGTCCCTGGAGACGGCCGCCGGCCCGGCGGAGATCTCGTCGGCCTTTTTAGGACTGCGCGAGATCGAGCTGAAGACCAGCTCGGAAGGCGATGACAGCGGCGAAACGGAACTGAAGGGGCCCTTCGTCGTCGACTTGAACGCACTGACGGTTCAGAACTTAGGCTCCTCGAACATCGATGACGACGCGGACGACGACGGCTCTCGGGATGACAGCGACACCGACGACGACAGCGACGGCACGCCCGACTCGGCGGACATGGACGACGACGGCGACGGCGTCCCCGATTCGGAAGACCATGTCATGGGCGAGTCGGAGATCGTCGACGCGATCGCCCTGCCCCCGGGAACCTACACCGAGATCGAGGCCAAGCTCGCCAAGGTCACGGCCGAAGACAGCATCGATCCGTCTCACCCGCTCGCCGGAAAGAGCGTCTACCTCGAAGGCACGCTGAACGGACAGGCGTTCGTGATCAGCGGCGATTTCGACGCCAAATTCGAGGTGGAGAACAGCGCAGGGATCGCCGTCACCGACGGTTCCATCGCCTCGTTCGTGCTCACCTTCGATCCGGCGGCCTGGTTCGACGGCATCGACATCTCGACGGCCGAGAAAGACGCGGGCGGCGTGATTCTTCTCGATGCGGAGCACAACGCCACGCTCTTCGAGCAATTCCAAGCCAACCTGGCACATTCGGCCAAGATGGAGTCCGACGACGACCATGACGGCATCGGTGACGACAGCGAAGGGCATGACGACGGCGATGACCACGGCGGCGACGTGAGCGACGACATCGGAGGCTCGGACGACGGAAGCGACCACGACGTCGGAGACGATCACGGAGGCGATGACGCGGAAGACGATTCCGGCTCCGTCTAGTCAGATTCGGCAAACATCGCGCAAATGGGGGAAGGCCCGGTGGAAACACCGGGCCTTTTTCTTTGGGGATTTCGGTTGTACAGTGATTCGATGGAGCTCGAACAGAAGGTTGTCGAATTCCCCAACGCCCCCGGCGTCTACCTCATGAAGGACGCCCAGGGGCGCGTCATGTACGTAGGCAAGGCGATCGACTTGAAGAAACGCGTCCAGGCCTACGTGCGCGAAAAAGACGAGCGCTACCAGGTGAAGTTCCTGATGGCCCGCGTGGCCGACATCGAATTCGTCGTCACCGATTCCGAAAAGGCGGCCTTTCTCCTCGAAAACACCCTGATCAAGAAGCATCGGCCGCGCTACAACATCCAGCTGCGGGACGACAAGAGCTACGTCAGCATCAAACTCTCGCTCAAAGACAAGTTCCCCCGCGTCTATGTCACGCGCACGATCAAAAAGGACGGCTCCCAGTATTTCGGCCCCTACAGCTCCGCCGCGGCGGCGCGCGAGACCGTCGAGTTTCTCGAAAAGTATTTCCGCCTCCGCACCTGCTCCGACACCGAGTTCGCCAACCGCGTGCGCCCCTGCCTTCAGTTCCAGATCCACCGCTGCGAGGCGCCGTGCGTGGACTACATCGACGAGGCGACCTACCGGGGCCTGGTCGATCAGGTGAAACTCTTCCTTCAGGGAAAGAAAAAGGACCTGGTCAAAATCCTCGAAAAACAGATGAAGGAGCAATCCCAGAGCGAGGAATTCGAGAAGGCCGCTTCCACACGGGACGTGATCGCCTCCATCCAGAAGACCCTCGAGCGCCAGACGGTGGACCGCCACGACTGGCTCGATCAGGACGCCGTCGGCTTCCACCGCGAAGGCGACCGCATGACCTTCTGCGTTCTCATGGTGCGGGAAGGAAAAGTCTGGGAGTCGTTGCTCTATCATCTGAAGGGCCAGGGCGAGGACGACGAGGTGATCGAGACTTTTCTGCTCCAACGTTACAAGGAGGCTCCCTCGCTGCCGGACGAGATCCTGCTGCCATGCTCCCTCGCCTCCGAAGAATCGTTGACCCAGCTGTTGTCCGAGCACGCCGGGAAAAAGGTCGACCTCTCAAGTCCCCAGCGCGGCGACCGTGCGGACCTCCTCCATCTCGCGCACCGCAACGCCTCCGAAGGCTTCCGGCACCGCGCCAAAAAGGGCGAAGAGATCCGCGACATCCTGAACGGCCTCCAAGACGGCCTCGGTCTCCAGAATTTTCCGCGCCGGATGGAATGTTTCGACATCTCCAACACCGGCGGTCAGGAATCCGTGGGTTCGCTCGTCTGTTTCGTGGACGGCATGCCGTATAAGGACGGCTATCGCCGGTTCAAGATCAAGACGGTGGAGGGACCGAACGACTTCGCCTCCATGAAGGAAGTGCTGAAACGGCGCCTGAGCCGCCTCACCTTGGAAGGCGAAGAGGGCCAGAAGTGGGAAAAGCCCGACCTGCTCGTCATCGACGGCGGACGGGGCCAACTCGGCATGGCGGCGGCGGCTCTTGACGAGCTGAACGTCACCGGCATCGACCTGATCTCGCTCGCCAAGGAGAAGGAGCACCCCTCGGAACAAGATCGGGTCTACCTGCCGGGCCGCAAGAACCCGGTGCTATTGGGTAGGAATTCCGGACTGTTGCATCTCTTAATGCGACTCCGCGACGAGGCCCATCGCTTCGCCATCGCCTATCACCGCAAACTACGAGGCAAGAAGTTCCTGCCTGGACAATAATTACCATTTTGATTCAAGAAATCGACGGACTGTGGTCTTTTTAACTCATCTTTCGCGATGATCGATCGCGTCATCATCAGCTTATCCATAGCCATTTTCACAGGAAAAAGCCCTAGATATTCACACGTTCTGGACCTGTGCGCAGAATCGGCCCACCGGGGCCGGAAGTGGCATGCCCTTTGCTCTCTACAAGGGTCATGGCGACATCAAATCAAGATCCCGGGACGAATTTAGAGAACCTGACGCTCAAGGCCGGGGGGGAGGCCTTGAGCGACCCCAAGCCGACGGTTCTCAGTTGCGGGGGCATCCACCTGCCCTACAACCACATTCCGAACAAGAAGCTGAAGTGGAAAGACATCATCGCCATGCCCGGCGCCGAGATGGCCCAGAAGCTGTTCGGGTTCGGCCCCGTGACCTACGAGTGGAATCCCTACCTGGAAGAATCGATCTACGAGAATTAGCAGTTAGACCGCGTCCAACCAACCTTTGTATTTCTCATTCCCGCCGCGAACGATCGAGAAAAACGTCTCCTGAACCTTTTTGGTGACCGGACCCGGCTTGCCCGTGCCGATCGTGCGGTCGTCCAACTCCCGGATCGGCGTGATCTCCGCCGCGGTGCCGGTTAAGAAGACTTCGTCGGCCAGATAGACTTCATCGCGCGTGAACTTCTGTTCGGTGACGGCCACGCCGGCATCCTTCAGCATCAGAATAACGGCTTCGCGCGTGATGCCGTCCAGAATCGACGCCCCCGTCGGCGTGGTCTTCACGACGCCGTTCTTTACGATAAAGATGTTCTCGCCCGAGGCCTCGGCGACGTAACCATCCGGATCCAGCAGCAGGGCTTCATCGTAACCCGCCTTCAAGGCCTCGCGCTTGGCTAAGATGGAATTCACGTAGTTCGAGCAGGCCTTGGCCTTGTTCAGCACCGCGTTCACATGATGCCGCGTGAACGAGGAAACCTTCACGCGGATGCCGTTCTTCACGCCTTCTTCGCCGAGATACGTCCCCCATGGCCAGGCGGCGACCATCACGCGCGTGGCGTTGGAGGCATGCAGGCCCATCTCGCCGTC
Organism: bacterium; assembly: GCA_036274695.1. Classification (GTDB taxonomy): domain Bacteria; phylum UBA10199; class UBA10199; order JACPAL01; genus DASUFF01. Next base: position 15,741 of record DASUFF010000040.1, on the reverse strand, counting down.
GCCCATGAAGACCAGCGGACGGATGTAACCGTGCTTGAGCTTATTCTCCCGGATGACCTTACGGCAGGCCTCCATGACCTCGTCCTGGGTGAAGGGGATCTTCATCTGCAGGATGTGGGCCGAGTCGAAGAGGCGTTGGATGTGTTCTTTCAACCGAAAGATCGCCGAGCCCTTCGCGCCTTCATAAGCGCGGATGCCTTCGAAGACGCCCAGGCCGTAGTGAAGAGTGTGAGTGAGAACGTGGACTTGCGCCTCGTCCCATTTGACCATTTTACCGTCCAACCAGATGAATTCCGTCTTTTGCACGATGGGCACCTCGAACGAAAAAGGTACCTGCGCGGCGTGCCGGATGTCGAGCTTAAAAATACGAGGATTTTAATCGTTATCGCAGTCTATCCACGCCAGAAAGGCCGCATAGACGACGTTCAGTTCGAACTCGGAAATCGTTCCGCTTGAGGAAGGAGACTCCAGATTTTTCATCAACCGCCTAACCTTGTGCTCATCGAAGTAGGAAACGAAAGCCGGTTGCGACAGAGACAAACCCACCGCGATGTCGCGGACGGCGGCGCTGTGCTCATGAGGAGGCAACTTCAATTCATTAAACAGGCCTCGAAGCGCCTCCGTGTCTCCGGACGCGATATGTGGCGCGGCCTGAACAGCGACGTTGACCAGAGACGAGAGAGGGATGGAAACCTGCACGGAGGGAATAGCGGGAAAGAGAACGTTGCCGGGATACACCACAAAACCTCCTCGACCGTCGTCCCTCTTTCGAACGTCGGGAGATGCGAGTGCTAATAAACAGAAGAGGTCGCGGAGAAATCATCCACTCCCGTGAGGATTGTCAGGTCGAAGCGACCGCCACCTTTTGCTCCGAAGGCAAAGGCCCGCTCTTGGTTTGAATGGGGATCGGCTCGCCGCCGCGGCTTAAGTAGCGCTCATAGATCTGCCAGCGGATGTGGAGAGAAGCGACCATGATGACGATGATCGCTGCGTAGATGCCGAAGAAGAGCATCAGCATCCCGCCCAGCGCCGCCGCGAACGCGAAGGGGATGAAGACCAACTGGCTGATCAGGACGTCTTTCCAAGTCGAGCGGACGTAAGCCCAAATTTTTCGGAATTCGAGCGCCTGCCCTATGTCTTCCGTCAGTTCGGCGCGTATCAAGACCGAGGTGACCAGCATGCCGAAGACGATCATGAACGCCAGGTAGGTGAGGAAAGACGCTCCAACGCCGATCAGAGGAAGCAGAGGGTTCGGTTCTCCGCCTTGCTGCGCGAACGCGCCCGCGAACACCGCCATGCCGAACGTCAGCAAGAACATGACGAAGACGACGACAAAAACCACGGGCACGGTGACAATCAAGACGATGACGAAAGGCGCCAACCCACGACCCAGCCAATAACCGAAGTCGTCCAAGGTCAGCTTAGGGATGGGATTTGAATGACGTTTCAACAATCTTTGAAGAATCTCGCATTGCCATCCCATGAGCATGATGGGGCCCACGATAGGGATCAGGTTCATCACGGCACCCAGCAAGATATTGTTGAGGACATTTCCCTGAGTGAAGAGGAACTTGAAGGCGCCTAGAAAATCAAAACAGGGAGGCTCCGTCGGTGAGGGTCCTTGGTAGGATGCCATAGGACCATAAGTTCTACCGAAAAAACCGGACCAAATCTACCCTGAGATCTCCGAAGCCGGCGCAGCGACGCGAAAGGCGCGATTTCCCCGGCCCGGATTGAACCCGTCTGGTTGTCAAGCCGAAGAAAATTACTTGGAGTCCTGTGGAAAAGGGGCTCCGACACGGAAGCCCTCTCCTTCATGGCAGTCCGTGGGATCACTGGAAGCGGCGCAGGCCTGGTGGAGACGCGCAGGCTCGCCATCGTACCAGCCGCTGTTGCGGAGGGAGTATCGACCTTCAGAATTCGGATTTCTCTCCATCCATTCCCAAAGTTCGATCGGATTTTTGCGGCCCTTCATGGTCGTCCAGTCCCATTGAGTGCTCGTCAATAAATAGAGACCGGCTTGAGAAAGCGCCCATGCCTTCGCATGATACCAGCTCACACTTCTCACCGGAGCATTATCTTCTCCCCATATAGGAGGCGACATTCGCGAAAACCATTTGAAAAGTGCGAACTCTCCGTCTTCTGTGTCGATCTCCATTCTAAGAGCATTCTTGCCGTCCCAAGAAGAAGGTACATTGTCCCTTCCGAAGAGATCGCAAGCATCCTCCAGACTGCCGAAGTGCTTCAGTACGTGGTGACCGCGATAGTGAGGCTCCAAGACGCAGTATTTCGCTCCCTGACTCAGCAACGAATCGATGCCCCGCCGCCATTGAAGATTGGTAACGGGCGTCACCCCTTCCAACCATGGCCCCTGTGGATGAATCACTGGCTCCATGGGAATGCCGGCAACCACAAAACTCATCGAAACCTCCTGACGACGCATCCCTATTTCGACCACTCGAGGGTTTTGTTGCCGCCGGACTGAGTTCGAGAGGAGATTTTTCCTATTGGATACTTAAATTACGAGAACAGGGCCTTGAGGGTCTGGAGATAAGGGGCCTGCGCAATCCCCTTCTCCGTAATGATCGCCGTCACGAACTCGTTCGGCGTCACGTCGAAGGCCGGATTGCGGACCTTGATGCCCTCGGGGGCCACGCGCTGGCGGAAAAAGTTGGTGACTTCCTGTGTATCGCGCTCCTCGATCGGGATCCGGTCGCCGGTCGGACAACGCAGGTCGATCGTCGACAAGGGGGCGGCGACGTAGAACGGGATGTCGTGCTGCCGCGCCAACACCGCCACGCCATAGGTGCCGATCTTGTTGGCGACGTCACCGTTGGCGGCGATGCGGTCCGCCCCGACGATCACGCGCTGGATCTTTTTCTGGCGCATCAAGGCCGCGGCCATGTTGTCGGTGATGAGCGTCACGGGAACCTTGTTCTTCTCCAGCTCCCAGGCGGTCAGGCGGGCGCCTTGAAGGAAGGGCCGCGTCTCGTCGGCGATGACCTCGAACTTCTTGCCGGCCTCTTTGGCGGAGTACAGAACGCCCAACGCCGTGCCCCAGCCGGCCGTCGCAAGGGCGCCGGCGTTGCAATGCGTGAGCACCGTGTCCCCGTTCTGGATCAGCTCCTGGCCGAAATGCCCCATGGCCTTATTGATGGCGATGTCCTCCGCATGGATGGCGAGCGCCTCGGCGCGCAGGCGTTCCTGCAGGGCCGGAACGGCGGCGCCCTTACTCGACTCCATCACCTTCCGCATCCGCTCCAGGCCCCAGCGCAGGTTCACCGCCGTCGGGCGCGTCTCCATCAGCGTCTCGAAGACATGCTCCATTTTCTGGGCGAACGCTTCGTAGGTCTTGCAGGATTGGGGATCGATGCCGAGCGAGCCCAGGGCGACGCCCATGGCGGCGGCGACGCCGATGGCCGGCGCCCCGCGGATCACCATCGTCTTGATGGCGTCGGCGACCTGCTTGTAATCGGAGCATTCGACATACACCTCTTCGACCGGCAGCTTCCGCTGGTCGATCATGAGGACCTTGTCGTCCTTCCATTCGATGGTTTTGAAGTTCACGCGGGTACCTTACCAAACAACATCTGAATCCTGTCAATAACGTGTCCGGCGCGCGGGATGAAGGTGAACAAGGCCAAGACCACCAGGACCACTCCCAAGACTTGCAGGAAGCGATGCACGCTGTGTGGGTTGAGCCTGCGTTTCACGGGTCCGGCCAGGCTGACTAAGAAAAGCCACCAGAGGAGGCTTCCGGAAAAGACGCCGGCGGCGATCAGGAAATATTCTTCACGGCGCGGATTTTCCGGAATGAGGTCCGATCCTGCGAAGAGCGCGGCGAAGGCGATGATCGTCGTAGGATTCATGAGCGTGAGAAAGAACGTGGAGATGGTGTCCCACCAGTAGCGCCTCTGAAAGCGGCCGGTCAAAACCTCGTCGGCGGTCAGCACGGGCGGTTTTTGGAAAAAGAAATGCAGGCCGACGACCATCAGGGCGAGGCTTCCGAGAGGACGCAAAAAATGATGCCCGGCCTCGAACTGATTGACCAAGGTGACCAAACCCAGTGCGGCCAGGAACCCGAAGACGCCGTCGGCCAAGGCGGCCCCGAGGCCAGTAAAGATGCCTGCCAAACGTCCCACTGACAACGTGCGCTGCATGAGCAGGAGACCGACGGGCCCCACGGGAATGGCCACCATGCAGCCCAACAGGCATGCTTTGAAAAAAGGTGTTGGATCCACTCGATGATTAGGAGAGCTTTTTCTTCACCAAGTCGTTCAAGACGCCGGGATTGGCCCTTCCGCCCGTCTTCTTCATGACCTGTCCGACGAAAAAGCCCAAGATCTTCTCGTTACCGCCCTTGTACTTCTCCACTTCCTTCGGATTGGCGGCGATCACCTCGTCCACAGCCGCCTCGAGGGCGCCGGTGTCGGAGATCTGCGCCAGCCCTTCCTTTTCGACGACCGATTTCGGCGGCGCGCCCGTCTCGAAGACCTTCTGCAATACCGTCTTCATGACCGAACCGCTGATGGCGCCGTCGTCCACCAGCTTCATCGCTTCCGCCAAATGCGCGGGCTTGAGGGGGCTCGCCGGGATCTTCGTTTCATCGTTACCGATCATGCGCAAAAATTCGTTGATGACCCAATTGGCCACCTTCTTGGGCTGCGGATAGGCCGCCACGCAGGTCTCGAAAAAGTCCGCCAGTCCCTTGGCCGACACCAACACCTCGGCGTCGTAGGCCGGCAAATGGTGCTGCGTCATGAAGCGCTCGCGCTTGGCCTCCGGCAGTTCGGGCAATTCCTTGCGGACGCGTTCGATCCAGGCCTGATCCAAAACCAGGGGCAGCAGGTCCGGGTCGGGGAAATAACGGTAGTCGTGCGCCTCTTCCTTCCCGCGCATCGAATGCGTCTCGCTTTTGTCCGCGTCCCAGAGGCGCGTTTCCTGGACGATCTTGCCTTCCATCGTCCCGTCCAAGATGGCCCCCTGCCGGTCGATCTCATACAAAATCGCCTTCTCGACGTTCTTGAAGGAGTTCATGTTCTTCAGTTCCACCTTCGTCCCGAACTTTTCCTGGCCGAACGGGCGGAGCGAAACATTGGCGTCGCAACGCAGGGAGCCTTCCTCCATGTTGCCGTCAGTAACGCCGGCATAGACCAAAATCGTGCGGAGCTTCTTCAAATAGGCGACGGCCTCCTGGGGCGAACGCATGTCCGGATCGGAGACGATCTCAAGGAGCGGCGTGCCGCCGCGGTTGAAATCCACCCACGAGGCGTCTTTGGCGCGCGTCTCCGGATGCTCGTGCACCAGCTTGCCCGCGTCCTCTTCCATGTGGATGCGGGTCAGGCCCACGCGCTTGGCCTTGCCGTCGACCTCGATGTCGAGATGGCCCTTCAGGCAGACCGGCAATTCGTATTGGGAGATTTGGTAGCCCTTGGGAAGATCGGGATAGAAATAGTTCTTCCGCGCGAAGACGCTCTTGGTTTCGATGGAGCAGCCGGTGGCGAGGCCCGCGCGGATCGCGAACTCCACCGCCTGACGGTTCAGGACGGGCAACGTTCCCGGCTGGCCGAGGCATACAGGACACGTATTCTTATTCGGCTCGCCGCCGAATTCGGTGGAGCAGCTGCAGAACAGTTTCGTTCTGGTCAACAGCTGCGCGTGGACTTCCAGACCTATGACGACTTCGTAGCTCATGCGAGTTTCGGCCTCTTTTTATGCCATTCGTTCGCCTGCTCGTAGGCGTAGGCAACGCGCAGCATTTTCTCTTCCTCGAAGTGCTTGGCGATTAGCTGCATGCCGATCGGAAGCCTCGACCCCGTGAACCCGCACGGCAGGCTCATGCCCGGCAGGCCGGCCAGGTTCACGTTGATGGTGAAAATGTCCGACAGATACATTTTGAGCGGATCGCTCGCCTTCTCGCCGGTCTTCCATGCCGGGGTCGGCGAGACCGGGGTCAGGATCACGTCGCATTTTTCAAAGGCCTTCTCGAAGTCGCGGCGGATGAGCGTGCGCACCTTCTGGCCTCGGAGATAATACGCGTCGTAGTAGCCGGCGGAGAGGACGTAGGTGCCGAGCATGATCCGGCGCTTGACCTCGGCGCCGAAACCTTCGCTGCGCGATTTCTTATAAAGCGAGGTCAAGTCCTTCGCCTCGCGATTGCGGTAACCGAAGCGGATGCCGTCGTAGCGCGCAAGGTTGGAAGACGCCTCCGCCGTCGCCAGAATGTAATAGGTGGGTACACCGTAATCGGTGTGCGGGAGCGTGACGTCCACGCACTCCGCGCCGAGCTTCTTCACCGTCTCGATCGCCGTCTGAAGGGCTTTGGCCACCTCGACGTCGGTGCCGTCGATGAAATATTCCTTGGGGATGCCGATCTTCCAGCCCTTCAAATCTTTCTGCAGCGCCTTCGTGTAATCCGGCACCGGCAGATTGAGGGAGGTTGAATCCTTCGGATCGTGGCCGGCCAAAGCGTTCAGCATGATCGCCGCGTCGGTAACATCTTTCGTCAACGGCCCCACCTGATCGAGCGACGAGGCGAAGGCGACGATGCCGTAGCGCGAGACGCGGCCGTAGGTGGGCTTGAGTCCCACCAGATTGGTCAGGGCCGCGGGCAGGCGGATCGACCCGCCGGTGTCCGTCCCCGTCGCCGCGATGCACTCCCCCGCCGCGACCGCCGCGGCGCTGCCGCCGCTGGAGCCGCCGGGGACGCGTTCCAGGTCCCAGGGATTTTTAACGCCGCCGAACGCGGAGTTCTCGTTCGACGAACCCATGGCGAATTCGTCGAGATTCAATTTGCCGACGACGACGGCGCCTTGATCCAAAAGCTTTTGCGCGGCCGTGGCCGTGTACGGGGCGACGTAGTTTTCCAAAATTTTGGAGGAGGCGGTGGTCTTCGTGCCCTCGATCAGAAAATTGTCTTTGATGCCCAAAGGTATGCCGCGTAGGGGCGATTCATGAATCGCCCCTACATTTTCGTCCGCATTCTTGGCCTGGGCGAGCGCCTTCTCCTCCGCGAGCGACAGATAGGCGTGCACCTTGGAATCGACGGCCTTGACGCGCTTGAAGACGGATTCGGTGATCTCCCGCGACGAGGCCTTCTTCTGTTTCAACAAGTCGGCGAGCTCGTGAATGGTCAGATCGAAGAGTTCCATGGAAAATCAGCCGATCACTTTTGGGACCTTGAAAAAGGTCTCCTCGCGGTCGGGCGCGTTGACGAGCGATTTCTCGCGCGTGGCGTCGGGAACGACTTCGTCGGCGCGGTACGGCGTCGGCACCATCATGGCGTGGGCGGTGGGCTCGATGCTCGAGACGTCCAGCTTGTTCAAAGTGTCGACGTAATCGAGGATGGCGGAGAGCTGGTCGCCGTACTTTTCGACTTCGGCGGCGGAAAGCTCGAGCCGGGCCAGGTTCGCGATCTTCAGGACTTCGTCCTTGGAGAGTTTCATGATTTATATCCGGAACAGGCTCAAGACGCCGGTAAGAAAACCCCTCTCCTCGCCCACGATCTTTTCCAATTCGCCGTCATCCAGAAAAATGCCGTGGCAGGAAAAGCATTTGTCGATGACGACGCCCTTATAAGGAAGCGAGTGCAGCTCCGCCCCGCATTTCGGGCAGCGCATCCAGTGAAGCTCCTTCAACCGGAGCCGCTCCTCCTGGCTCAGCTTCTGCCGGGCCTCTTCGTTGAGGCGTTTCTTCTTCTCCGCCTCCACCTTCACGAAATATTCTTCTTCGGTATGCGATGGTTTGGTCGTCATGCCCACACTCTAAAAAAATCGGGGCAAGGACGCAAGAAGAGCCTTATTTGGACATCGGCGCGGAGGAACAGCTGACCTCCATCTCCTCGTCGTCGGCGGTGTTGGTGACGTTCGCCGGCGTTCCGAAGGCGCCGCCCGTAAAATCGACCGCGTAAATATCGTCCTTCTTATGGGTGGCGTCCTTCGAGACGAAGAAGATCTTCGATCCGTCCCAGGCCCAGCAGGGGCTTAAGCTCACCGCTTCCGGCGCCAGGGTGTCCAGTGTCCTCGTATTGAGGCACTGCACGGTGCCAGCGGAGTAGGTCAGATCGCAGACGGCGATCTTCGCGGGCTTGTCGCCGGTCGTCGGGTCGTCGCCGGCGGTCGTATCCTGCGAGGCGAAGGCCACGTATTTCGCGTCCGGCGAAACCGACGGATAAAATTCGATGGTCATCGGCGTGCTCGTCAGCTTGCTGAAATGCGCTGGGTCGGCATCCCCCCATTTTTTCGCGAAGAGCTCGAAGCCCTGGGTCGGCGCCGTATCCGCGGAGAACATGCTGAAGACGAGCAGGTCGTATCCCGGGTTGGCCGTATCGGTCACCGGCGACGCCGCGGTCTGCAGATAGACCCACTTGTCGTACGTCCCCGTGGCGGTGTTGGCCTCCGTCGCGACATTGGAGCCATCCGTCTTCGCCCTCTTAAGCATGACGCCGCAGCCTCCGGGCACGTACACCGCCTCCTCGCCGTTGGCCCGCCAGGCACTGGAGAAACCCGTCTCGACGGGCCAGGCGGTTTCCGACGGCGTCCCGCCCAAGTCCGAAAGGAGGCGATACTCCCCCTTCGTGCTCTTGGACACGGAGTCGTACCACAGGGCCGCGTAGAGGGCCTTGCTCGCGTCCGGCGAGAGGGACGGGAAAATAATCGAGTAGCCGTCGTCCGAGAAAGCGGTCACTTGCTTGGGCGTTTCGGTCAAGGCGCCCCCGGAAAAATGGGCGAGGTAGAGGTTGTCGATTTTACTGACGCCGTTCTTGGTGTGGATCAGCAGCGAATAGACGGGAGTGCCGCCGACGCCTCCCGTGGTCGATCCGCCGGCGGTGCCGCCGGACGTCCCCGCGGTGCCGGGGAGGATGGGACCGCCGCCCGTATCGCTCGAGGTCGTCGCGCCCGCCGTCGCAGCGCCGTCGTCCTCGCCCGGGACGATGGGCCCGTCGGCCTTGATCATCTTCCCGTTCTCGTCGAGCCGGAAATAGCTCGTCGAATAGTTGCAAGCGGGGATCGCGCCCACGAGTCCCAAGGCGCATGCGAAGAGCACCAACATCGCCTGTCTGAGCCTTAAAATCATAGTTCCTCCCAGAGAGGGATGCTGCGTCATCCAGAAAAAGATTTTAACAAAGACCGGGCCGGCATGCTAACTCTCTCTTCGTGGCCGCGACCCTTCCGTTGTTCCCGCTCTGGGCCTGTCTCCTGGGGCTTCTCGTCGGCAGCTTCTTGAACGTCTGCATCCATCGCCTGCCCAAGGGGCAATCCGTCGTCATCCCCCGCTCCTACTGCCCGGATTGCGGCCGGTTTATCCGCTGGTACGATAACGTCCCTCTTTTCAGCTACCTCGCGCTCGGAGGCCGCTGTCGCGCGTGCAAGCGGCCCATCTCCTTAAGATACCCCCTCGTGGAGTCCCTGACAGCGGCCCTCTCCTTGGGTGTCGCCCTGAAATTCGGGCCGACCTGGGCCTACGTTTTTTACTTTCTCCTGCTGGCCGCTCCCCTCGTGGCGGTCACCTTCATCGACCTGGGGCACAAGATCATCCCGGACATCATCACCCTGCCGGGGATCGCCGCGGGCGTCGGCGCCACCCTGGTCCTTTCGGGGCTTCCGCCCGTCGCCGCGCTCAGCCAGTCGGTCTTGGGATTGCTGGCGGGCGGGGGGACTCTCTTCGCGATCAGCTGGCTCTATGAAAAACTGCGCCGCCAGGAGGGGATCGGCGGCGGGGATGTGAAGCTCGCGGCCATGCTGGGCGCCTTTTTCGGATGGAAGGCCGTCTTCGTCATCCTCTTCCTCGCCTCCCTGCTCGGCTCGGTGGTCGGCATCGCGCTCGTGGCCGCCCGTCCCAAGAAATCCCAGCCCGCCATCCCCTTTGGTCCCTTCCTATCCGCGGCGGCCTTGATCTATCTCTTCGTCGGCAAACAGCTCATCCACTGGTATTTGACGGTCACCGGTAAATTATACTAATTTATATATAATTATATATATCTATACCCAATTGGTGCTGATTCTTCACCAATTAAGACTTTTTCGTTCTAAGAGAGCTCACCTTGTGGTAATTATTGGATTCGGGGGGATTTGAACATTCCCCCGTTTTTATGCCGGAACCCGTAAAGAAAAATAACGTTCGAAAACTGCGCGAAGAGCGTTTGATGAGCAAGGCGGAGTTGGCCCGCAAGGCCGGACTCTCTCCTCTCACCATCGACCGCGTCGAGTCGGGAAAAGACTCGCGCATGGACACCAAGCGCAAGATCATCCTCGCCATGGGCTTCAAGCTCTCCGAAAAAGACAAAGTCTTCCCTGAAGGTTAACACCTAGATTCCGATTGTTTTCTCCCGGGTGTCTCGTTTAGTTTCGACGCCGTATGTCATTGCGCTTTCTGACAGCCGGCGAGTCGCACGGTAAGGCCTTGGTCGTCGTCATCGACGGCCTCCCCTCCCACCTTCCGATCACGGAAGACTACATCAATTACCAGCTCGCCCGCCGCCAGAAGGGCTATGGCCGCGGCGGACGCATGAAGATCGAGCAGGACAAGGCGGAAATCTTGTCCGGCATCCGCGCCGGCAAAACGCTCGGCTCGCCCGTCGCCCTGAAGATCGACAACCGCGATTGGCAGAACTGGCAGAAGATCATGGACGTCTCGGCGGAGGACGAGGGCCAGACCAAGGTCGTTCACCACCCGCGCCCCGGCCACACAGACCTCCCGGGCGGCATCAAGTACGATCATCACGACCTGCGCAACATCTTGGAGCGCTCGAGCGCCCGCGAAACCGCGGCCCGCGTGGCCGCCGGGGCCCTGGGCCGCCGTTTGCTCGACGAATTCGACATCACCATCGTGGGCCACGTGGTCAATCTGGGCGGCGTAACCGTCTCGGGAGAACGCCCGCCGCTGGACGAGCTCGAGCGCATCGCGGAGGAAAGCCCCTTACGCTGTTACGACAAGAAGGCGGAAGAGAAGATGATCGCCAAGATCGACCAGGCCCGGAAAAACGGCGACTCGCTGGGCGGCGTCTTTGAGATCATCGTCACGGGCCTGCCCGTGGGCTTGGGATCCCACACGCAGTGGGACCGAAAACTCGACGGACTCCTCGCCCAGTCGCTGATGGGCATCCAGGCCATCAAGGGCGTGGAGATCGGCATGGGCTTCGGCGTCGCCGACCGCTTCGGCTCCGAGGTGCACGACGAGATTTACTTCGACAAGGACAAGAAAAAATTCTTCCGCAAGACCGACAACGCCGGCGGGCTCGAAGGCGGCACCACCAACGGCGAGCCTCTGGTCATCCGCGCCGCGATGAAGCCGTTGTCCACGCTCTACAGGCCGCTCAAGTCCGTCGACATCGTGACCAAGGAACCGTACGAGGCCACGGTCGAGCGCACCGACATCACCGCCGTGCCGGCCGCCGGCGTCATCGGCGAGAACTGCGCGGCCTTCACCCTGGCCCAGGCCTTTTTGGAAAAATTCGGCGGTGATTCGATCCGCGAAATTCGGCGGAATTACGATTCTTACCTCAAACAGGTTCAGGACTTTTAAATGAAACACCTTCGCGTCATTTTAACCGGCTTCATGGGAACGGGGAAAACGGCGGTGGGCGAAAAGCTCGCCAAGCGCCTGGGCTTTCAATTCCTGGACACGGACCTGATGGTGGAGGCCGAGACCGGAAAATCCATCACCGACATTTTCGAGAAGGAAGGCGAGCCGGCCTTCCGGGGCTACGAAAAGAAGATGGTCCGCAAGGCGATGGATCTGGAAAAGGTCGTCATCGCCACCGGCGGCGGGGCCATCGTCGATCCGGACAACTTAAAGCTCATGAAGGAGAAAGGCATCGTCATCGGCTTGTCGGCCTCGCCGGAGGCCATCTTACAGCGCGTCGCCAGCATGGAAACGCGCCCCTTGCTCCGTTCGAAGGACCAGCTGAAGAAGATCGAAAGTCTGCTCTCGCACCGTTCCCCTTACTACCGGCAGGCGGACAAGATCGTCGACACCACGATGAAGCGCCTGGACGAAACGGTGGACGAGATTCTCACGGTGCTCAATGCAAACCATCGCCGTTAACCTTCCGCGTGACGGTTACGCCATCCATGTCAGCGGCTCCCAAGACGACGATTGGACCGGCGCCGTCGCCGACTTCCTGCAAGGGCGCGTTCCGGTCGTGCTCACCAATCCGAAGGTCGCCAAGCTCTGCCTTCCGGCGCTGAAGAAAGGTCTGGCGCGGCGTAAAATCGTCCCGAAAATCATCCTCCTCCCCGACGGCGAGCGTTTCAAGAACCTGGAAACCGTAACGGCGGCCCACCGCAAACTCGTGAAGCTCGGCGCCGACCGCACCACGCCCGTCCTGCTTCTGGGAGGAGGCGTCATCGGCGATCTCGGCGGTTTCGTGGCCGCCACCTACCTCCGCGGAGTCCCCTTCGTTCAGATCGGCACGACGCTGGTGGCCCAGGTGGACTCGTCGATCGGCGGAAAATTGGGAGTCGATCTCCCGGAAGGAAAGAACCTGGTCGGCGTCTTCGGACAACCGAAGGCCGTCATCTCGCACGTGCCTTTTTTGAAGACGCTGCCCCGGAGAGAGCTGGTCGGTGGCCTGGGCGAGGTCGTGAAGTACGGCGTCATCCGGGATCCGGAACTCTTCGAAAACGTTCGCCTGAATCTCCCGAAGATCGTCAAGGGCGACGAAGGCCTACTCTTCGAGATCGTCCGCCGTTCCGCCGCCATCAAAGCGGAGGTCGTGGTCGCCGACGAGAAAGAGTCCTCGCTGCGGATGATCCTCAATTTCGGACACACCTTCGGCCACGCGCTGGAGCGGCTGACGCATTATCGAAAGTACCACCACGGAGAAGCCGTGGGCATCGGCATGGTGGTCGCCGCCCGGCTCTCCGAACGTCTCGGGTTCTGTTCGAAGGACCAAGCCGAACGGGTTCGCGAGGCCGTCGCCGCCGCGGGCCTTCCGACCACCGCGCCGCGGTACCCAAAGGAGCGCTGGCAGGCCGCATTGGAAGTTGACAAAAAGTCGAGGGGTGGGATGATTCACTTCGTCTTCATGAAACGCGTCGGGGACGTCGTCACCCAGCCGATCGCGCCGAAGGAATTAGTCAAACATTTCGAGGACCTGAATTGAGCCCCATCGATATCGAAATCCCCAAAGAGCTGCAAAGGAATCCCCACTTCGCGCGTTACTTCCGCACGTGGCAGAGGAACGAGCTCTCCATCGTCTTCATCCCGCTGGCCCAGATTTGTCGCGAGCAGGGTTTTTTGGAGATGGCCTGCCAGATTTGCGAAAAAGGTTTGTCGCGCCACCCAGGCTCGGTGAGCGGGCGGTTGATGCTCGCCCGGATCTTCATCGACATGGAGCGGGAGGAGAAGGCGAAGGAGATCGTCGAAAAGGTTTTGCAGGAATATCCCGCGCAGCAGGAGGCCGAGGCCCTTCTCCACAAGTTAAAGCGCATGGAAGAACCCGAGCCGGCGAAAAAGTCTTCGAAATCCGTTGAACCGGAGGAAACGTCGGTCTCTTCCACCGAGGAAGTCACCGAGGAGGCCGCCCCCATCGCGTCTGCCGTCTCCCCCTGGGAAAATCCGACGATGGCGAAGATCTACGCCGACCAGGGCGAGACGAAGATCGCCCATCAGATCCTGGACAAAATCCTGGCCCGCGATCCGCAGAACGTCCGGGCCTCCGAATTGAAGAGGTCGCTCTCCGCATGAAGAAAATCTTAGTCATCCACGGGCCGAACTTGAACCTCCTGGGCCGCAGGGAAAAATCGATCTACGGCAAGACGACGTTGAAAGAGATCGAAAAGGAGATGGTCAAGCTCGCCAAATCGGAAAAGGTGGCGCTCGACTTTTTTCAGTCGAACCACGAGGGCGAAATCGTCACGAAGATCCAGGAAGCCGAGGGGGTTTACGGCGCCCTGGTGATCAATCCGGCCGCCTTCACGCATACCAGCGTCGCCATCCGGGACGCCATCGCCGCCGTGACGGTTCCCGCCGTCGAGGTGCACCTCTCCAACATCCACGCCCGCGAAAGTTTCCGAAAAGAGTCCTTCGTTTCGCCAGTGGCCGCCGGCGTGGTCTTCGGTTTCGGAAAAGAGAGTTATTTGCTAGGATTGAGAGGCGCTGTTGCCCTGTTGCGTCACAAAAAATAACGAATAATGTCTAAAGAAAAGATCATCGAAGCCGCGGAAAAACTTGTCAAAGCGGGCAAGTACGACAAGGCGATCAAGGAGTTTCAAAAACTCCTGGCCGACGAGCCCAACGACATGCGCATGAAGCTCAAACTCGCGGAGACCTTTTCTCGGGCCAAAGACCTTCCCAACTCCTTCCAAAACGCCCTGAAGACCTACCGCGAGGTCGCCGACCAGTACGCGGCCGATAATTTTCACCTGAAAGCCATCGCCGTCTATAAGACTATTTTAAAGCTCTCGCCGACGTCGATTGAGGTGAACGAAAAGCTGGGTGACCTGTATCATAAGGTGGGTCTCGATACGGACGCTCTCAATCAATACTACATCGTCGCCAACTATTTCGATAACAAGGGCTTGGTAAAAGAGGCGATGGAGATCCGCAAAAAGGTTGTAAACGTCGACCCTTCCAATACTACGGGGCGCATCCGCTTGGCCGAACTCATGCAGGCCGAAGGACAGACCGATCAATCCATCCGCGAATACGAGCGCGCAGCCGAAATTCTGACATCGAAGCGCGACCGCGACGGTTTGATCGAGGTCTTTGAGAAGATGCTGTATTATCGGCCGGACAACATCGACATGCTGATCAAGCTCTGCCGCATCTATTTTGAGAAAAGGGAATTCAAAAAGGCCCTGAGGAAAATTGATACAGCGCCCCCTGAGCTTAAGAAAAACATCGCTATTAACGAACTCTGGGCTGAAGCTTTACTGGAGGATCGCCAGGTGGACGCTTCGCGTAGGAAATTCAAGGAACTCTACGCAATGGCCCTGGAAACGAAGGACGCAGAACGAACAGTGCGCATCTTCAGCCGGATCCTGCAGGAGTTCGGCGACGATCAGGACTACTTGAACGACTTGGAAGAGATCCGCAAAAACGCCGGCCTCGAGATGAAGACCGTCGCCCCCAAGTTCCGCCAGGATTTCGAAAAGACCGAGATGGTCGACCTCAACAAGTTCGACGACGCCAACAAAAGAAAGTAGGCGAAGGAGGGTGGTTACGGAACGTCGTAGGCGTCGCCGTGGCCCATCACGACCGTTCCATCCGAAGCCTTGTGCCAATCGACCTCGGGAACCAAGGTCACCGGCTTCGGCGCGTCTTTGAATTCCCAGATGATCTGCGTGCGGTTGGCCTTGTCGCCGGACTTCGCGGGCCACTGATGGAAGGTGGAGAACTGGATGGCGCCCTTCTTGATGCCCATCGGCTGGTACTGAACGGTGCTGAACTGGATCTTGTCCTTGTCCCACGGCCCCTCCATCTCGTCCAAGGCGGCCACTTTTTGGAACTTGCCGTCGACTTCCTTGTAGAAGCGCACGGTGCCGAACGGCAGCGGCGTCGAGCCGCTGAACATCTTATTGGTCAGGATGGCGAGCCAGGTCTTGCCGTCCAATTTGTGGAACTCGACGCCGACCTTGCCCAATTCGATGTCTTCGATCTCGGTGCCCTTATGCTCCGTGACCGATAGCTCGACGGGCGCCGTTTCCTTGTTCAATTCCTCTTCGACCGGTTTTTTGGCGTTGGAAAGGACGCTGATGACCTCCCGGTCGTAGGCATCCCACCAGCTCTTGACCTGCG
>DASUFF010000039.1:0-44193 GCA_036274695.1 bacterium | reverse complement strand
TCCCATTCGAAGGTCATATAAAATCTATACTAAAAATATACCTTTTGAAAGATTGATCTTGGGCGTCACCTTCACAGAAGCTGAGCAAGATATGCGCCAAGTGGGATGATGCGGAATGGTTAGTAAATGTCGGCGATCACGGGATTGAGAGACTGGGGAAACGGATGGCTAGGTTTAATTTTTGGACGACATCCCTGTCGCTATCCTACTGATCCTTCCCGCAAGTATGCGGCGTCCCGCCGCACCAAGGCCAATCAAAGCAAGCCCCCATGTAACGATTTCCGGGGCACTCCAGTTTGACGAAGCCGTAACAGGCGGAGGTGCAGCTGGTGGTGGTGGGCGGCGGCGGGGAGTCGGAGTGCATGGCCCAGCCGATGAGGGAGGCCACCACGAAGTAAACGACGATCAGGGCGAAGATGGCGACGCCGTAAGAGCCGGCGTTGCCTCCGCTGCCTCCGTCGCCGTCGTCTCTCGGATCATCGTCTCTTAAGGCTTGCTGATTCTTCTCTGTCTTCGCCATGGGACCTTTATAAACCTCTCCACCCCCGTGCTCCAACGGCGGTTTTCTATCCAGACGGAGTTTCAGTTTGAAACAAGCGCGGAGACTCGCCGGAAACAAGAATCGGCTTACGGCAAACAATCGGTATTCAGAGGAAATCTTTTCTCGAGCACCGTACCCGGCCCGTCTTTTCCGCCCGGAAAGATCACGGAGGCCCCGACGATTTTAACCGCGCCGTATTCGCTCAAGGTCTTGACGATCTTGCAGGCATTCGGCTCGATCCACGTGAGGGTCGTATAGCTGGCGTCGCCCTGCTCGACGATGAAAAGAGACCCCTTGCCGTGAGCGGAGTATAAAGTTTCCCCCCAAGACGGGAGTTCCAACTCGCAGCGCTTGCCCGACGCCTTTTCAACGGCGACAAACGCATCCCCGGATTTTTTGCGTTGGTTTTCTTTGACGATGCTCACGTTCCAGCCCGCGGCCGATTGTCCGGCCTGGCCTGGCAGTTTTTCGACGCCGCAACCGATGGGAGGAGACAACGCCAGACAAACCCGGATCCAAAAGAACGATACCAAAAGAAAAAATGTAATTTTCATCGCTCTTAGCGGCAAATGCCCGAACCATCACCGGTTGGCGTGCAGACGGGAGCGACCGCCGAGCAGAAGGCGGTGTTCGGAGAACAGGTTCTTTGACAGGACAGAACGCAAGTCAGGTTTGGAACCTGGGTGAAATTAAAGCACTGAATCATAGGGTAGCAAAGGGAAGCCCCGTTGCGGAACATGCAGATGCTGCCGCTCGGGCAATCGGTGTCGTTCGCGCAATTCTCCTGCGTGCCGCAAATGCCCGTATCCGACAAGTCGCAGGCGTCTCCGGTGCGGTCGTTGTCGCTGTCTTCCTGCCCGGGGTTGGGAACTCCACGGCAATTGTCGCAGGCGTCGCCCACGCCGTCATGATCGAAATCGAATTGATCGGAATCGTCCACCACGCCGTCGCCGTTCTGGTCCTGAACCGGCGGGTTGGGCAAGTTGGGACAGTTGTCGATATCCCCGCAGACGCCGTCGTTGTCCGCGTCGTTGTCCGAAGCCCCCGGACAATCGTCGCAGGCGTCGGGCAACCCGTCGCCGTCGGTATCCAGGGTGTCGTTTCCGGCGGCGCAGGTATCGCATACGTCCCCGACGCCGTCGCCGTCCACGTCGGCCTGATCGTCATTGGGAAAGTCGGGACAATTGTCGCAGGCGTTTCCGAGGCTGTCCCCGTCGCTGTTGCCCTGCACGTCCGGGTCCGTGTTGTTCGGAGCGGCGACGCAATTGTCGCAGTCGTCGCCGCGCCCGTCGTTATCGGTGTCCTCCTGATCCGCGTTCGGCAGGCCGGGGCAATTATCCGCCGAGTCGTCGACGCCGTCCCCGTCACCGTCGTTCGACGGCTTCGGTTTGTTCGGATCGGTCGGGAAGGGGTCGTCGGGATCGATGAGGCCGTCTCCGTCCGTATCTTTGGCGCACGGATTGGTGGTCAAGGTGCGCTCCGCCCCGTCCGTCAGTCCGTCGTCGTCCGAATCGCCGTCGAAGGGGTCGGTGGTGCAGGAAGGATGGAGCGGGTCGGGAAGGACCTCGTCCGCGTCGGCCAAGCCGTCGTTATCGTCGTCGCCGTCGCAGGCGTCCCCTTGGCCGGACCCGTCGAAATCCTCCTGTCCCGAGTTGGGCGCGTCCGGGCAATTGTCCGCATCGTCCGCAACGCCGTCCCCGTCACGATCCGCGACGACATTCACGCATCGGCAGGGATCCGTTCCGCTCGCGGGGCCGCACGTTCCCACGGGGCAATCGGCGTTGGACTCGCAGGCCTCCCCGTTGCCGGGGTCCACCACGCCGTCCCCGCAGAAGGGAAGCGAGCAATCGCTGCGGCAGGCGTCCGGCCTCGTATCGCTGTTTGCGGCGCCGCCATCGCAGGCTTCTCCCGCTTGAAGGACGCCGTTTCCGCAAGTGGGCGCGGAGCAGCGGCTCTGGTCGATCAAATCCTGGGACAAGCGGCATTGCCGGAAAACGGTGCAAATCTGGCGTCTCGGACAATCCGCATTGGTGAGGCATTGCGGAACGACGCAATCGTTACGGGCGCACACCTGCCGCTGGCCGTTAAACCGGGGACAATCGGCGTCGAGAGAGCATTGCTTGACCGTGCAGTAGCCGGCCGCGGGATTGCAAAAGTCGTTGGCGGTGGGACAGTCGGCGTCGCAGACGCATGGGGTGGCCGGAGAAGTGAGACTGGGCAAATCCCTCGGATCGGTCGGAAGACCGCCGCCGCACGCGGAGACGATTACGCCGAACGGAATAAGAAATAAGAAGCTCGCCAAAGACGACTTCGCCCGGAGACGTGACTTTGTTTCCATCTGGGCATGATACGCCCTGGGTTATGGATATCTACTCAATTAAGATCGTAACGATAATAAATACGATTTATTCTTAATTTAATAAGTTATTACAAATATATACGATTAAAATAGATCGAGAAGATAGTCCCTTTGGGTTTACGCGTCGAAGACCTTACGCGGATATGCCCCTCCATGGACCGGACGATTTCCTGGATCACGTAAAGGCCGACGCCGAAGGATCCCTTGCCGCTGAAACCGGCGTCGAAAATTTTCGGCAGAACGGACTTGGCCATGCCGCAACCGTCGTCCTGCACGGCCAGCTTCATGTACTCTCCCGGCGGCAGGTCGTCCTTGGCTTCGGGCAGCGACACCCGTTCGGTGCGGATCGTCACGAAACCATTTCCTTGGATCGCATCCCGCGCGTTGGCGACCAAGTTGTAAAGGACCTGCTGGAGATGGCAGGCCGGTCCCCGAACCGGAACGGGATCCGGCTCCAAATGAACGGCCGAGCCGATGCTGCGAGACAGAAAAGTGCGGATCATGGGGTGATGAATGCAGTCATTGAGGGAGACGGACTCCTTGCAGGCGTCCGACAGTCCGGCGTTGGCGGCTTCCAAATTGGCGATCACGTCGATGTCGTAGGGAACTGTTCGAGGATGGGGTTGTAAGAACCGATTTCAACGCTTCGCAAAGAAACCACGACCTCGGCCATCTGACGCTGAACATCCTCGATCGCATGCCCGCCCGCGAGAAGATCGCTCGACCGCGACAACAAGCAGGCCAGACCGAGTTGAGGAGGGATGAGGTAGGTCATGAATGGTTTTGGAAGAAACGCAAAATCCGCGGCATCATAGAAAAACGCGACGGACATGCAAGAGCAATCGCGGAAAAATTCGGAAAAATAAAATGTGTGAACGGCGCGCTGAACGGAACAAAACAGAGTCGGGAAAAAACGACTCCTGTCATCAAGAAACGGCTGGGAAAGATCCCGAAAATCGACGATAATCCTCCCATTCGCCGTACGGCGCGCTCATGCTCTCCATCGTCACCTATAAAGACGGCGAAGGTTCTCAGAATATCCGCGATCCCGCGACGATCCGCGGGCTCGTGGCCGACAAGTCGCGGGTGGTCTGGGTCGACATCGAAAAACCCACGCCCAACGAGATCGATCTTCTGGATATAGCCTTCAACTTCCACCCGCTCACCATCGACGACTGCTTAAGCCCGCGCCACCAGCCGAAGATCGACCACTACGGCGAATATCTCTTTCTGATCTTCCACGAGGTCCTGCCGCAATCCTCCGAAAAGGAGTTCAAGACGGCCGAGCTCGACATGTATCTTGGGAAAAACTACCTCGTCACCTTCCACAAGCCGAAGCTGCGGAGCATCGAGACCGTGAAGGAGAGGGCCGACCGCAACGCGCGTTCCGTCATGAAGAGCGCGGATTTCCTGATGGCGGTGATCTTGGACGAGATGGTGAACCTGTACATTCCGGTCCTCGACCAATTCGACCGACGCATCGCCTCCATGGAGGACAACGTCATCGACAATCAGGACAATCTCCTTCCGGAAATCTTCAGCCTGCGCCGGAACCTGGCCCGATTGAAGGGCATCTCGCTCCAGCAGACAGACATGCTCATGAGCCTGGCGCGCGAGGGCTACGACGAAGTCCTGCCGATGTCGGTGCCCTACCTCTCCAACGTGAAGGATCACTTGATCCGCATCACCGACCGGGCCGACTCCAACCGCGACGCGATTCGGGGATTGATCGAGGCCCACCTGCTCACGTCCTCCAACAAGGCGAACGAGGTGATGAAACTCCTGACGATCTTCGCCGCCATCATGCTGCCCTTGACCGTCATCACCGGCATCTACGGGATGAACTTCAAAAACATGCCGGAGCTCGAGTGGGAGTGGGGCTATCCCCTTATTCTGGGCTGTCTCGCCGGGATCGCCGGCGGGCTGATGTATTTCTTCCGCAAGAAAAAGTGGCTATGAGATCCGGTCAGGAAGCGGTCAAAATCAAAACAGGCGCGTTCGGACCCGCTTGCTCCAACCTCAAGGTCGCGTTCGAGAGGTCCGCATCCTTCGAAATGCGGTTTTGAACCCGGTAAGGCCCTATCCGAAAACTGGCCCCGTGTCCGACCACCTGGGATTCTCCGGGTCGCAGGCGCTTGCTCCCGACGAAGAGACCGTTGACCGAACCTTGGTCTTCAACGGAAACCGCAACGCCGGACGGGGTCCTGACCAGGCTTAGGACGGCATGCCGGCCGCTGACCTGCGGATGGGGCAACAGGAGATCGTTGCCTTCCGTCCGCCCCAGCGTGACGGACTTACCCTTTTCCAGGATCGTCAAAAGTTCTCCCTGAGACCTGAGATCTTCGATGGCGCCCGCATAGGCCAGGACTTTCTCGAACCAATGGCGTGGCATCAGTTCGCCGCGATCTCCCCGTTCAAAAATATTTTCCCGTCCGTTGATGCCCCACGCTTCCGAAACCATCAGGCGGCCGCCCACTAACATTTGAGAGGCCGCGATTTCCAAACGGAGCCCGTTGTAATCGGCGGAATCCATCGCAAGCGCGATGAGAGACCGCAGGTCGGCCTGCGTTTCCAACTCACCGGCATATTCCAGAGCGCTGTATTCGTCCTTCAAAGCGACGACCTTCCGGCGCAGGGAGTGGCCATATTCTTTGACCAGCGCGGTATCCACGCTCAGATCGCGCGGCACGGCCGTCAACTGGGCGTCCGGACGGTCGCCGATCCATTGTCCGGAATAGTATTCGGGCGCCGCGGGAATGAGAGGCTCCCAGGTCACGCCGGCGTTCATGGCGATGCCGGTCGGAAATAAAAGAAGGGGCGACGTCATAAGCTCCTCGCGTCTTCAGTCGATCGCCTTATCGGCGCGAAGGAGGATTTGTGGCTAGGACTGACGGAACGAACTTCGAATATTCCAGAAAAGATATTTTCTAGACCTGGGCCAGGCCGCCGTCGACGGTGAGCTCGATACCGGTGACGTAGCTTGAGTCGTCGGAGGCCAAGAAGAGAGCCGCCGTGGCGATTTCCTCGCTCTTCCCGAAACGGCCGATAGGCGATCGCGAGAGGATGTAATCGCCAAAACCTTTCTGTTCCGCTTCCGATAGTCCCATCTTGCCGAAGATCGGCGTTTCGATCGGGCCGGGGCTGATGGCGTTCACCCGGATTTTTCGCTTTTTTAGATCGCTGGTCCAGCCGCGGGCGAAGGATCGTACCGCCGCCTTCGTGGCCGAATAGACGCTGAAGGCCTCCACGCCCGTGGAGCCGGCGACGGAGCTGTTCAAGATGATCGAACCGCCCTCGCCCATCAACGGCAGCGCCTTTTGGACGGTGAAGAGAAGGCCCTTCATGTTGACGTCGATGAGTTTGTCGAAATGCTCCTCCGTGATCTGTCCGAGCGGCGCCATGATTCCCAAGCCCGCGTTGGCGAAGACGATATCGACGCGGCCGTAGACCTCTTTGACCTTGGCGTAGAGCTTATCCAAGTCGGCCAGGTTCGCCACGTCGCCCTGGACGCCCATCACGTTGTCCCCGATGCTCTTGACCGCTTCGTCCAATTCCTTCTGCCGGCGTCCGGTGATGACCACCTTGGCGCCTTCCTTGGCGAAGAGCCGGGCCGTCTCCAGCCCGATGCCGCTGTTGCCGCCCGTAATGACCGCGATTTTTCCCGAAAGTTTGCCCATGACGCCCTCCGTAAGATTAGTCGGTTCCTTCACTCGTTACGTATTATGAAACTTTGGAATTATAAGTCCACTGTCCCGCGTTCCGCAGGAACGTGCGCCCTGGGGACGAAGGCCGCGAACGTCTTCCGATGACGGGGCGGGTCGGCCTTCCTCGCCTCCTCCACCAGCTTCAGGGCCTCCAACCCGCCCTCGATGGCGCCCGGCGCGGACGGATGCTGGGCGTCGGAGTGCGCGTAGAAAATATTTTTCCCCAAAACCAACCCCGCCTCCGCCAATTCCCGCAATTGCCCGGGCCTCGGGCAGGACATCGCCTCGTTCCAGTAGGTGACGTGCGTCCCCCGACTGGCGGCGATGGCGGCGTCGAGCGCCTCGGCCAATTCCGGACGGACGGCGACGATCTCGTCCCTCACCTCGCGCAAGACCTTCGCCTTCGGCTGCCGGGCGCGCCCCTTCTCGGCGTGAGTGAAAGGCACATAGGCCGTGAGGACGGACTCGACGTGGCTTCCGACCGGAAGATAGGCGTCCTCGTCCTTGTTGGTCAAAACGATATCCGTGGTCCAGCGCGTGTCGGGGATGATGGAAAAGACGTGCGGGTCGATGGGAACGCTCGAAAGGCGGTAATTCACCAGATAATAAGCGCCTCGCTCCGCCATGTTTGCGAAGAGCGTCCGGTGCGGATCGCGAAGTTCGTCGAAGATGTCCGCGACCTGATAGGACGGGACGCCGACGACGACGTAATCCGATTCTACCGTCTCGAACTTCTCGCCCTTCCGCGTCTCGTAGCTCACGGCCACGCGGCCGTCCTGCCGCGTGATGTGAGTCACCTTCCCGCGCTTGAGAAAACCCGGCCCCTGCGTCCTGGCCAGATAGGCCCGCAGGATTTCGACGATCTGGATGTTCCCGCCCTTTAAGAGGAAGCGCGTGCCCATCACGTCCGCCCACTGGTCGCGGACGCCGGAAAGGCCGGACATTTTGTCCGTATCCTCGGAGAGGTCCGCCTTGACGTTGGAGGTCATGAACTTGCGGACGTCCGGATGGAAACGGGAGAGGATTTCGCCGAAAGAGGCCTGATCCAGCTCGAAGGCCTGCTTGGGCAACGTCCGCAACGAGTGCCCGACGCGTCCGTTGCGGTGGCGCAGATGTTTTGAAAAATAATCGACGGCCTTCTTGATCTCCCGAGCGAACCGGCGCTCGAGCTTGTTGGAGGAACGCCGCCCGTCGTCGTCCACGGAGACCCACTCGCCGCGGCCCGGGGTCCCGACGAAGAACTGATCGGGCCGGATTTCGTGCCGTCGGTCGACCGGTACGCCCCAGTCCCGCAACTGCTTCAGCCTTCGCGGATCGGTCAGCGCGAGGATCGTCGAACCGGTCTGGTAAACCATGCCGGAGGAGGTCCTCGAGGAGCCGGCGTTGCCGCCGACGTCTTCGGCGATGATCGTGGTTTGATAACCCAAGTCCTGGGCGCGGGCCGCAGCCACGAAGCTGGAGATGCCGCCGCCGATGAAGGTGATGGAGCCTAAGGGGAGTGTCGTCATGACGAACGGTTAGCATCCGTCAAAAAACCGTGTGTGACATTTCGATGACGCCGCTCAGTTCCGCTGCATTTCTACCTCGTCCAACCGCCGGCGGAGATAGCGCCGCTCCACCCGGTTGGTCGTGAGCTCCAACGCGCGCCGGTAGGCTTCGGCGGCTTCCGGAAAACGCCGAAGGCGGCGCAACAGATCGGCGCGCGACGCGTGAAAGAGCGGATAGGCGTCCAACGCGCCGCCGGTACCCGCGGCCTCCACCGCTTCCAGTCCCTCCTCGAGCCCCTGCCCCATCGCCACCGCCACCGCCCGGTTCAGGGCAACGACCGGCGAGGGATTGATCCGCAATAATTCGCCGTAAAGCGCCGCGATCTGCGCCCAATCGGTTTGATCCGGCCGTTTCGCCTGCGCGTGCACCGCCGCAATCGCGGCCTGAAGTTGATAGACGCCCGGCCGCCGCAGCCTCAGCGCGCCTTCGACCAGCGCCAAACCCTCCGCGATTTCCGCCGCGTCCCAGCGCGAGCGGTCCTGCTCCTCCAACGTCACCAAATCGCCCCGGGCGTCGGTCCGCGCGAGCCTCCGGGAGTCCTGCAGGAGCATGAGCGCCAGCAGTCCCGACGCCTCGGGCTCCTCCGGCATCAAGCCGCAGAGCACGCGCGTCAGGCGGATCGCCTCCGCGCAAAGGTCCATGCGCACCAGGCTTTCGCCCGCGGTCGCCGAATAGCCCTCGTTGAAGATCAGGTAGAGGACGGATTGAACCGCCTCCAGGCGCTCGGCGATCGCCTCGCGTTTCGGGATTTCGTAAGGAATGCCGGCCTGGCGGATCTTCGCCTTGGCCCGAACGAGGCGTTGGGCCAGCGTGGGCTCCGGCAAGAGGAAGGCGCGCGCGATTTCCGGCGTGGTGAGGCCGCCCAGCGTGCGGAGCGTGAGCGCCACCTGCGCCTCCCGGCCCAAGGCGGGGTGGCAGCAGGTAAAGATCAGGCGAAGCCTGTCGTCGGGATAGTCGGCGTTTTCCTCCACCGCGTCCTCTCCTCCGGTCGCGGACAGCCGGTTCTCCTCTTCATAACGAAACTCCGGCGCCTTCTCCGTCTTCGTCTTCTCCCTGCGGACGGCGTCCAGGAGCTTTCGGTGGGCCACCGTCGTCAACCACGCCCCGGGATTCCGCGGTGCGCCCTCCTTCTCCCAGGATGGCAGCGCGGAAGCGAAGGCTTCTTGCAGGGCCTCCTCGGCCAGATCGAAGGAGCCGGAGATCCGGATCAAGGTGGCGATGATCCGGCCGTATTCCTCGCGGAAGGTACGTTCGAGCGTCTCGCGATGCGACGGCATTTCGGTAAAATGCCATACGACAACGCACGGAGCAATTACGCCGTTCCGATTCTCTTGGCGACAGCGTCGCGTAACTGAGGCGCCAGAGCCTTCACTTTATCCAATCTTTCCCTGAGAGCCTTCGGTTTCACCACTCCCCTTTTCAGCAATGCCTTGCAAAAATCGAGATCCTTGGGCCTGCCGGCGATGGCCTTGGATATCCAAAGGTCATGAGGTTCCAGGCACAACGCGGTGACTCCCTTGGTCGCCTTCGTTAAGAAGGGAACAAGGCGTTTTCTCCAGCCGTCGGGCAGTACGGCCGTCTTGGGAGTCACTCCCTGGGCGTAATAGCCGAAGGTTTCTTGAAACTGGGACAGCTCGCCGATGGATCCGTCGATCAGATCCGCTTTCGAACCGTCGGGATCTTCGAGGGCGGAAATATCGGTCTCGATCGATCTCTGAGCCTCCGGAATGACGCCGTCGTAGGATGCGTGGATGGCTTGGCTTCCGATGACCAGGACCTCGTTGACGCCCAGAATGGCTCCGGCGGCGCGAATCGTGTGTTCGAATTGCTCCCGTTTCATGCACCGTACTCTTTTCGGAATCTTTTAAGGATCCGGACGCGGTCTTGGGGGGCCAACAAGCCTGCGAAAGGCGTGACCTGCCTCATCTCCCGCGCCGTCATTCCCGGATCAAGCATGCGGGAGATGAGCTCCTGGAGAGGAAGGTCCAACCAAACGGACCAGCGATCGAACAGGGGTTTTGCGCCTGGGTGATCCTTGCTCATTTTCCCCAAAGACCGCTTCGCCCGCCTGACCGCGGAAACAGGGTCCCGCCTCAAGACTTCCGCGACGGCGCCGTGATAGGTCAGACTTCTTTGATCCTCCCTCGTCATGCGGGGGGCGTAAGCCACGACCAACTCCAGACCTAATGACGAGGCCAGCCTGCCTAAGGTCGCGATCGTGGGGGATTTGGCGCCCGACTCGTACAAGGCGATCGTCGGCTGCGAGGTGCCCGCGCGAGCCGCCAAAGCCTGTTGCGTGACGCCCGTCTGGGATCTCAATAGATAAATCGGGTTCATGACACAACATATATCTGATCAGATATATCGTGTCAATCGGCGCCCTTACTTGGCCTTAAGCCGCGGAGTCCTTGGGCGGCGCGTATCCCGTCTTCGCATCCACCGCGTAGCCGCCGTCGTACTTGTCGTGATGGCGGACCCAGGCCATCGTGAAGGCCAGCTTGTCTTCATCGCGGCCCTTGGGCACTAGATCGAGGAAGTTGTAGGTCCCCACCAAAATGTCGAGACCCCGCGCATACGCCGAGTAGGTGTGGAAGATCCGTCCCGCCTTGTCCTTGTCTCGCGAGGGACGATTTTGGGCCTCGCCGCGGATTTGGTTTTCTTTTTGGTTTTCATAAAATCTCCCGCTATTTGCCGTAAGCGTCTTTCAAGACCTTCAAGTCGAGCTTCTTCATCGGCAACAACGCGTTCATCACGCGGTCCGACCGGGCCTGGTCCCCGCTTGCCATGAGATCGCCCAGGATTTTGGGGGCGACCTGCCAAGACAGCCCGAACCTGTCCTTCAGCCAGCCGCACTGCTGCGCCGACGGATCGCCGCCCTGGGAGAGCTTGTCCCAGTAATAGTCGATCTCCTCCTGCGTCTCGCAGAGCACCTGGATCGAGACGGCCTCGTTGAACTTGAAGAGCGGTCCGCCGTTCAAGGCGAGATACGAGTTCCCGTTCAGCTCGAATTCGATCGTCATCACCGAGCCGGGCTTGCCGCCGTGGATCTCCTGGCCCGCTTGGCCGTAGCGCGCGGTCTTGCCGACCTTCGAGCTCTTAAAGACGGAGGTGTAGAATGTCACGGCCTCCTCGGCGTTGCCGTCGAACCAGAGACAGGTCTGCATCTTCTGCATAAAGCCTCCGCTACTTTTTCTGATTCTGCATCTGCTCGAAGAACTCCTTGGCGCCCTTTTGGATCTCGTCCTTCGTGAGGTCCTTCTTGTGCGTGGCGATCATCCACATGTAGCCGAAGGGGTCCTTGATCGTCCCCGCGCGGTCGCCCCAGAACATGTCCATCACCGGCATGGCCTCCTTGCCGCCCGCGGCCACGGCCTGCTTGAACGCCGCATCCGCGTCCGGGACGTAGACGTAGAGGCTGATGGGCGAGTTGCCGAGCGTCTCGGCGCTCTTGCCGCAGTTCTCCGAATCCGGCATCTCGTCGCCCATCATGAAGATGGAATTGCCGATCTTGAGCGTCGCATGCATGGTACCGCGCCCGCCCGGGCCGGGCATGTTGTCCAGGATCTCCGCGCCGAAGGCCTTTTTGTAGAATTCGATGGCCTTCTGGCAGTCCTTGAACGTGAAAGACGGGGTCAGTGTGTGATATCCGTCCGGAATCGCTTTCGCCATAACGGCCTCCTTGTGTTTTAAGTTCCCGTGACTAACCGGTTCGCTTCCAGCCGCCTCTTTCCAACTCGAAGAATCGCCGAACCTCGATCCCCATGTCCAGCTCCTCGCCGCGCGGATTGGGAAATTTCACGTTGATGACCGTGAATCCGGCAATCGGCTCCTTAGTTTCGGCAAAGGGGTCGTCGCCAAGCAGCCTCAATCTCATGGATGACTCCCTCACCCCCACGACGGACGAGGACGCCCCGATCGACATTCCCGGTCGAATTCAAGCCGGATTCTCGCTCACCCCTTAAAATTCCAATAATTTCGGAGTATTAGCTGGATTTGGCAACAATTTCGTCTTAGAACCGATAAGGGGCGACAAAGGGAACTTCATGAGCATGATCTTCACGCCTCCCGGTTTGTTTTCCCAAACGATGTACGGTTCCGGACAAACCCAACTTGTGGAAGCGGCTTTCGTGCGGTTTCTCAACGTGGAGCTGGACGGAAGCCGGATGAACGCCGGAAAAATCGGCGAAATCGCCACCCAGGTCACGCGCGCAATCTCCGATCATTACGAGACTTTTTCGTCCTCCCTGCCCGTTCCCGAAAAGGAGAACGTGGAGCGAATCGCGAAGGCGAGCGGCATCGACGTCAAGCCGGCGACGATCGAGTACCTCTCCAACGCCTATTTGTTCCGGGCCATCCGGGACTACTTCGATCTGCCGAACAAAGACCGCTTTCCCCGTTTCGACGTCGGGGGATTTCTCGTGTTCACCATGAACGGCTCGATCGTCGCCAGTCCGGCGGAGGACTCGAGCGACCGCACGTTCCATTACACCCGGATGCCCTCGCGAAAGACCGAATGCGAGACCAGCAGCCGGAACGGAAGACTGAAGGACGATATCGCCGTCGGCCACGGATTGAAGTCGACCGCCTACGCCACTTCGGCCATCCGCCGCCTTCTCTACGTGCCCGCTCAGAAAGCCGACCTCTTCGAGGCGGTGCATCGAAGCGTCACCTCCGCGAGCCTTTCCGTGTCCCGGTTCGTCACGCGCGGGGGTTAGCGGGAGACGATCGCCCTTTATTTTTTACGAGCGCCGCTCTTCGTCTGAATCGTCATTCGATCCTCGCGGACGTCGCGCGATTTTGAAAACGGCCGCGCCTTTTTCTTTTTCTTCGCCAGTGATTTCTTCAGCGCCTTCATCGTCTTATTCAGTGAGTGAGACATGCGGGCTCCTTTGCATCAAAAATATACAAGAGCGAGAAAGACATCTCCAAAATTTCGGCTAGTCGACGGTCCAGGCGATGGAGAAGAGATAGCCCTCCGGCGTCTTTTTCATGCGGTCCAGCTTCGGCAGGTTCAAAA
This sequence comes from bacterium, assembly GCA_036274695.1. GTDB lineage: Bacteria > UBA10199 > UBA10199 > JACPAL01 > DASUFF01. The sequence continues at coordinate 31,024 of DASUFF010000039.1, read as the reverse complement.
GGCAGGACCTCTTGTCCTCGCTCACGATGAACCCGTCGGCCTGGGTGATGTGGCCGCCCACCGGGATGAATTTCCAGATCGGCGCGTAGTTGCTCGGGTCGTCGGCGTTGGCCTTCTTCGGCGGCGACTGCTTGCCGGTGTCTTTGGCCTGAAACACCAGCCGGCGCGTCGCCCCCTGTTGTTCGAAGGTCAGAGTGCCCTCCGCGCCTTCGCGGTTTAAGTCGAAGAGGCGCCCGAAGTCCTTCACCGTGGCGTAGGTGGCGCCGGTCACCGCCGCATAAGGGGGCGTTTTTCGGATGATGGTCACCCGAATATCCTTGGCCCCGGTTTCCTTGAATTTCTTCACCTCGTCGCTTTGACGCGATTTGAGCTTTTTGAACCAGTCTTGAAGGTCCTGCGGCTTGTCCGCATCGGCGACATGGACGTTGTCCTGGTAGATGACGACGTCGACCTGTCCGTCCGGCGTGATGTAGAAACTGCGCGACTCTCCGGTCTCGATGCAGCCGGACGCGAGAGCGGTCAGAAGGAGCGCGGCGACATAGGAAAGCAGGCGGATCGGTTTGCGAATCATCGGGACCTCCGGTTGGTTAGGGCGCGAGCAGTAGTAGATGAGTTACGTGCGATTCCGCAATCATCTTCGATTTTGTGGCTCCCCATCGATCGCGCCCCGCAGCAAACGCGCCAGAACGACGTGGTCGACGACCGGTTTGTGAAAGATGGCGATATCGGGGCCCAGGTTGTTGACGGCATCATGATCCCCCGAAATCGCCATGACGGGTAGTTTCGGACGACTTCGCCTGACGGCAGCGATCAACTCTTGTCCGCCCATCTGCGGCATCTTCATATCGGTGATCATGGCCGTGATGTCGTCGCGCTTCCCGATGATTTGCAGCGCCTGCTCGCCGCTGTTGGCCTCGAGAATCTGATCGTATTTGTAGAAGGACAGCAGACGGATCAGGGTGCGCCGGACGATATCGTCGTCGTCCACGAGCAGAAGAACTTCGTTGCCGCGGCTTTCGAGCGACGTGTTGAACGCCAACATCTGCGTCGAACTGGTGCGGCGTGTCGCTTCCGGGAGATAGACATGGAACGTCGTGCCGACGTTCAACTCGGTTTCCACGGCGATGAATCCGCCTTGATTCACGACGATGTCGCGGGCGGTGCTCAAACCCAGACCGCTGTTTCCCGTCTGATTGAGGATCGAGAAAGGCGCCTTGGTGCTGATATAGGGTTCGAAGATTCTCGGCAACACGTCCGGCTCGATCCCCGTCCCCGTATCGCTCACATGGAGCACCACATAGTTGCCGGGAACCGCATTCGGAAATTGCGTCCTCACGTTGAGGCGTCGGAGATCCTCCTCGCTGACCGGCGTCCTTTCCGTCGAGACGCGAAGGACTCTTGTCTCCCGGCCCTCCATGGCATCGGCGGCGTTCGTGATCAGATTCAGGACGACTTGTTGAATGCTGGCCGGCGGACCCATGATCCGTCTGGGGACCATCGATACGTTGAGATCCAACGTCACCTCACCCTTCGTGACCGCCTGCAATGTCTTTTCGGCGAGCAGATCGTGAAGATCGAAAGGCCGGATATCACCCCGCGTATCTCCCAATCCGCCCCGGAGATAACGGATATGTTCGACGATGAGCCGAATGTCCCTCGTCATATCATCAATGAATCCCTGAACGCGTTCCCGACCGACTTCCCCTTTGCGAAGTTGCATTTCCAAGTAGCTCAAATGACCCATGGGGGCCATGAGCGCATTGTTGATGTTATGAGAGATACCGGAAATGAGGCGTTTTTGGACGTCCCAGCGCTGCGCCTGGATCGCAAATTGCTCCGTCTGAAGACGCTTCTCCGTATCCGAATAGAAAACCAACGCATAGGTCCTGCCCAGCGTCTGGCTGAACGTCGCCCGGATATCCATCTGGTGGACGGCGCCGCTCTTGAGCGCCATGTGCGCATTGGGCCAATACAGTTCTCCCGTCCGCCGGGCACGGGCCAACTTGATCAGGAACTGATCATCCACCGCGGACGAAAAAAGCCGATGGATCGGGGTTTCTTTCAACTCCTCCGGATCGTATCCCAATGCTTTTTCAAGGGCCTCGCTGTGCAAGATGAGGGAGGGCCGATCCTGGTCATCGAATTCAAAGATGCTCAGCGGCTGATTGGAATTCTCGAGGATCCGTCGATAGGTCCCCATCTGCAGAGTGGGCCGCTGCCGGCGTCCGGAGATCTCGCTGAACCTGACAGGAGGCGTCTCCGCAAACAGAGGGTGCCATCGGGTGGCCTTCGTGTCGGTTTGCACGAGCTGTTCCCAGCGCCCATGCATGTAATCCAGCAGGCGCGCCGACTCTTGGTCGTTTGCGGCCGCCACCGGTCGAAGGCCGTCGACCGCTGTACGCAAGGCCGACACCACTTCCGAATGGGCGCTCTCCGGCAAGGTACCGACGGCATTTCTCTCGATCAGCCGATTCAGAGTCTCCAGCGGCGGAGCGAGGCCCTCATCGGTCATGGCGTACTGAACGGGTTGCTCCAGATTGCGGAGGACGCTTACGACCGACGATCCCGCCCCCAATTGCGAGGTCGAGAACATCATTTGATTGACGAGCAGGCGCAGGTGGGAGGTCGAAATGGGGATCATGATTGAGGTTCTTGCTGCACATCGACCCGCCTGTCAAAAGGTTGCGCGTCAAGAATTTGAGGCGGTGTTAAAACCCTGAATTTCCACCACCTTCTTCTTCCCGGAAGCCCCCAACACGATCCGGACGTCGGCTTTCCGCACTCCGAAAAACTCCGCGAGGGCTGCGATCACCGCTTCATTCGCTTGGCCCTCACGCGGCGGCGCGTTGACGGCCACGCGGTAGGTCCCGTCGGGGAGTTTTTCCACTCCGGGTTTGCGGGAGTTGGGTTTGACGGTGATTTGGAGTTTCATGGGAGCGTCCGGATTAATTTCAATGGGGGATTCTAAATCGGCAGACTTCCGTATGCCATAAAACCTTTTTTTCGAACCTTGGAGTCCATTTGATCGGACACCCACAGTTCAGCCGGCCTCACGAAATGAACTGGCACGTCCTTGCATTGGATCGCGCAGGAGACGCGCGAAGATGCCGACGATTTTGAGGATCAAAGGGTATCGTTTCTTTTTCTTTAGCGGCGAGGGCCAGGAACCGCCCCACATCCACGTGGAAAGTGCAGAAAGGTATGCAAAATTTTGGCTTAATCCAGTATCCTTAGCTCGATCCTGGGGCTTTCGAAGCCACGAGATTAAGGAGCTGCGCGGCTTTGTCGAAGAACACAAAGAACAATTCGAGGAGAAGTGGAATGAACACTTTGGCGATTAAATTAGAGCCGCTGGCTGTGGATGTTTCTTGTACGCGGGATGCACTTAAGGTCGTGCTCGCCGATGGGCGCGAGGTGATAGCACCGTTGGAGTGGTTTCCGCGTCTTCAAAAGGCTACTGCCGAGCAGAGGAAACAATGGCGCCTGATTGGTGGAGGTATCGGCATTCACTGGGACTCTGTCGATGAGGATGTCGCTGTGGAGACTCTTCTTTCGGGGCGATGTTAGGTCAACTTCCGTGTGATTCAGATTTGAGATCGAGCCTTATCTTTCCCACGTCCAAGTCATTTTTTTTGGAGGAGAGGTCCTGCCTCATAGTCACAATTGTTTTTAAGAAGTTATCTCGTATGGGATTTTCTATAAATGTTTTGACCGAAAAAATAACCGTCCTTGAAGCATAGAGCGCCATTTCGTGATATTCCATCTTCAGGTACTCGATAACATCCTTTTCGCTGTTTATGTCTGGGTGCCGGCTCGAAAGGTATTTTATATTTTTTGGTTCAAAGAAAGCGTCCATATATAAGAGACATGATTTGTACCTCTTTTCTTTCTGTTCTAGGACTTTGAACTCGCGCTCCTTCTTTTTATCAAGCAGGTAAGTGATGTACCCTCCGATGACACCGCCAATTCCAAGAAGTGTTAATATAGAAAGAGTTATTTGAACCGAGTTGCTCATGTTTTGGATGGGATCAGCCATAGAGGGTGTGTACTTATCAGCCTTGTAATCTGAGCATGCCTGATGCCTGTCTATTCATTGGGTTGGTGCCTGAGTTGGCAAGGGTAAAAAGCAAGATTGAATGTCACCCACAGGCATCTCCTGCAATGCATCGCACTCTTGAGCCAACTGTTTATTCACGCTAAATGCTCGAATTCTGAATAAATTGATATTTAATCCAAGATGTCGAAGTGCGCGGCACAAGGGAACAAAATCGTAATCATTCGTGTACAAAAAAAGTCTATCTAATTTGCCAACGGCAGCAAGTTGAAGGGCGTCAGCGCAGATTTGCGTATCTACCGCTTTTTCTGCTCGATACAAGCAGTCCGCTACACTTTGTGGTGCTTTGTTTTTCTCAAGCCACTCCTGAGCTACACGAAATTCTTTTATGGATTTACCACAGTGCTCAATTCTCAAATCCTCCACCGCGCCTGGAACACTTGTGTCTGGCAGTATGAGCTCTCGTTCTAGGCGGTCATCCCCATCAACAAAATAGAAGACAAATCTTCGATAGATTCCCCCGTGGTACTGTTGAAATTCATGGCCTCTAGTAAACTTTTCTACAAATGTGGTTACGCTCAAACGCCGCCCTTTAAGGGTGCCGTCTTCCTGGTGCATTCTCTTCAAGTCCGACAACAGTGAAGAGCCATCAACGAAAAAATAGTTATTTTCCATTAGTGCGCTGCCACGCAGTGTATCAGCCTTACTAAAATTTCCTAGGGAATGTAATTGGTTCTGGCTTTCAAAACAAGTCTACGAATCCCGCCAATGGCCAAAATCTATCCACGGGGGAATAGTCCAAAGACCAAGGTCCAAAGTCTAAAGAAAGACTGCAAACCTAATTCCGATGGGAAGGAGCGGGCCGAGGGGAATGCGGATTCGTGGAGGGGTGTTTTGGGATGGAACAGGGGGCGCTACGCAACTTCTTCTTCTTTAGAAACTGAGAAAGGAAGAGTTCCGTCCTTGAAGCGGGCTCTCAACTCCAGTTCTCCACCCAAGGCGTGAATGTAATTCTCCAACACCCCGATTGAAATGGAGGGGCCGCGATTTTCGATCTTCGAGACGCTGGACTGCTTAACCTCCAGAATCTCAGCGACATCCTCCTGAGTAATCTTGCGTGTCTCCCGCAGTTCCTTGAGCAAGACTTCCTTCAAAAGCCGATCCGTTTTTTCACGAACTTTCTTTTGCGATTCCGGGCTCATTTTCTGGAGCAAAGTTTTAAAGGGCTTAGCCATCTTTCGAACCTTCCTTCTTAAGTTCCTCTAAATGCCGCTCAAAAATTTCATCCGCCTTGGGGACATGCCTCTCATAAAATCGATCATCGCCGGTTTTGTCTCCGCCGATGAGAAGAATCGCCGCTCGACGAGGATCAAAGGCGTAAAAGACCCTGTAGGGTTTGCCTTTATGTTGCACTCTCAGTTCCCTCATCTGGCCGAATCTCGAACCGTTGATCTTCGATGAGTAAGGATGTTCCAGATGGGGCCCTCTGGCCTCCAAAAGCCCGACGCATACCGCAACATCCTCCTGCTCACCTTCGTTCAGGCTCTCCCACCATTCGTTAAACTCGGCGGTATATTCAACGTTCCAAGACATAGGGATTATGCTCTATAGAGAATATTCCCTCAAGGGAATTATCGGTGGCTACTCCCAATCGGATGCTATAAATATCAAGTTGGAGCCAAATTCCATATCTAATGGGAATTGTTAGGCATTATCCCCAAGAGGTTGTAAGGGTTTTCCAACTCCTCGGCCGATGTCGTGAAATTCACGTATGGCCGTCCGCCGCTGACGTTGATCGAGTGGTCCGGGTTGACGTGAATCTTGAAGAAGTAGTCGTGCACCACATCATCGATGGCTTTCGGATCGAAGACCGGTACGCAAACGCCGTCGAGGCGGCGCGCGGAAGGCGTCCTCAAAAGATGGAACTTCTCCTTGGCCATCGCAGCGCCTAGCTCCTGGCAAAAGGAATAGTCATAGGGATGGATGAGTTCCGGATGATCTTTTTTCGAATCCATCAAGTCGCAAGCGCGGTCCGTGGACGCTTGCGCCCGAAAAAGGCGACGATCCGCCGTGTAAGTCTCGTTTTTTGTCAAAACGTTATCCTTCCCGAATCTAAAGGAGGTCCAGCACGCTTCCAAGAGGCTGGTCATCTCATCTTCAGCGCCGTACCAAACTCCAAAGCTCGAACCATCCGAGAACCGGCCCTGGCGCCAGTTTTCCCTGCGGAAGACCGCCAAAACCAACTCATCGTAGATTTCCGCGTATTGAAAAGGACGATGATGCTGAGGACGGCTGTGGTCGATTCCGGAGGTCGCCTGCGTTAATCGGTCGATGAACCCCCAATCCTTTTCCGGAGCGACATCATCGAGGAGATGCTGAGAAGGCGAGCAGGTGAAGATGTTGCGGTAGACGGTATTCTCGTAGGGAACCGCGGAGAGCTTCGGCGGCGACATTCAAACTCGCAATTGATCCAGATGGCGGCGGATCGCCGCGATATTGGCGTAGGAGTTGAACTCCCCGCCTTCCCTGATCAAATCGATGGGAGTTTTCCCATGCAGCAGGAAAGATTGGGGGGTTTTCATGAACTCATAAACGGCGCGCCGATTGTACGGCAGGAGAATGCGCAAGTTCTTATGGATCCCGGCCAAGTGCCCGACCCTCATCAATTTGTCGGGATCCTCCGGAATGCGCCCTTCCCGCATCCAGGTCTTGAGCTTGGTCGCATGAAATTTGACGCCGAGCAGGAGAGCCTGATCCTTTGGCGTCATCTGCCACAACGCCATGAGTTTCCAAAAAAGGCGCCCGGCGCTCTTTGCCGTATCGGCATTTACGGGAATGTCGGCGATTTGAAATTCGGCCTGTTCCATAGGTCAGATTATATAAGTTCTTATCGACTTTGGAACCAGCATAATTGCTAAGTTTTTAACTTATATAATTATAATATAATAATATCCGTTACTTATAATAGGCTAATGTGCTATTTTCAATGTCATGACTCAAAAATCTTCCATAAAAAAGAAACCCTATCCGGAGCTGATCCGGCGTTTGCGCGAAATCCACACGTTGCGCGGCGCCTCGGCCGTCATCGGTTGGGACGAGCAGGTCTGCATGCCGCCCAAAGGGACCGAAGCGCGGGCCCAGCAGGCCGCTCTCCTCGAAACCCTCGTGCACGAGCAGCAGGCCGATCCCAAGCTGGGGGAATGCCTCGAAGCTTGCGCGCGCGATCCGAAACTCTCCGAGGTTCGGAAGGCGGTCGTGCGGGAGGCCCGGCGCGATTACGACAAAGCGGTCAAAATCCCCGCCGACCTCGTCCATGAAATCAGCGAAACCTCCGTGAAGGCCCATGCGGTCTGGGTGGAGGCGCGCAAGAAAAACGCCTTCCGCTCGTTCGCGCCCTTGTTGTCCCGCCTGGTGGACTTGAGGAAACGGGAAGCCGAGGCCCTGGGCTATCCGAAGGACGGCGTCCCCTACGACGCTTTGCTCGATCACTTCGAGCCGGGGGCCACGGTGCGGGAGTTGGATCCCGTCTTCGCGCGGACGCGGAAAATCACGATCGCGGCGACGCGCGCCATCGCCAAGTCCGGGCGGAAAGCCGACGTTTCGATCCTCAAGCGGCGTTTTCCCATCGAGAGTCAGGAAAAACTCAGCCGTTTCCTCTTGGACGCCATGCACTACGACCTGAAGGCGGGACGTCTCGATCGTTCGATTCACCCTTTTACGACCGGGATCGACATCCGGGACGTGAGGATCACGACGCGCTACGAAGAGAGATGGCTTCCCGGCGGCTTGTTCGGGACGATTCACGAGGCGGGCCACGCGCTCTATGAACAGGCCTTGCCTCTCGACCATGCCGGAACGCCTCTCGGAGAAGCGCTGTCCATGGGGTTGCACGAGTCTCAATCGCGCCTTTGGGAAAACCAGATCGGACGCAGTCTCGCCTTTTGGAAATTCCTCTTTCCCCGCGTGCGGCGCCTCTTTCCGGACGCGCTGGCGGGAGTGAGCCTCAAGGATTTTTATTGGGCGATCAACGCCGTGCGCCCTTCGCTCATCCGCGTCGAGGCCGACGAGGCGACGTACAATCTCCACATCATCGTCCGTTACGAGCTCGAGAAGGCGCTTTTCGCCGACGCGGTTTCGGTGAAGGACCTTCCGGCGCTTTGGAACGCCAAGATGAAGGAGTATCTCGGGGTCGTTCCCCGCAACGACGCCGAGGGTGTGTTGCAGGATATCCATTGGTCCTCCGGAAGCTTCGGGTACTTTCCGACCTACCTTTTGGGAAATCTCTATGCGGCGCAGTGGATGGCGGCGCTTCGAAGGGACTTTCCGGATCTCGACCGGCGGCTGGCCCGAGGGGATTTGCTGACGGCCAAAAAATGGTTGAACGAGAAGATCCATCGGCATGGCCGGCGGTATACGGCCTCCGAGCTGTGCCGCCGCGTCAGCGGCGAGATTTTGAATCCCGAGTATTTTGGAAAATACCTTCAGGCGAAGTACGGTCTTGCCGAGTAGCCTTCACTCCCCCGTCTGCTCGGCGGCCAATACACCATGCCCGTAAAAACTCCTTACATTTTAGCGAGAGGCTAGATGGTGAGCTTCGAAATCTGAACTCTACGTCCGTTTTTTTAGTTTGCACCTCTCTGGCGACACGGTCAGAATCTCAAATCGTATGCCCCATAAAAAAGACATCGGGATCAAACGCGCCTACGACCCGCCCTCTCCCAAGGACGGAAAGCGCTTTCTGGTGGACCGGCTCTGGCCTCGGGGACTCGCCAAGGAGAAGCTGAAGATCGAAGCCTGGTTGAAAGACGCCGCGCCGAGCGATGCGCTGCGCAAGTGGTACGGGCACGATCCGAAAAAGTGGGCGGAATTTCGGAAACGCTACGAAAAGGAGCTTTTGAAAAATCCGGAAGCCTGGAAACCGCTCGCGACGGCGGCGCGGAAAGGGACGGTGACGCTCGTGTTCGGTTCAAAAGAATTGGAAAAGAACAACGCCGCGGCGCTTCGGGAGTTTCTCCTCGGAAAATCAGGCAAGATTTGAAGCGAGCTCGCCCAGTGTGCGCAGGGCCGCATCGAACCGCTCCGACCAGGGATGGCCGGCGTTCAGGCGGATGCAGTTACGGAACTTCTGCTTCGGCGAAAAGATGGGGCCGGGCGCGATGCTGATCTTTTTCGCCAACGCCTCCCGGTGAAGCCGCAACGCATCCACGCTTTTTGGAAACTCCACCCACAATACGCAGCCGCCCGCCGGGCGCGTCATCTTCGTTTTCTTGGGGAAGTAACGGGCGACGGCGTCGCTCACCTGATTGACCTGCGTCTGCAGCGTTTTTCGCAAATGCCGGAGATGGCGGTCGTAGCCGCCGCTCTGAAGGTAGTCCGCCAAAACGATCTGAGGGAGGCTGGCCGTGGAGAAGCTCAAGGCGATCTTCAGTTTCTCCACGCGCGCCCGGAAACGGCCGGGCAACACCCAACCGACGCGGAAGCCCGGAGCGAGCGTCTTGGAAAAGGACGAGCAGAGGATCACCCAGCCCTCGCGGTCGAAGGCCTTCGCGGGCTTGGGCCGCGTCTCTCCGAAGTTGAGATCGCCGTAGATGTCGTCCTCGATCAACGGCACCTTGCGGCGGGTGAGCAACTCCACCAGCTCCTTCTTCTTCTCCTCCGGCATGCAGCTGCCCAAGGGATTGTTGAAGTTGGAGACGCTGACGACGGCCTTGACGTCGTGGCGCTTCAGCGCCGAGGCAAGCGAGCTCAAGCACAGGCCTTCCTCGGGATCGGTGGGGATCTCCAGCGCCTTAAAGCCCATGTTCTCGATGATCTGAAGGATGCCATAGTAGCACGGCGACTCGATGGCGACCGTCTCCCCCGGCTCCGCCACCGCGCGAAGGGCCAGGTTCAGGGCCTCGGTCCCGCCGCAGGTGGTGATCACTTCGTCCGGATTGGTGGGAACGTCCCACGTGACGTTCCGGCGCGCGATCTGGCGCCTCAAGTCGACGTTTCCGGGCGTGACTTCGTAGGCCACCATCTTGTGCGCGTTCGTCCGCGCGGCTTTTGCCGTGAACCGGCTTAGGCTTTGGAGCGGCAGGAGATGCGGGGCGATGGTCGCGGCGCCCAACGGCACGACGTCCGGCTCGCGGATGGAGGAAATGACGTCCATGATCAGGTCGCTGACGTTCGGATGCGAGGCCGACGACGGCGGCGCCGAAATCTTCGGGAGCGGAGGCAGGCTCTCCAAACGGGCGCGCACGTAAAAGCCCGACTGCGGCCGGGCCTCGATGAAACCCTGGTTCTCGAGGAGGAAATAAGCCTGCAGGACGGTGGAGACGCTGACCGATTGGTCCGCGCTCGTCTGCCGCACCGAGGGGATGCGGTCGCCGGCGCGCAAAGCGCCGGAACGGATGAGATGGACGACCTTGCCGGCCACCTGTTCGTAGAGATGACTGTCTTCCGTGGAAAACGCCGTGTTCATGGGCCCATTACACCTCAAGGAGGGCCGCCGGGACAGATACAGTCGGCGTCTTGTTGATAAGCACAGTTGAGTGTATCTTTAAACTGTATTGGTCACAATTATTATATTCTGAATCTGTTCTTGTCCTGAGCCGCCTGCCATTCTGCCGCCATGGACGCGCATTCTTTCTTATCGGGACGGATCAAAAGCTTTCGGTTTTCCAAAGGGGCGCGGATCGCCTGCCTGGTCGGGCGCATTTGGGTGACGGCCGAGGGAGATCCCCGTGATCACGTATTGGAACCTGGAGAGGTCTACGCGGCGCCCGGAGGGTCTTTGATCGTGATGGAGGATCTTTCGGAATCGGAGGTCGGATCGTATTATTCGGTCTTCCTAAAACTGCCCGAATTCCAAGATCGGCCGGATTTCGATGGTGCCCAAACGGCCAGGACCGACCTTTGAGGCGATCTCGATGGCCTCGTCCAAGTCCTTGGCGTCGATCATCGTGAAGCCGCCCAGCTGCTCGCGCGTCTCGGCGAACGGCCCGTCGGTGACGATCTTCTTGCCGTCCTGGGTGCGCACGCAGGTGGCGGTGGAGACCGGCTGCAGGCGGTTGGAGGCGAGGAATTTCCCCTGGGCCTGCAACTGGTTCATGTAGGCCAGGCATTCGGTTTCGATCTTCTCCTCCTCCGCCTTGCCGATCTTCTCCAAGACCTTCTCGTCGAAATAAATGAGCAGCATGTATTTCATGGTTCCTCCGTTGGTTCTCAAACTGACGACGTTCCAAACCGCCCGAATCGACACCCGCCGCTAAAAATCATCAACCCTTCGTTTTTATGCCCTTTTTAGCCAAGGCGGCGCGGATCATCTCGCGCTTGTCGCCCTGGATTTCCACGAAACCGCCGTCGGCGCCGGTGCCGTGCGTGCCGCCGGAGCCGCATTTTTTCTTAAGCTCGGTGCACAGTTCCTTCAGATAACTTTCGGAACGGGGCAGGCGGTCGATGACCGTCACGGTCTTGCCGCCGCGTCCGGATTTCTCGATGCGAAGGACGGCGACGACGTCGCCGTGGGCAGGCGCCGGCGCGGAACAGGTGCAGGCGGCGACCAGCTCCTTGCAGCGGGGGCATTTTTGGTTCAAAGCCGGATTGCTGGAATAAACGAGCCGGCTGTCGGAGCTCATATTTTTTCGTTTAGCCACGAATTTTCGGTGGGAACAAGCGGGGAAACCGGTCTATCGTCCGGCGCATGGTTCCCGTCAACCACCCCGAGATCACCCGCTACTTAACCGGCCTAGCCTCCAAGTACGACGAGCCCGTCGTCAATGCCATGGAGGCCTACGGCCACAAGCGGGGGTTCCCCATCATCGATCGGCTGTGCGGCGCGATGATCCATCTGCTCGCCCTTTCCGTCGGCGCGAAGAAGGTGTTCGAACTGGGCAGCGGCTTCGGCTATTCCGCCTATTGGTTCTCCAAGGCGGTCGGTCTCAAGGGGAAGATCTGGTGCACGGACGGCGATCCCGAAAACCGCGACCGGGCCGAGGCTTATCTGAAAAAGGCAGGATTCTGGAAGCGCGTGAACTTCGGCGTCGGTGACGCGGTCACGCAATTGAACCAGACACCCGGCGCCTTCGACATCGTCTACAACGACATCGACAAGCACGGCTATCCCGCGGCGTGGGAAGCCGCAAAGACACGCATCCGTCCCGGCGGTCTCTACATCTGCGACAACACGCTCTGGTCGGGGCGGGTGGCGGAGAAGAAGGTGAAGGAACCGGATTATTTCAAGGGCTGGACGGCGGCGATCAAAGACCACAACAAGCGCATCTATAAGGACAAGAATTTCGATGCGACCTTGATCCCCTTGCGCGACGGCGTCCTGGTCGCACGACGAAAGGCTTGAGAACATGTCGCTCTCCATCTCCCCGCTGCTGCTCACCTCCTTCTTAGTCGGCGCCGGCTGCGCCAACACCTTGAACAAAAGCACGGCCAGCGCCGCCACCTTGCTTCTGTCCACCGTGGCGATCGAACCCGTCTCCTTCCGGCTTCCCGGCGTCTTTCAGCTGGCCGCCCTTCACGCGCCGGACACTCTGGCGGCGAGCACCTCCCACGTCGACCTTTTCCTCTTGGGAGCGGCCGTCCTGGCCGCGGGGGCCGGCGCCGTCGCGTACGTGCTGCGGAAAAACAGGAAAAAAGAGGACGAGCTCCCGAAGGACGGGGTTCACCGCACGGAGTCCCAGAAAGCCGCGCTGCGGGAAGCGCTCCGCCTGGAAAAGATCCTGACGCTGCCGGACGGCAAGGCGCGGCGGGAGGCCCTGCCCCTCCTCCTCGACCTCGTGCGTAAGCTTGCGCCCGGCGACCGCCCGGCGCGCATGAAGCGGATCGCGAACCAGCTCTGCTTGGATTGGCCTTGGATCAACAAGGATCCCACCCTCGGCAACCAAATCAAGAACCGCCTTCCTCGGCTTCAGGCCCCTTTGCTCAAGCAACTCACCGACGCCCTCGAGACCCTCCGCAAGGACCGCCAGGTGGCGAACCTCAGCGCCTACGCCGAAGCGATCCTCAAGTGGATCAAGGGCGAATAAAATTTCTTGTCCTCCGCACCCGCGCGCGGCATGACGTTCCCCACAGGGGGACTCCTCATGCTCCGTATCAACGAAAAAGAACTCGTCGCCTTCGCCCTTCAGGGAAATCCCATTCCGCCTCTCTGCTTCGGGTTGGAGGTTACGCGCGAGGGCAACGGGAAGATGTACCCGTCGGTGGGCGGCATCACCTACAACGTCAAGGTCGGCGACTCGGTCTTCGGTTTCGAATCCGACCACGTCGAGCCGGGCGTCTCCGCCATCGGCGGTTCCTTCTCCGACCGGCGCACTGCGAATCCGAATTTGAGCTTCAACGCCTACAGCTGCATCGGCAACGAGGCGACGATCCTCTCCGGCTCCGCGAAGGGAAAAAAGGGCGTCGTCACCGGCCATCACGGCGGCGTCGAACACGTCCTGCTGGATTTCGACAAGGCCACTTTGGAAAAGATCGCCTACGACGACAAAATCATGATCCGGGGCGTCGGCCAGGGGATGAAGCTCCTCGATTATCCCGAAATCTCCGTCTCGGGGCTGGATCCGAAACTTTTGAAGAAACTGCCGATCCGCGCCTCCAAGAAAGAGCTGGCGGTTCCGGTGGTCGCCACCGTCCCGGCGGAGCTCATGGGCTCAGGGCTCGGCCACAACGATTCGTTCAAGGGCGACTACGACATCCAGACGGGCGACGCCGGCGTCATCAAAAAACACGGGCTGGAAAGGCTGCGTTTCGGCGACTTCGTCGCCATCATCGACCACGAAGCGACCTTCGGCTGGTCCTATAAGAAGGGGGCCGTCTCCATCGCCGTCGTCGTCCACGGCAATTCCTTTCTGGCCGGCCACGGACCCGGGGTACAGACCGTCCTCACCTCGCGCGCGGGGCTCATCAAACCGGTCCTCGATTCCAGGGCCAATTTGGGGTATTATTTAAAGATAGGCCGCTTCGCGTAAATCAAAGCATGAAGAAATCCGCCGCCATCATCGGGGCTTTGTTGCTCGCCGCTCCTCTCCTGCCCGCGCAGGAGACGCAGCCGTCGCCACCGGGCGTGCCGATGCTCACCCCGACGATGACGCCGGTCGGACCGCCAACGACCAATCCGGCGGCCAATCCAGCGACCAACCCGGCAACAACCTCGGCGCCCGCTCCGGGAATCCCGGAAGGCTCCATGGTCCCGATCGCCAATCTGCCGCCGACGATCCCAGGCACGCCGCCCGTCCCGGAGAATCCGCCCCTCATGGAGGCCCCGCCGGCCGTCGCGATGCCGGCCCTGGAAATCCCGCCGGCCCAGCCGGCCCTTCCGCCTCCGCCTCCCGCGCCGGAGACGGCCCCCGCGCCGCAATCCAAGCCGATGGAGATGCCGGAGTTCGCGGGCATCGCGGGCTGGCTCAATTCCGAGCCGCTGACCAAAGCCTCGCTGAAAGGAAAAGTCGTCCTGGTCGATTTCTGGACCTACTCCTGCGTGAACTGCCTGCGCACCGTCCCTTATCTAAAAGATTGGTATAAGAAATACAAAGACCGGGGCTTCGTGATCGTCGGCGTGCACAGCCCCGAGTTCGAATTCGAAAAAGACCCGAACAACATCAAGGCGGCGGTTCAGAAGTTGGGCCTCACCTACCCCATCGCCATGGACAACCAGATGGCGACGTGGGCGGCGTTCAAGAACAACGTGTGGCCGGCGCACTACTTCGTCGACGCGAACGGCAAGGTGAGGCACATCCACTTCGGCGAGGGCGATTACGACAAGGGCGAGGAAATGATCCGGAAGCTGATCATGGAAAGGGACCAGCCCAAGCCCGAATCGCAGCCGGTGACGATGCCTGCGGGCACGCAGGCCGAAAGCCAGCCCGCGACGCAACCCGCGGAAACCCAGCCGGAAACGAAGCCCGCGCCCGCGGGTAAAAAGGGCCGGCGCGGACAGGCGGCGGCGCCGGAAACCAAGCCGGCCGCGACCGCGGCGAAATCCCCCGAAACGAAACCGGCTCCGCTGCCCGAGCCTTCCAAGAACGCGCCGAACGTCGATTTCTCCCAGATCAAGTCGCCGGAAACCTATCTGGGACTGCTCCGCCGAGAGCGTCTGGTGACTTCCGGCCGCCCGATCGAGATGAACGAGTGGATGTACGACGGCAAGTGGCGGACGGAGGGCGACCGGATCGTGCTGGCGGAAGGGACGGGGAAAATCTATTTCCGATTCAACGCGACGAAGGTGAACTTAGTCCTGTCGCCGACGGCCGGTGGCGTCCAGGCTTTGATCAAGCTGGACGGTCAGCCCCTGCCCGCGGACAAGGCCGGAGCGGACGTGAAGAACGGCACGATGATGATCACCGAGCCGCGCATGTACGAGCTTCTCAACCTAGGAACCCAGGGTTCCGAGCACATCATCGAGATCGAATTCCTAAATCCCGGCGTCGCCGCTTACGCGTTCACGTTCGGCTAGGCGGATCGGCCGAAAAGGCGTCGACAAAGGCGGCGGGGCGAAGGCCGAGGCAGTGGCCTCCGAGCCCCCAGCTCAAAGGCAAGGTGCGCCGGATCGGCGCCGGAGGATCATAGGAATTCGGGCCTCCCTTGGCGGCAAGCTCGTTCTTCTCGCCCCTCACCAGGTTCAAAACCCCGCCGATCATCTGACGGAATCCCAAGGCGTTCGGCGGCCCCCAATCGGCGGGAGCGACGAGGGACCGCGGCAGCGGCTCTTCCCCCTCGATGAAACCGCCGGCGACGACGTGGGAAATGCGCAGAATCTTCCCCATTTCCGTCGGGGTGGTTTCCGGCGTCGGGTTCCAGCGCGCAGGCAGCTCCTCTTCCGAGACTCCTCCGGAAGGCGTGGCGAACTTCCGGTAGCCGTAAACGGCGAGCCCGGCCTCCAGGCGTTTGCGCAAGCGCGGAAGGTCGCTTCTCGGAAAGCGGATATCACCGTGGGAATCCCCTCATACTGAATGAGGGAAAGGCCGGTGACCGATTCGTCGTCCCGATGCGACCAGCGCGGCGACTCGGGCGCCGCGCCTACGGCGCGCTGCAGTTCCAGAAAATAGGAGCGGGTGACGGGCGTGCGTCCCAGCCAAAAGGGATGGAGACGCACCCAATGAGGATCGAAGCGGCCGCCCTTTTCCGCGACGATCGTCCATCCGCGCTTACAGGAACCGGATGGAGGCGTTGCGTTGAGCGGCGCCGAAATTTTCCGGGAGGCGTTCCGCGTTGCGGATCTGCGCCCGCATCTGGTCCCACAGCGGACGGAAGGACGGAGGCAAAGGGGAGAACCCGTTCGGATATAAAAGCTGCAGCGAAGGGTATTCGTCCGCGGCCCAGAAACGGCCCACGAGAGCCTCGCCCGCGGGGCTCTCGGCCCTCCAGGAAATCCCGTGGTGGTCGGCGCTGTACGGCCGGCTCTGTTCGAAGGCGTATCCGTCCTGCGCGAGCCGGGCGCGAATCGACGTCCACACGGCCCCGCGGGAGACGTATTCCAGACGCGCCACCTCCAGTTCCACGCCCAAAAAATGCAGAAGTCCCCGGAAGGTCCGCGACCCGAAACCGAATTCGTACTCGCTGAACACGACCGGTTCGCCTTTCGAGCGGTCCATCGTCACGCTCATGGCAAGCCGGCGCTCGTGCACCGGGGAACGGTCCGACTCATGGCCGACGCGCAACGCCCCCGCCTCGTGGCCGGTTCGGAACTCGACGATACGCCCTCCCGGCCCTTTGATGCTTAGGTGGTCGTCGCTATACCGCGAAAGGTTCCAGGCGCCCGCAAACACGCGCGGGAATGGGTTCCCTCTCTCCTTCATGCGGTCCAATCGATGCCCGATCCCTTCGAAGGCCTCCTCCATTTCACCCATCACCTGCGGAGCACGGTGCTCCTCGAAACGCTCCTTGGCGATGGTCAACCGGCCGGGATCGACGTCGTCGTGCGCGTAATAGCGGGGAACGGTCAAAGAGCCGCGAACGGGATCGGCCTGGAAGACGTTCAGATAGGTCGACAACACGGAGGCGCGGAAGGGAGATGGGATTTCAAGAAACATGAGAAATTCCTTCCCCCCCTTATCGTAAAAGACGCGCCTTCGTTGCGGGATTATTCCAGTTCCTTGAGAAGGGCTAAGATCTTCTCTTCCAAATCATCCCGAACTTGCCGGAAGAAGCCGATCCCACGCCCGATCGGGTCGGGGATCTTCCAATCGACGTTGCGCTTGGCCTTCACGTACGGGCAGACGTCGCCGCAACCCATCGTCACCACGGCGTCGAACGCGATGGCGGGGATCTCGGAGAGCCCCTTGGAGTACTGACGCGAGATGTCGATTCCCTTCTCCCGCATCCCCTCGATCGCCTCCCGCGCCACGAAGCCCGCCGGGGCGGAGCCGGCGCTGTAGATCACCCAGTCCTTCGGCGCATGCGCGCGCGCGAAGCCTTCGGACATCTGGCTGCGGCAGGCATTGCCGACGCAGACGAAAAGAACGGTTTTAGCGACCATATTTCCCCGTCAATTGAGCTTGTCCGAGCACATGCCCTTTCATCGCCTTTTCGACGTCGAACTTGGTCGCCTTGTGCGGGAGACCGAGCGGCGCGTCCAAAGCCGCCAGCTTGAAACGGTAGCGATGAGGCGTTCCCGGCGGCGGGCACGGGCCGCTATAGCCCAGCTTGCTGAAACGGTCGACGCCCCAGGACATCCCTTGCTTGGCACCGGCCGTCGTCTCGGTCTTGGCAAGGCCTTCGTCCAATCCCTTCGCATCCCCGGGGATGTCGTAGATCACCCAATGCACCCAGGTACCCGCGGGGGCGTCCGGATCGTCCACGATCAGCGCGAAGGCCTTGGTCCCGGCCGGCGCCCCTTCCCAGTCGAGCGGGGGAGAGAGGTCTTCTCCGTCGCAGGTATGCTTTTTAGGGATCATGCCTCCCTCCGGGAAGGCGGGACTCGAGAGGGAAAAGGCCATGGCGACACCTCCGGAAAGGCAAAAAAGGAGCACCGCAAGTGCCCGAAGACGTTTCGGGAAACGCTCCATGACGCGAAAATTAACGCTCTTTGACACGGCGGATCAAATCATTTTATGCAGACCTTTCCCCACACATGGCATCAAAATTGGAAGAGACGGAGCTGATCGAGGGACTGCGCCGGGGGCGTGAGGATGCCTATCGGAAGCTCATCGATCTGTACTCCGACAAGCTCTACCGGCTGGCCCTGCGCATCCTCCGCCAGGAGGAGGACGCCCGGGAGATCCTGCAGGAAGTGTTCGTCAAGGTGCTTAAGAAAGTCGGCGAGTTCCAGGGCGGATCGTCGCTGTACACGTGGCTCTACCGCGTGACGGTGAACGAGTCCTTGATGCGGCGGCGGGAAAAGGCGGGGCATCCCAAGGAGGAATCATTCGAGGACCTCCTCCCCCACTACGAGTTCGGATACTTAATCGACGACACGCGCGACTGGACCCAGGGGGCGGACAAGCGTTTCGAGTGCGAGGAGTTCCATAATCTGGTGCGGCAGCTGGTGGACGAATTGCCGGAGGAGCTGAAGACGGCCTACGTGCTCAAGGACTTGGAGGAAATTTCGGAGGACGAGGTCTGCGGCATTTTGGACATCACGAAACCGACGATGAAAAACAGGGTCCACAGGGCCCGGCTGATCTTAAGAAAGAGGATCGAGAAACACTATGCGCCTTGAGTCGTTGATCCACGGCATCCTGCTCCGGACCTTCCAGCTGCTCACCTGCGACCAGATGGAAAAACTCTCCTACGACTTCCTGGAGGAGCGGCTTCCGAAGTACCGCATGGCCCAGATCCATCTCCACCTCATCACCTGCCCCCAATGCCTGCGCTTCATGCGGTCTTATCGGAAAACGCGAGGTTTGAACGAGCACCTGCCGCGCCCGAAATTGGACCCGCAGTTCAAGGAGGCCATGTTCCAGTTCCTGATGGCCGAACGGCGGACCCACTGATTCCTTCCGAGGAAAATGGTATAATAGCCGCGTGCGCATCGGCATTCTCACCGGCGGCGGCGATTGCTCGGGCTTGAACGCGGCGATCCGCGCGGTCGTGCGCGCGGCGGACAAGGACGGGCACCGCGTCTACGGGATCCTCTCCGGTTGGAAAGGGCTGCTCAAGGGCGAGGGACGATGGTTGAGGGTGGAGGAGACCGCCGGGTTGCTCTCACTGGGCGGGACGATCCTGGGAAGCTCGCGCGTCAATCCCCTCAAGGTGCGCGGCGGGTTGAAACTCTGCCTTCGCAATTTCCGAAAGGCGAAGTTGAACGCCTTGATCGTCGTGGGCGGCGAAGGAACGCTTAAGATCGCCGACGCCCTCTCCCGGGCCGGCCTCCCGCTCGTCGTCATCCCCAAGACCATCGACAACGACACCGCCGGCACGGACGCCACCATCGGCTTCGACACCGCCGTGCAGGTCGCCACCGACGCCATCGACCGCCTCCACACCACCGCCGAGTCCCACGACCGCGTCATGATCGTCGAAGTGATGGGCCGCCACGCGGGCTGGATCGCGACCTACGCCGGCCTGGCGGGCGGCGCGGACGCCATCCTGATCCCCGAGGAGATTTTCGAGTTCAAGGACCTGATGGGTATCCTCAAAAAGCGAGCGAAGCGGGGGCGCCATTACAGCATCTTCGTCGTCTCCGAAGACGCGAGGATCCGGCTCGCCTCCGGCAAGATCCTCCGGACGCCTCTCCAACACGACGAATACGGCGACGTGAAGCTGGGCGGCATCGGCGAGATGCTGGCCAAGGAGATCCGGAAGAGCACGGGCGCGGAGGTCCGGGTGACGGTATTGGGACACGTCCAGCGCGGCGGCACGCCCACCGCCGGCGACCGCGTGCTGGCCACGAGACTCGGGATCGCCGCCGTTCATTTCGTCGAAAAAAGGCAGTTCGGGCGGATGGCGGTCGCGCACGGCGCCGAAATCGTCTCGATCCCGATTTCGGAGTCGGCCGGCCAAACCAAGCGGGTTCCGCCCCGCATCGCCAAACTTGGCCGCGTCTTTTTCGGATGAATCCTTTACGAAATCGTCTTCTGGTAGACGGTGCGTATCGGGAATGGGATGCCGATACCCTCCGCGCGATACCGCTTATGGAGGCTCTTGATGAACGCATTGCGGACGGCGAACTGGCCGATGAAGTCCTTGGCCTTCAGAAACGCCGCGAGTTGGATCGCCGAATCGCCGAACCCCTTCCACCGCACGGCGGGCTTGAAAGAGGAGACGGCTTCGGGAATAAGCGTCAGCACTTCGCGCGCCACCTCCAGCGTAACCTGCTCGACGCGGTCCAGATCGCTGGCGTAGTCGACGCCGACCTCCACCGACAGGATGATTTCCCTGTCCGGAAGCGAATAATTGGTGACGACATCCGAGACGATCTTCGAATTCGGAATGATGATCACCGTGTTCGGCTGGGACCTGACCCTGACGCTCCTCCAACCGATGGATTCGATGAACCCCTCCTCGCCCGATTCCAGTTTCACGAAATCGCCCAAGCGGACGGGGCGGTCCGTAAGGATAAACAAGCCGGCGAAGAGACTGGCCAGCGTCTGCTGGAGGGCGAAGGCCACCGCGACGCTGCCCACCCCCAGGGAGGCGATCAGCGGCGTGATGGAGATGCCCGCCGTTTCCAGAAAAACCATCAAGAAGACCGAATAGACGGCGACGGCGATCATCACCCGGATCAGCTTGGAATCGGCGCGGCCTTCCTCCTTCAAAACGTAGCGCCGGTAAGCCTCCAGGAGGAGCTTGTGGATGAAGATCGCGATGGCCAGGGCCGCCAGAAGCTCCGCGGCGTGCGAAAAATAGCGCCGGAAATCGCGCGGGACCTTCAGGACCAGGGGGAGGAGGCCGATCGTTCCGGACAAGAGGAAGATGACGATGGTTCTTTGGAACGAATCCGCGACCAGGGAAAGCCAATTGCTGGATCTTTTCCGGGCCAGGACGCGAAGCGAATGGAAAAACACCCATTGAAGGGCGAACAGAAAGGCGACGTAGAAGAAGAAAATGCCCAGCGCCTGCCACCACGGGAGTCCCCGAAGCCAGTGGTGCAGCGGCTCGAAGACGGTATCGAAGGGATTCAGATCGTTCATTTCGCCGCCGGCAGATCGTTATCCGCGGACCAGTCGCTCCAACTGCCTTCGTATAGCTGGGCTTCGTATCCCGCGAGCTTCAGGGCCAGAATGTCGGTGCAGGCGGTGATGCCGGAGCCGCAGTAGCAGATGATGGTCTCGGCGTCCTTGGCCCCCATCTTGTCGAACTCGGCCTTCAATTCTTCCGGTTTGCGGAAGAGCCCGGTCGACGGATCGAGGGCCTGGGAGAAGGGAAAGTTCAAGGCCCCCGGAATGTGGCCCGGGCGGGTGTCGTAAGGCTCCACTTCTCCCCGGTAGCGCTCGGGGGCGCGCGCGTCGATCAGGAGGATGTCCGCATGGTCGCGGAGGGAATCGACGCCCTCCTTGTCCGTCACCCACTTGCGCCTCGGGCGGCCCACGAATTCCGTCTTGGAAAATTGGGGGACCTCGGTGGACACGGGACCGCCCTTGGCGAGCCAACCGTTCCAGCCGCCGTTCAAAATCGAGACGTTCTCGTGTCCGTAATAATTGAGGAGCCACCACAGGCGCGCGGCGGGCATCCCGCTCCCGGAGTCGTAGGCGACGACGCGGGTCTCGCGCGTCACGCCGATCTCCGACAAGGCGTCTTGAAACTGGCGGCGCCCCGGCAACGGATGACGGCCGGGGCCGTTCTTGCCGGTCATGTGCTTCTCGATGTCCAGGTGGGCCGCTCCCTGAATGTGTCCGGCTTCGTATTGGCGGCGGCCCTCGCCCGGCTCGCCCACGACCCAACGGCAATCCACGACGCGGACGTTCGGGTCGTTCAAATGTTCGAGCAACCAATCGGCGGTGACAAGTTCTTGGGCCACGTTTTGCACCTCAAAGTAAGATCGAATCGCACCCGATAGGGTGTGCCGCGAGGATCGGTGATTCGGATGCGCGAGTCAACCCTCATGCTTTCTCAACGCCTGTCGTCGTCTGATTTCCCCTTATGGGAAATTCTTAACAAAAGAGGCCTTGCCTCTTTTGTGAAATAAGAGGCGACTCAAAATTATATTTCCTGTAATTTCAGATAGTTAGAAATGGCCCATCGATTGCTTACTTACCCTTAGTCATCATTTTTTAGGGGGTAATATATGAAGAAAGTCAGCGCCGTCCTCTTTCTGCTCATCGGACTCATCGCCTCTTCGTGCCGGTCGTCTTCGACCGCTCAGACGGCGGGCAGCGACGCCGGTACGGTCGTTTCCTTCAGCAACGGCTCGGCCACGCTGCACGGTCTCCTGTTCATGCCTTCGGGGAACGGACCGTTTCCGGCGGTGGTGGTGAATCACGGCAGCGAAACCAATCCGAGCACCGCGGCCGCCGCGGAGATCGCCAAATTCTATACGAGTTTGGGCTTCGTCGTGCTCGCCCCGCACCGGACCGGTCACGGGCTTTCCGCCGACGCCGGCACTCCCATCTTGGAGGAGCAGGAAAAGCTGAAGGACTTAGGATTGTCGCCGTCGGAAATGACCAAGGCGATTTTCGAACTTCACGAAAAGGAAAACTTGGACGTGACCGCCGCCATTCAATGGCTCAAGACCCAAACCTACGTGGACGCGAGCCGCCTGGCCGTGACGGGCGTTTCCTACGGCGGCATTCAAACCCTGCTCACCGCCTACCACAACGAGGAGAGAGGCTTGGGCGTCCGTTGCGCCATTCCTTTCGCTCCGGGCGCGATGAGCTGGGGCGCGGCCGATTATCCGGAAACTTTGAAGACCATCGTCGAAGCCATCCATACTCCGACTTTCCTGATCCAGGCCGCGAACGATTACAGCGTCGGACCCAGCCAGGTCTTGGGCCCTCTCCTCGAGGCCAAGGGCGCGCCGAACGGGTATAAACTTTACCCCGCGTTCGGAACGACGAACGAAGAAGGCCACGGAGGCTTCGCGATCCGCGGCGCGGACATCTGGGGCCCGGACGTGACCAAATTTCTGGGAGAATGCGGCGGGCTGCCCAACTCCAGCCCGGCGCCCACGCCTTCTCTGGCCTCTCTCGTCACCGGCCCCGGCGACTTCAATGTGACCCTCGTCTCGGACGGACTCAACCGCCACTACGTCCTCCACGTCCCGCCCGCCTATGACGGATCGACGAGCCTTCCCTTGGTGGTCATCCTGCACGGCGGCGGCGGCACGGGAAAAAGCATGATCGGCCTGACCGGCATGAACGACCTGGCGGACCAAAACGGTTTCCTGGTTGCCTATCCGGACGGCACCATCCCCACCAACGACCCGGACGGAAAGCGGTCTTGGAACTCGGGGGTTATGGCCGCCAATAACGATGTGTTGCCGAACGACGTCGCCTTCCTCCGCTCGCTCGCCCTGGCCATCGAAAAGGACCTCCACGCGGATTCCACCAAGATTTTCGTCGCCGGCTTCTCGAACGGAGCGTCCATGAGCATGCGTCTGGCCACCGATCTCCCCGACGTGTTCGCCGCATCGGCCTCGGTGGAGGGATCGATTCAAATCACGAACGCGGACGGCCTCACCGGCGCCTTGCCGACTCCCGTCGGCGTGATTCCCGTGGTCATCATCAACGGCAAGGCCGATCCGATCGCCCTCTACGACGGCGGCACGAACCAGAAGGGGGAAGTGATCGCGTCCGCGGCCGAAGCGGTCTCTTTCTGGAACGCGGCGGACGGTTGCACGGGCGCTCCCGTGGAGCACGCGAGCCCGGACGGCAACGTCGTCGTGGACGAGTACAAAACCTGCACGCCCGGCGGCGCCGTGTCTCTCGTAACGATCGGCAACGGCCAGCACCAATGGCCGCGCCTCGACGACCAGACGCACTTCAACGCGAGCGCCGCGATCTGGGATTTCTTCGCGACGCATCCGCGGAAGATTCAGTAGAGAGTTGGTGGGAGAGCAAATGAACGTCGTCAGCGTCATCACAGCCTTCATGCGTCCGACGCCTTCCGAGGGCGACGCCCCCAGGAACGTGCCGACGAACCACGAATCGGCGCCTTCCCAAAAAGCGACTTCTCGTCCTCAGTCGCCGGCTCCGACGCCGCGCGAATCCGTCAAACAAGGAAAGGAAGAAAATCCCAAGGTGAGCGAGAAGGACGCCGCGCAACAGTCTTCCTACCGCCGTCAAACCGCCGACCCCAAGCCCTGGGCGCGGTACCTCTAGCGGCCTACACCTCGGGATCGACGATCCGCTGCACGGAGGCTTCCCAGATGCTGGCGTAGGGGGCGTCGGATCTGCGGCGCCGGCGCGAATCGGAAGACGGCGGGAGCTCGTCTCCGCCCTTCATCAAAGCCTCAAAACTGGACCGGGCCGCTTCCACCAATTCCTGCGCGAAGACCGGGTTCGTCTTCGCCCTTTCCGCGACGCCTTGGGTCAAGGCCGCCGCGAAGTCGGAATTCTGGGAGAAATGATCGGCCAGGGCCGTGACGGTGGTCGTATAGCTTTCCAAACCTTCGGCCTTGATCAGCCCCCAGGCCAGATTTCTGGCGGTCTGGGAGCCTTCGCGCCAAAGAGCCTGACTGATGCCGGCTCGGAGATCCCGGGACGGAAGGGAGGTGGGCTGAAGTGTTCCGCCCATGAAGAGATAGTGAAGACTCTGACCGATCTGGGATGTCGCTGGAGTGAACGCGAACATGGATGCCTCCTTAAAAAGCCCCCGGGTTAGGATTGGATGATGGGGGCTCTTCGGCGGGAAGTGGGAAAAGTTGCTTCGAGGCCGCACCTGCTTTTGCGTTTTTGCTTCACGGCAGTGGAACTAACTTCTTACCGTCCCAGCGATAATAGAAAACCCCCGGTGCCTCTTCTTCGCCCCGGGATCCACGGACCACAAACAGGGAGCTGTCCCGACGGTATTCGATACCCCATCCCGTGTTGTTCGGAATGGGCGAGACGACGGTGAAGGGGAAAAAGAAAACGCGGCCGGTTTTCGCGTCCAAGATCGCCCCATCGAGACATCCGGAACCACAGCCCCATTTGGCGACGATAAAACTCCCGGCAAAATCGGGTTCTCCTTTGGAGGCGTCGGTCAAACGGGTCTTAAATCGCTTGGTATCCGGATCGGTCAGAGCGGGGGCGGCTGGGGTTCCTGTGAACTTTTCGGTGACGGGGAAGTCTTCGAAGCGGGGAGGCGAAGCTGCTGCTGTGAGGGAGGAGAGGAAGAGAATCAAAATGGCTGGGAAGACGAAGGGGGGGAACCGCTTCATGGGTTATTTTTTATCATTTATTCTGGGGAAGTGGACAGAGGACATATTTTCCAGAGAGTTCGACACGTGCAGGCACCTGCCTTTCCCCACGCGTTTCTGTCGGATATTGCTTTATGGCTCTCCTGCATGCCACCACTTTTCGTAGCGCCATCCATAGATTTCGGTGAGATGTTGATAACATTTTACCACTGCCACCTCCAGATTATGTGAGAGCCCCTTTATATATTCATCAGTAAGAATAGCGAAGTCAGCACTGTGGATAATGCGGTGTCTTAGTTTTATCATTTCTTCCAGTGAATCAAATAAAGAGATCTTCCTTCTCCGGTAAGGCTTTCGCAAGACTGCATCGATTTTAATTTTTGGATCCAATTCAGAAAAATTTTTGCAGATACTTAAAACATTCTGAAAAGAGAGACTTTCAGCAAAAGCTTCTTCAAGAGAGATACTCCCAGTTGAGGCCAGTGCAAGCTTCTCTGCGGAGATTTTTACTGATTTAAAAATACGTTCTTTTTTCTCCGAGCATTTCAATAAGGCTACGTAAGTCGTCTTCCAATAATCTTCAAAAATAGATACTAAGAACGGCAGACATAAATTGTTGGAAATAATCCAGGGATTAATTCTAGCCATTTCAGGGAATCCCTTGAGCTCATGGGGTCTCTGGAATTTGAAATTGCGACTACTGATATAAACACGACTAGCTATAAGGTTTGAGCCAAACCTGTTGAATGCCAAATGACATCCTGAAGCTTCTGGGGGTATTCGAGACTCATGAATTGATAGATACCGGCCTTTTCCTTCGTCTGTCTCGAATGATCCACCAAAATGCTTTTTAATAAGTTTTATAGTTTTATTTTGTTGTTTAAAATCAAAGTAACTTATTGCACCAGCTGTACGCGTCTCTACATAAACAGAACCATTTCGCCTATGCAGTGAAAGTTCTACGCCCGACCATGAGTGATAGTTTCTGTCCTCAAACCATCGATAACAAAGCAACTCTCCTGCTTGATTAGAGTGAATGCGCCCCTCATATTGATACCCAAGAAGCTCTATAAATTCAGAAACATCCTTAACCCTGGTTTCAGCCGCGAGTTTGCTCACTGAACAATAACTCATTTTATCCGCCGCAGCTTAAATGAGTTTGACGCGTGGCTGGCACCGTTTTTTGTTACAGTGTGCAAATTCAATCTGACTCCAACCTTACTTTATTTTCTCAAGCCTTTTATTGAAGAGAATATTTGCAGAACCTCTAATCATCAGAGCTTCAATAGTGGAAATGGCAGACCTCGGGTTTATCTCATAGGCGGATAGAAATCTTGCCAGTTCACCTTGGCGAGGGTTGTTAACAGATTTGAACTTCTTAAAATTGCGGTGATATCGAATGTGGCTCACTTCAGCACCGAGTCGGTTTTCTGCCTCGTGTTCGAGAGACATTTTGTCTGCTTTGCCAAAATAGGTTGGTCTGCCAAGACTGTCGAAATAGCAGTAAATCCCACGCTTGCCTCTCATCTTTTCGATAATTTTATCTCTTTTTTGGCTAGGTTTGCCTTGCTCACTTGTATGGAGATACCACTTCCCTCCTGGCTTGTCCGGATAGATTGGTTCCATTTCTACTAGTGTCACCAATTTTATACCTTCGATGGATTTGAGAACTTTTTGGAATTGGCCAATAGGTAGTAATGCAATTCCATTGCGCCATTGACTCACTGCAGGATTCGTAACACTTAGAAATTTCGACAGCTGACCATCCTGAGCAAACCCCATCTGAGCCTTCATAAAATCGAGGACGCGCTTGTTTGACTCGGATATACCTTGTTCCCTGCCCTTCCTAAAAATAGGTGTCAGTAGCTTTCTCCACAATCTTGCATTAATCGATCTATTATCCTTGAGTTGAGCAATACGCGACTGAGTCACACTAAGAAATTTACCTATCTCGCTCTGTTTTGAGAGATCAAATTCACTTTTCAAGAAACCAAAATAACCATCAAGCACATTTGCCATCCCTCACCTGCCTTTGCTTATTTTCAAAAATATTTTTCTAGCGCTTTTACACGTTCGGAGAGATTCCTCCCTTTAGAATTAATTTCTAGTAGCTCTTCAATTTGTCCTAATCTCTCTTCGGCTGTTTCCCAGTTTGCCTTCTGATAACGTTCAGGATCTTGCAGTCTATCTCTGTCTTGAAGTTGATCGCTTCTCCAGCCATCATTTTTCACAATATCGATGACTGATAAATACGCTTCTTTTTGCAGAGGGACTATTTGATGGCGAAAGGATCGTTTACCAAGCTGGAGTGCAATAATGAGCGATAGTATTCCAACGAAAGAAATGGAGAGAAACAAACTTATATAGAACATTGTTGAATAAATTCTCTCCGGAATGCGATCAGAGAATATTGCCTCTAGAGCTTGAAAAAGTAATGCGAGAAACGGCAACCAATCGAAAAGTTTGTTGGGATATTTTTCTAAATATTCTTTTTTTATTGAGTAGGGATTAAAGTCGAGAAAAGTGCTGTGTAAATGCTGAGAGCTAAACTCAATAAATATTTTCAGAATTCCGATACCACCGAGTACGATGCTAGCAAGATCAATAGTGTTTTTATCGATAAAAGGAATTGTTCCGCCCATTAACGTTGGTAACTATACTCCTTATAGATAAAGTCGCCCAACCATTTCTATCCATCGCCTGCGGCCAAATTCTATCCACGCGATCAGAAAGTTTCAGTGTTCCAGAGTTTCAAAGTTTCAGCGGAGGGAAGGCGCTTCCGGACTGGGTTTGCGGGTGAAGGGGCGTTTCAATGTTTGGGGGCGGGTGGCTTAAGATGGAACAACGGCTGGGGAAGTTTCAGAGTTACGGAGTTTCAAAGTTTCAGCGGAATGAGGCGGATCGAACCTGGGGTTAGGAGGGTAACTTCTTTTCCAGACTCTCGATGCGCTCGATTCCTTGGTAGAGATCCGTAGCAAACGCTTGGAGATCGGCGGTCATCGCATCCCGGAAATCATCTATCTTCTTGTGGAGCCCTTTGATTTGTCCGTCCACCACTTCAAAGCGTCCCCTATTCAGCTGGCGTTCTTCTTCGAAGGCACCGCGCTGCTCCATAATGAGCTTCAGCAATTCATGGTCTCGAGACTCGCTGCGCGCCGCATCGGCATTGACTTTGGATTCCAAGTTATCAACCTTGGACTCCAGCCGATCAAAACGCACTTCGTGCCCCTTCACGATTCTTAATACCTCATCGATTTTTTCGTCGTTCGTCATGGCGTCGCCCTCTCTATTGAGACTCGTTGTGATCGTCAATCCGTTTGCACTCATTCCGACTTAAAAAATGAGAGCAAACATCATGCCAGCGGGAACCTGGGGTTAGGAGAGCAGCTTCTTTTCGAGGCGTGCGACGCGGCGGTTCATTTTGTAGGACTCTTCGCTCAACCCATGCATATCCGCCGAGAGCAAGTCGATCCTCGCGCTCAAGTTCACATTCATCTTACCGACGTCTGCTCTTAAATCCTCAATCGATTTTGACATTTGTGAAAACCGACTGGTGTTGAGTTTCCGCTCTTCCAGAATAAGGCTTAATAATTCTTCGTCTTTTGCCTCCAACCGGTCAAAGCGAGTCCCATGCTCCTTCGCAATCCTTAAAAGCTCATCCATTTTTTCGTCGTTCGTCATGGCCGTCGTCCTCTCTATTGAGACTCCTCGTTATCGTCAATGCTCTTGCTCCGCTCCGACCTTAAAAATAGTGAGCAAACTTCATGCCAGACAATTTTGAGAGGAAGTCGTTGAAAGATTTGTCTCAGAGAGACTGAAATTCGAATCCTCGAGTCCAGAATAGCGGATTCATCGGAAAGTCAGTCGGGGATCTCCGCCTCCACCAACTGTCCCAGCAGCATCAGCGATTCCTGCCAGCCCAAGTAACACGCCTCCACCGGGATCATGTCCGGAATCCCTTCCTGAACGATGTTCACTTCGGTGCCGACCATCACCTTCTTGAATGTGACGGTGACCGTCATCTCTCCGGGCATGTTCGGGTCATCGAAACGGTCCGTGTGCACGATGCGTTCGTTGGGCTTAAGCTCCAGGTACGTGCCCCCGAAAGAATGGCCGTTGCCAGTGGTGAAGTTGGTGAACGACATTTTGAAGGTGCCGCCGACTTTAAGGTCTTGGTGATGCATCTTTCCGGTGAAGCCGTGCGGCGGGAGCCATTTGACCTTGGCGTCGGCGTCGAGGAAGGCGCGGTAAAGCCGGTCCGCGGGCGCGCGGAAGACGCGGTGAAGTGTGACGGTACCCATGGAAAACCTCCTTGCGTGCGGTTTTAGGCGAAAAGATCGGACAGGCGACTGACGAGTTCCCGATGTTGCCGCCCGTTGGTGGCCAGAGTCAACCCGACATGAGCGAAGCCTGCGGAAAGGTCGTAGACCAGCGGCGCGCCGTCGAGCTTCGTGAACATCCCGCCGGCTTCTTCCAGAATGGCCTGGGGAGCGCACGTGTCCCAGTAATGCACCGGATGGTGGCTGACGTAGACGTCGGCCAGTTGCCGGACGACGAGCCCCACCTTGATGCCGACGCTGTTGATCGGCGCGAGCCACGGGCCCGGACAGGTTTGCTTGAGTTTCGCCGCCGCCTTTTCCGGAAAACCGGTGGAGACCACGACTTGAAGCGTATCGAACGCCTCCCGCGAGGACACCTTCAACGCGCCCCGGCTGCCCGCGTGTTCTTGGAAGGCGCCCTCCCCCTTCACCGCTTCATAAAGACGCGCTTCCAACGGGTCGATGACGACGCCCAGGCACGGAACGCCCTTTTTCAACAAACCCACCATCACCGAAAATCCGGGAATGCCCTTGGCGAAGGCCTTCGTGCCGTCCAGCGGGTCGATCAACCACACGTATTCGGCGTCGCGGGGACCGTCGATGCCGTTCTCTTCGGTCAAGATGGCGTGATCGGGGAACGCCTTGCGGAGGCCCTCGCGCAGGATCTCGTCGGACCTGAGGTCCGCGGCGGTCACGAGGGATTTGTCCTGCTTGCGCTCCTGATGGATGGGTTGATGAAGGAGGCTGAGGACCTCACGAGACGCCTTCTGGGCTAATTCACGCGCGGTTTTAACGTAGGGGTAATTCATGAATTACCCCTACACCTCGTCCTTATGCGTCTTGTTATTGTGGATGCCGCATTCCTTATCGTCGGCGTCCTTGAACCACCGCCACCGGCCGGCGCGGCGCGGTTCGTTGGGGCCGATGGGCGTCGTGCAGATCACGCAGCCGAGGGACTCGTAGTACCAGCCGTCCTGATTCGAGTTGAGCAGCTTGTGCATCGGCACTTGGTTCGCCGCCATGTAATCGCGCAGCTGCTTCTCCGTCCAATCGAGGAGCGGGGCGACCTTCAGAATGGGGCGCTTCGCGGGCCCGTGTAAAACGATCTCGCACT
Organism: bacterium; assembly: GCA_036274695.1. Taxonomy (GTDB): domain Bacteria; phylum UBA10199; class UBA10199; order JACPAL01; genus DASUFF01. The sequence goes on along the minus strand of DASUFF010000039.1, from coordinate 329 downwards.
TCTTGGCGTTCTTCGCGCGCGCGGCGGATTGGTCCACGCGCAGCCCGGTCAACCAGACGTCCAGGGTGTCCAAGGCGCGCTCGTTCGGCTCGACCTTGCGCAAGTGGCAGCAGAACTCCTGCTTCTCTTTCGAGTCGAAAAACAAATACTCGCCGTTTTCGGCGACCATCTTTTTGATCTTCTCCGGGTCGGGCCCGATCTTCTCGACCTTGATGCCGTATTTCTTTTCGATGGCGTCGAAGAGCTCGTAGGTCTCGGGGAAGAGACGCAGCGTATCGACGGTGAAAACGCGGGGTTTGACGCCCGCCTTCACGGCCAGATCGATCATG
>DASUFF010000038.1:0-3293 GCA_036274695.1 bacterium | reverse complement strand
GGCCTGGCCTATTTCTGGTGCGGACCGGAAACGCTGGAGGGCATCCGCCGCGATACGCTTCTCCATCATTTCGGCGACTGCTTCTTTTTCAGCGTCCAAACGCTGACGACCATCGGCTACGGACACATCAGCCCCGTCGGTTTCGCCGCCAATATCCTGGTGACGCTGGAGGCATTCCTCGGCGTGAGCAGCCTGGCGGTGATCACCGGCCTCTTCTACGCCCGCTTCGCACGACCCACGGCGCGCGTGCTCTTCAGCGACGTGGCCGTCATCGGCAAGCACGACGGCGTCCCCTCGTTCGTCTTCCGGATGGCCAACGAGCGCCTGAACCAGATCGTCGACGCGAACGTGGAGGTCCATCTCATCCGTGACGAAACCACCGCGGAGGGGGAAACTTACCGCAATTTTTACGATCTGAAGCTGGACCGGAAACACTCGCCGGTCTTCCACATGTCGTGGACGGTGCTGCACGAAATCACGCCGGACAGCCCCTTTCACGGCCTGACGGCGAAAGAAATGAAGGACGCGGAGGTGGAGATCCTGATCACCTTCGCGGGCATCGACGACACCATCTACGCGCCCATCCACGCGCGCTTTTCCTATACGGCCGACGAGATCGTCTGGGACAAGCGCTTCGCCGACATTTTGACCCGCGCCGAGGACGGACGGATTCACGTTGATCTCGACCGCATGCACGAAACAGCGCCGATTGCGGATCCTACTGCCAATCTTTGAACACTCTGCGAAATTCCTTGGCGACGTTTTTCCTGTCTTCCTTTTGCAATTGGCCCAGTCTTTTTTGGATCAAATCCTCTTCGAGCGAAACCACCTTTGCCAGTCTCAACCGGGATGGGTGTAAAAGTCCGGCCTCCTTCCAAGACTGCAGGTCGTAATCGCCCAAAATTTTCTCTCCAGCCGTTTGACTGGTCGCCATGGCAACGACGAACAAAGTCGGCAGAATTTTGGAAGGGATCGTCGCAAGCACCAAAGCGGGGCGTTTCTTGGTCGTCCTCAAATCCGTGAAGGGAAAGGGGACGAGGACGAGATCCCCCGGTTCACAGGCGGTCATATTCGGAGTCCTTGGGGTTGTCCCAATCGGCGAAGACCTTCTCGGCCAGCGTCATGACGGCGCGGTTCTCCCGCCTCGCGGAAAAATAACCTTCCAGGGCGGCGACGATCACCTCGCGGATGGGTTTGCCCTCTTGAGCGGCTTCCAGCTTCAAAAGCCGGAGAAGATCCGGATCATGAAGGTCGATGGTGATGCGGGTATTCATAAATACATAAAAGCATAAAGGCGCACAGACTGTCAAATACCTCTTAGAAGTGACAATGCGGCTTACAGACGAACTTGCCGTCGCGGATCTCGCCTTCGCGCCGCGAGATGAAGGTCCCGCAAAGGGAGCAGGCGGACATTTCTTCGGCGTTTTCCGCCGGCTTCGGCTTCGGCTTTTTGGGATGGGTCTTCGAGGATTCGAACTTGGGCTGTTTGGGACGTCCGAACAACTCGTGGAACGGCTTCGTCAGCACCAGATAGAGAAGGTACATCAATCCGATGAAAAGCAGGATCCGGATCACGCCTCCTCCGCGAGCAGTTCCTCGTACCTGCGGTTCTTCTCGTCGTGCTTCTTGGTGACCGTCTCCAGGCGCCCGAACTTCTCCTCGATCTCGTCCTGGATCTCCTTCATCTTCTTGGAGAGTTTCACGAATGAATCGATGTTTTTGGATTCCGACGCCGCCGCCAACTCCTGATTCACCGCCGCCTGCTCGCCTTCCAGCCTGGTGATGTCGGCCTCGAGCGTCTCCATCTCTTTTTTCAATGGACCTAAAATTTTCGACCGTTCGGCGACGACGTCCGCCCGCTTTTTACGGGCCTCCTTTTTATTCACCGGCTCGGCCACGACCGGCGACGGCACGGCGGCCTTGGCCGGAGCCGATTTCTTGGGCTTGCCGTCCGCCTCTTCTTCCCAGCCCACCTTCTCCAGAAACTCTTCGTAAGTGCCGTTGAAGACCTCGGCGGTGCCGTGCTGGAAGACGATCAGCTTGGTGGCCACCTCGCGCAGGATCATCTCGCTGTGCGTGACGATCATCACCGCGCCTTCGAACAAGTCGATCGCGTCCACCAGGGCCTCGATGGATTGCATGTCCAGATGGTTCGTGGGCTCGTCCAGGAAGAGGACGTTGGCCGGCGCCGCCAGGATCTTGCCCAGGAGGACGCGGCTGCGCTCGCCGCCGGAGAGCACCGAGACGCGCTTTTCGGCGGCATCGCCGGAGAACATCATGATGCCGCAGAGGCCGCGCACCGAGGTGCGGTTCAACTCCAGGTTGGCGCTGCCGATCTCCTCCTCCACCGTGTATTTGGGGTTCAGCCGGTCGATGTTGGTCTGGCCGAAGTAGCCGAGCTTGACGTTCGGATGGGAACGGATCGTCCCCGCCTGAGGGTCCAGTTCGCCGGCGAGCACGTTGAGCAAGGTCGATTTGCCCTTGCCGTTCTTTCCGATGACGGCGATGCGCTCCTTCGCTCCGAGCGAGAAGGTCAAATCGCGGAACAAGGGCTCGCCGTCCTCGTAACCGAAGGTCAAGCCCTGGGCCTCCATGGCCGTCTTGGCCTCGAAGGGCGCGGAGCGGAACTCGAAGTCGAGGTCGGCGATGCGCTGCAATACCTCCCGGGTCGGCATCTTCTCCAGCATCTTGATGCGGGACTGGGCCGCGGCCGCCTTGGAAGCTTTTGCTTTGAAGCGGGCCACGAAGGCTTCGATCTGCTCGCGGCGCTTCTCCTCGTTCTGGCGCGTCTTCTCGTGGATCTCCTCTTCCTGGGCGATCTGGGCGTAGAGTTTTTCCGTCCCGCCCTGCACCTTCTTGATCTTCGCGCGGTGAATGGCCGCGGTGTGCGTCGTCACGCTGTCCATGAATTCGCGGTCGTGGGAGATGAGGATCATCTCGCCTTCCCAAGCGCGGAGAAATTTCGTGATCCAGCGGACGGAGATGATGTCCAGGTAGTTGGTGGGCTCGTCCAAGAGCAGGAGGTTGGGCTTCGAGACCAGGACCTTCGCCAGGTTCAGGCGGACTTGGTAGCCGCCGGAGAACTCGTCCGGGGAGCGGTACATGTCGTCCTTGCTGAACCCAAGGCCGAAGAGGATGCGCTCCACCTTGTACTCGTCGTGCTCCTCCCCTTCGGGGAGGCCCAGGCAGCCCTCTTCCAGGACGGTCGGCCGGGTGAAGTGAATGTGCTGGGCCAGATGCCCGACCTTGTAACCGCGCGGAAAGACGACGGTGCCCGCATCCGGCTCCTCTTC